>JBJKRS010000055.1:0-19378 GCA_046704525.1 Thermoplasmataceae archaeon
ACAGATTCCTGTTTCATAAGTGTTCCATGAATTTAGGAATTATTTGTTGATTATCTAGATTATTTTTTATATGTTATAAACTATACCCGTTATGCGAAAAACCCCAATAATTGTGATTGTGGCCACCCTCATGGTGTTTTCAGCTTTTGCTGTTGCATTTGAGGCTTCTGCCACATCATACCATAATGGTCCTCAGGCGACCCCCCAGGTCTCCCACGGGGCAACAGAATTTGGCAATGTGTATATCTATGCCAACGGAACAGTCAGCAATACAAGTGCAGTGAAGCAGGTCGGAAGCACAAATACTTATGATCTGCTTGTGAACATCAATGGGACACTCTTCGTGAACAGGAGCAACGCTGATGTGAACGGAAACGGCATGGCAGTCTCACAATCCGGCGCTTCAGCCCCTGCAGTTGCATCACTCAATACCACGGGGATTGTGCTTGAGAACATAACAATCGGAAGCCCATCATATTATGGGGTTGAACTTGCAAATGTTACAGATTCTATAGTAAAGAACATATCAACTGTGAATTTCTCGGGATACGCCGCTGTTGACATTTTTTACTCAAGCAATGTTACTGTTGAGAACGGAAACTTCTCATTCAGAACTTCTTCGGTTGCTGCACATTACGGGATATACGCCAATCAGGTCATGGCAATAAATGTTAAGAACAACAATTTCACGGGGCCTGTTTCCTCCGATTTCATATCTTGCTCTTACTGCGGTGCGAACACCATTTCGGACAACAGCATCATGTCGGCATCAAACCATGGGTTTGGAATAAACATTGAATATTCTGGCAATTCTGTCGTTACAAACAACAAGATCAACGCGACCCGCTCCGGAATCTACTGGTATGAAACCGGAGCTGCTGTGTCAACCCACAATATCGTAACAAACACCACCAACTATGGTTTCTATGCCGAGGAATTCAGCTCGTACATTTCACAATACGACAAGGCCTTCTTCAGCAACACCCCGGTGGAGGTTGGCGATGTGGGCCAAGTTTCAATTCAGAATGGCAATTTCTCGTCGTTTACCAGCGCTTTCTATGTGTATGATTATGGCAGCCTTTCCATTACCAACAGCTACCTGTCGGCTGTCTCAGGCTATTACACACTGGAAACAAATGCTGGCGGACCGCTGAATCTGCAGAACGACTCCATACTGTACCTTGGATCAGGCACGAGCAGATATGCTGTTTACACGGAATACGTGAGTGGATGGCTCAACATTGCCAATGTCAGCGTTACCGCGAGCAACAATTTCGGTCTTTACCTGTATGGCGATCCGTTCCTGAATATCACTCACTCACACTTTGACGCGAAATACGGGATTTATGTTGAATACAGCACACTCTACTCAACGACGATTGCACACAACACGCTCCTAGTTTCAGGTGGAGGGTACGGAATCTACATGGATTCCGGAAATATCTACAATGTAGATGTGAGCAACAACACAGTTATCACAGCGTCAAGCAGCTGGAGCGAGTACGGTATCGATGTCTACGTGTACTACACTTCGTCCAACCTCACAGTATCCAATAATTTCATCCAGAACAGCACCTATGCGATCTACCTTTATGCAGATGATTACGGGAAAAATGCCAGGGTCCTGAACAACACCATACTCAACAGTAAATACGCAATAGTGGACTATTACTACTTTGACATTGCCATCTCCAGAAATGTCATAACAAATGTTTCATACACAGGCATACTGGTACAGACAGACGGGCCAGGGGGAATGATAGTGTCAAGCAACACCGTACAGAACATGCCCGGGTTTGGCCAAATGACGTACGGCCTGAGTATTTCTGACCTGTACAGTGGAGTTAACACCGTGTACAACAACACCGTGATCAACGCAGGCTCTGGTGCCTATGGTATCTACATATACACCGTCTATGGCGGGGAACTGACGCTTTACTCCAATACGGTCACCAACTCATACGCTGGACTGCTCATTGAAGATACGCTTAATGTCTCGTACTTCGGAAATGTCGTGAGCACCGCACAATACGGCATATATTCCGAGTACAATGCAAACAACAGTTACTATAGCAATACCATCGACAATGCGAGCTATTCCCTGTATTCCCTTCGGGATGTTGGAGTTCAGGTGTTTGCCAATACATTCCACGATGCTCAGGTCAACGACTCTTCGCTCTACTTCCTGGAACTGTCCCTGTACTCCGGCCTGGTGCTATACCACAACAACTTCATAAACAGCACGACAAATTCCACGGTGAAAAATGAGGTCTACGCTCCCAGCGGGCCGCTTTATATGTACAAGGCGCTCCCGGTAGGCGGAAACTACTATTCCAACTACTCCGGAACAGGTTCAAACGGAATTGGCAGCACACCTATGAACGTATCTGGTTCCGTGAAGGATCTCTACCCCCTGCTGAATGAGTGGAGTTCACCAACTGTGACTTTCCTGGAAACCGGCCTTTCATCGGGCACAACGTGGTCAGTCAAGCTCGGAAGCTCTACCCAGACTGCCAGTGGTTCAAGCGTGGTGTTCCAGCAGACCAATGGACAGTATATGACTGAATCATACTCCATACAAGGAGTTCCCGGATACACTGCATCAGTCACTGCAGGTTCTCTAAGCCTTTCTGGATCTAGCAATGTTGTAACAGTCAGCTTCTCCCCGGTCAAATACTCCGTGAAGATAACAGAGACTGGCCTCGCAAGTGGCACCTCGTGGTCGGCGACCCTTAATGGCCAGACAAAGACTTCGACAACGCAGGACATCACCTTCAGCGTTGCCAATGGAACATACAGCTACACTGTTGGCTCCGTGCATGGGTATACCTCAACGGGGTCCCCGGGAACAGTTGATGTAAGCGGTAATTCACAAGCGGCAACTGTTCAGTTCAGTGCAATTTCCTACACTCTGACGGTGAACGAGACAGGATTGCCATCTGGAGACTCTTGGAGTGTCACAGTTGCAGGGCACACATACAACACAACAAGTGACAGTATGACCCTGCAGCTGGTCTCTGGGAAATACAACATAACAGTCACGGGACCATCTGGATACAAGGTAAGCTTGCAGTCTTCCAACGTGACAGTGAACAACGGAAACGCAACACTTAATGCCTTGTTCTCAGGATCCAAGTCATCCGGAGCTGGTTCTGGAACCATATACCTCGGCATTGGAATAGGAGCAGCTGCAGGTGGGATCGCAGGAGTACTGGGAACAATGTTCTCGACCGGAACAGGAATATTCAGGAGACCAGGGGAGTAATTCCCCCCAATTTATTTTAATAGGCTTTCACTTTTTTCTTTATTTTGGATGCCGAGTGATCGTTCTTTACAAAGAAATGAACATACCACTATACAGCTTACTTTCAAATAATGCTGTATAACAATAATTATACGGCGTTTTACACCTTACCCCCTATTAATTTATTAACTTTTTAAAGATTGTACCTTTGAAGTTCATGACCGCTGACGACGAAACCAAGCTGTTAATGCAGAGATCTGAGAGATTTCTAGAGAATGTTAAGCACAACATTGAAGTTGGCTTCTTGGACATTGCCGCATTCAGTCTTGAACAATCAATTGAACTGTTCCTAAAGTCAAAAGTTCTAGAAAGGGTTGGAGACTTTCCACACACTCACAATCTAAGGACCCTGATGGAGGTTCTCTCAGATCAATCTGCCCAGGAATGCAGCGGCAGAATTAAATCAATACTTGACAGATACGGAGTGACACTAATTGCAATTCAGGATGCCTACATTACGTCAAGGTACTTTGCGAGCAGTGTTGAGAAAAGTGATCTGAGCAAGATGGTTGAAGTTGTCCGGGAGATATTAGATGACATTAGAAGTGTTTGCTAGATACTCAAAGAGACGAAGGGAAGCTTTTGGAAATTTAGCTGTAAACCTTCATGAGATAAAGAGGATAGTATCAAACGTGGACGATTCCGCGGAAATCTACCTCTTTGGATCCGTTGCCAGAGGAACTCAGAACATGGCCAGTGACATAGACATTCTGATAATCACTGGTAACCAGGCAGTACCCATCAGGAAAGCCCTTCTGGACGCCGACTTTCATGAACCGTATGAATTTCACGTTAGATCAGACAAAGAAGCAGAAACGTATTTCAGGCACATCAAAGATATGAAAAAGGTATGACATTCCAGTCAGTTTCTCAAGTTTTGGCCTCAGAGCTTCTGGAACTGGTCGCTCATAATCTGTTTTCCCTGGTCAGGTGAAAACTTCATGTTGGATGATTTTACAATCACCGCATAACTGTGGTATAGGCCAAACTCAATTGATGAGGGCACTAAAAAGGAAGGAAAGACTGCATACTCACCGCCGGCAAGGTCTGTAACCTGCGAGTTTCTCAGATTCAGATCATTAAGCAGGAATTGGAAATAGCCATTGGCAGACTTGGAGGTGTTGTATTCAATCACCACCAGGTCAATATTGGACGATGAATAATTTCCTATAAGAATAGAATCCAGATATTCCCAGTTCTCCTTAACCATCCCGGCCGAGTAGGGAGGGCTTACATTGGCCCAGTAGTTACTAGTATTGACATTGAAGGGCTGAATCTCCCAGTTTCCTCCCATTATTCCGGTTATCTGCTGTTTCGAAACTAGTTTGATAACATTGGAAGAAGTAAAAAGAGGATTATTCGAGAGTGTGTAAAACAACCCACCTGCGATAATGACAGCTGCAATGAAAATTGCCATCCAGATCTTTATTCGGGAGTTATGGGTGATCCCTCTTCTGAGATATTTCCAAATCCTTTGGACAAGCTTCGTCGGCTGTCCTACTTTTCTCCCTGGTCCTGCCATCAGTTGCTGATATTAAAGTACAGACATTAATGAGTCTTATGTTTTGAGAATATAGGCATTAGAACCTCACTGTATTACAACAAAGCAGACTATCCCAAAGTCTCAAGTTTGTTCACATCTGACTACGCCCGATATTACTGCTAATTCAGGTAAAACGAAAAATTGGACGGGCTCAAATCTCCTATGATACAATGCCTTCGCAGTAGATGGTTAATTGATCAATGCGTCAATGCAGAACAATCTAAATTCGATTATAAATCGTGCACAAATATTAAACATAACTGAGTACAAACTGTGCCTACAAGAATTCCTACTTATACAACATAAAAGGATTCTTAGATAGAGTATATTTTATCCCTAGTATATTCATATATAAAAGATTAAGTTAGCATAGTCTAAGGCGAAGTATTTGTCAACACTACAATTGTAAATATAAACTACTTATTTAATATCTAAAGTTGCGCTCTAATACAAATTTAATAAATATCATATAGACCATATCGCAATCTTGAAAATTCGAGCTGTCAAATGAGTAACGTTTCCTTAACAGAGAGACCGAATCCCTATAGACGCTTTCTGATTCCAGCTGATTGTCCTGGATTAATCTCCTCGGTGACATGTCGAGGTTATGGTCATCCAGCCTGATACCAAAGCTCAGCATTTGACCCCACGTATGAATCGGAAGGTGGAAGATAGAAACTTATATAGTAAGTTTGAACACCGCTCTGACATGTGTTTATGCTAAATGAGAGTGACGTTGGGTCAGTAGATGAGAATGAATGCCAGTATGATATATTGGAGCTGGAATCAAGTTGGCTGGTGGAGACCATGTACCTTGATCCATTGGGAAAATCACCTATCATTCCTATATCGAAGCTTATACCCTTGTAGCTCATTGACTTCTCATAGGTCACGTTTATGTCCAGAACATTGTAGAGAACTGTGGTGTAGTTCTGCATCCCTTCCAGGTCAACCTTTTCTATCTTCTTTCCGCCTGAACCGCAGAAGAATGAGTAGAACTTAGAATAATAGGAACTGCTGTCTCTTTCTATCTGTATGGCTCCAAGATGTTTGGCTGTATAGTAATTGGGGCCAGCCTGGACCTCAACCGATACCGAAGTCTTGGTCCAGAATGAACCCCAGGAGCCAGATCCCCCCCATCCCGGGGAGTGTGCGCTTGATGCTGCCGGCAACATGAGGACAAGCATAATCACCAGTACAAGCGCAAGTTTCATCCGCTTCATAGATCTGACCCCTTTTGACTCTTCTACCAACGGCTATCAAAACATAAGAACCTAAGAATCAAAAATATGAAGAATTTCTACACCTCACCACGGGTGCATGTGACTTTCAAAGAGCTTAATTACCAGTTATTTACTCTGGAAATATGTCCAACAGGGAGCTCGCTTCCAAATTCAACGATCTGGCCGACATGGAGGAGATCGAGGGCAACAGGTGGGAGTCCCTGGCATACAGAAAGGTTGCACTGAGCATTTCAACTCTCTCCGAGGATGCAGGTGAACTCATGAAGAAAGGCTCACTACGTACCATTGAAGGAGTGGGTGCGGCAACCGAGAAGAAGATCATTGAATACCTTGAAACTGGAAAAATCACGAAGCATGAGACACTCAAGGAAAAGTACCCCATAGATTTTGAATCACTGAGGAATGTCCAGGGCCTCGGTCCAAAGAGGATCGCTCTCCTGTACAGAGAGCTGGGCGTGAAGAACCTTGAAGATCTCGAGTCTGCGGTTGAGGAAGGCAGTGTCTCGACCGTACCGGGAATGGGAAAGAAGTCGGAGGAATCTCTGAAGAAGTCAATTGAAGTCCACAAGAAGACCGGTTCAAACCGGCTGTTCCTAGCCCTGATCTATGACAGCCTTGAAAGTTTCCTCGGTAAAATCCTGGCAAGCGGGCTGTTCAGGAAGGCAGAGATTGCAGGTTCAGCCAGGAGGAAAAGGGAGACTGTTGGAGACCTTGACATACTGGCTGTTTGTGACGACAACCGAAAATGCGCTGATTTCTTCACCAGCATGGATGAAGTCGAAGACGTCGTTGTCAATGGAGAAACCAAGATATCCGTGAGATTGAAATACGGGATAAACTGTGACCTGAGACTGATGGACGACCAGTCGTATGGTGCGGCCATGCAATATTTTACTGGAAGCAAGGAGCACAACATCGTGGTGCGTGACCTGGCAATTGAAAAAGGCCTAAAGCTCAATGAATACGGACTTTACCGAGACACGGAAAGAGTGGCAGGGTCCTCTGAAGAAGGTGTGTACAAGGCACTCGGGCTGGATTGGATACCCCCTGAGCTCAGGGAGAACCTTGGGGAGACTGGTGCAGCCAGAACGCATTCTCTTCCGGAGCTTGTCGAGTATGGCGATATCAAGGGGGATTTCCACTCCCACACAAACTCGAGCGATGGTGCATCAACCCTTGAGCAAATGGTGAATCGAGCCAAAGAGATGGGAATGGAGTACATAGCTGTCACAGAGCACAGTTCCAGTCTGAAGGTTGCCAATGGGCTTGATGAGGAGAGGTTCAGGAATAGGAATGCAGAGATAGACAGGATGAATGATACGAACCCTGGTATAAGAGTGCTGAAGGGTGTTGAGCTTGAGATAAGAAAGGATGGCTCGCTAGACCTGTCTCCAGATCTCCTCGATGACATGGATGTAGTCGTGGGAGCTTTGCATCAATGGGTTACCGACGACATTAAAGAGAACACCAACAGGGTGGTCAGAGCCGTTGAATCCGGAAAGTTGTTCACACTGGCGCATCCCACAGGCAGGATGATAGGCACCAGGGACCCGTACAGGCTTGACTTTGATAGGATATTCCAGGCGTGCAAAGACAATGGTGTGTCAGCAGAAATAAACGGGTTCCCGGAGAGGTCTGATCTTCCGTTTGATATGGTCAAAAGAGCCAGGGAGTACAACTTAACGTTCACTCTTGGAAGTGACTCGCACCGCATTGATCATCTCAGGTTCATCAAGTATGCCACGTTCATAGCAAGAAGGGGTTGGCTGGAGAAAAGCGAAGTGATCAACACCCATCCGGCCCCCAGCCTGTTTAAAAAATAAGAAGCGCCCTATCCCTTCCAGATACCTATAGCAAGCCCCACGATGAAGAGGACTCCTATCAGTGAAAGGGAGCCAATGTTACCTATTGGTATCAATGAGGTTATAGACGCGATGTGGTTAGTAACGTAGCTGGTTGCAACATTCCACAAGTGGGTTACCGAAAGCTTCGGAATGAAAGACAGGCCAACATATCCTGAGAGGATAATAGCCACAATTAGCAATACAAACGAAACAACGCCCTTCTTGACGGCCAGTCCAAATAGCAGGCCGTCGACGAACGCGAGTACCAGGATTACAATACCGTTGAGGTCCATCAATTTTGTGCACCTAATATCTTCCATAAAGACTTTGCTTAAAATATTTATGGTACGAATGCCGAAATAATTCGCTGAATTTCAGCCAAAATAAATAAAAAAAAGATAAAAATTGGTTAAAAATTTATCCGGATAGGTAGGTTCCTGCGAGAGTTATCTCACCAGTCACTGCTTGGCCGTCATAGGCTGGCGTGAAGAAGCCGATGTAGATCGTCGTTCCTCCGCTTACCGGTGTGGAGAACGTGTTGTCAGTCTGCAGCTGGAATGCTGTGACTGCCGGGTTCACCACAGAGGGAGTGGCGCCTGGTAGGCCGGTGTAGGTGAAATCACTGAAAGCTATTGGCGAGAGCTTCAGATACATCATCGAGCCCACTATGAAGGGCGAGAAGATCGAAGAGTTCAGGTAGAAAGTCCCTGGGGCCAATCCTGCCTGGAACTGGATCTCCATCACGTTTATGATGAATGTCGTCTGGTTGCTCACCTTTGCAAACTTCAGATCGCCCATGTATGCATTTGCAGTATGGTAGGCATTCCAGGAAACCGAGCCGTCGGCAGCCTGGAAGTTTGTCCCAGGTACATAGGTGAAGACGGCTGTGTTGGAAGTTCCGTTGACACCTATACTGCCGGATATCATCACGTCTGCAATTGCTACAGACGGAAGGATCGCCGCTATGGCAGCAATCACCATCAGTGTTACTTTTCTGTTCATCTTGTTCACCTCGTTTTCCCTCATGCCAGCTTTACGAACTGGCCCGTCAGTATAGCGCTGCTGCCTGCATAGTATCCAGGTGGAAGCAGGTAGCTGAGATAGAACGTCTGTGTTGGATGGAACCCTGTGATCAGCAGATGCGGGTTCTGGCTCATGTCAACTGCAACAACTGTCGAAAGTGATGCACCGTTCACCGATATAGGTGTGCCAGTGTATGCTGTGACAGGTGTTGAGACAAGAGTCGAGAGACTGATCTGCGATGTCGAGATCACCATCACAGTTCCAGCTGGAAATGTGGAACTCGAAACGTTCAGGTAAAGTCCTGAGAACGAAGCTGGAGCAGCCGCATTGCTGACAGTAACATTCAGATCTATGACGTTTACCATCTCTGTTGTGACGTAGTTGCTCCCCTGAAGGTCTATCTGCCCCATCAGGTCGCCCTGAAGTGGCATCCAGCCTATGGAGTTGGTTGAGTTAGCTGCGCCGTAATTTGGGCCCTTCTCGAACTCGAATGCAGTGTGGTGAAGCATGCTCTCCAGTGAGATGTTTCCGGTTATCATTACGTCCGCAACAGCTGCCGCTGGAAGGACAGCCGCAACGGCTGCAATCAACAGGAGTGTTATCTTTCTGTTCATCTTGTTCACCTCAAATATATGAGGGTGACACTGGGTCACCACGCTTAGGACGCTATGAAGGTACCGGTTATTGTGCCAGTTGCACCTGCATATGAGCCTGGGGGCAGCAGGAAACTAACGTAGTACGTTGTCACTCCGCCAGGGAATGGGCCGGTGTAGTGGAACGATGCACTGTTGATGTTCGCTCCGCCGACTCCGCTCATCACATCGCCGATTGTCATCATGGAGGATGATATCCAGACGAGTGTGCCTGCGGGGAAGTCGCCTGTGAAGTTCACGTATAGATCGCCATTGACACCTGCAGCTATTGTGATGTTCAGGTCAAGAACATTCGCCAGTGCAGTTGTCTGGTTTACGATTCCCTCAAGATCGAAGGTCGCCATAGGAGCTGTCGGGGCAGATGTCTGAGCAACCGTAGGCGGGTTCCAGATTATGGATCCTGCCGAGTGCGCTGCATAGTAGTTAGGGCCTGGCTGGAACTCAAACACAGGAGCGTTCTGTGTTCCAACTATGCTCACATTTCCTGTTATCAGGACATCAGCTACCGCCACTGCTGGGAGAATAGTGGCAACTGTCGCCAGTAACAACAGGGTTATTTTTCTGTTCGTTTTTGTCACCTCTTTTTGTCAGGCTTAAAGCCTGTTCCTAGTATTCACCCCCACATATATCTAGTGCCGTGAATAGATAATACAGAATAGTTTTCTGAAGAATTTGTAAGGATTAAGAATTCATAAGGCCTTTAAATAACGACTTTCCCATGAAAGATCAGAGAAGAATGAAGAGCGGTGGAGCAAGAGATAAGCTCAAGACAATGAGGTGAAAAGGTTGAGCAGGAAAAGGAAGGCAGTCAGGCCGTAAGAAATGAAAGAAGAGTAGGACGACACGGCAAACGCAGTCTTCTTCCTGGCAAAGGTTGCTATTAGGTATGTGGCAAAGCAGGTCCCTATCACTGCGGTGTAGAGTACAAGAAGCCTGAATATGCTTGTGTAGGAATGCACCCATGACATCAGAGGCGCGTAATAGAACAATACTAAAGTCAATGCACCAGAAAGAGACACCAGGAGAGCCACGACCTTTTTGGAAAGATTGAGCCTGCTGACTGCCGTTGTCAGTATTGCTGCAGAGAGTAATATTCCGAGAATGGCATACAGCAAAGTCAGCGAAACGCCGGATAGATTCGGCAGAAGTTTTGCAACCCTGCCTGAAGGCGACAGCACCAGCGAGATTATTATCCACAAATCCAGTGTAAGAACTAGTATCTGTGCGTCAGCTATCAAGCTGCTTTTCTGGAAAGCCCGAGCGTTGAAGTCAGTGTGCTTCCCGATGTAATACAGCGGTTCTGGATCCTGTGAAATTTCCTCGCCTCCGTCAACGGAATTTGAGATTCGGTAATAGTCTGAATTGAACGAAATGGGAGCAACCGGGGAAAGTTTCCTGAAATATGCATAGAAGTAAATGGCCAGCAACCCTCCAATGAGAAACTGGGGGAGAAAACTTATGAGAGCAGTGAGGCTGAACGCCATCTTGTCACAGGAAGATATTTCCTATCCGGAATATAAAGTATTCTCCTTATAATTGACCTGGCATTTGTCATTTCTTCTTTTTGCCGAACCTGTCATAGGGGAAGAATGCTGCAACCAGTATGATTGCAATGGTTATTCCCAGGTAAGTGTATGCATTATTCGGGACCTCGTTTGACTGTGACCATCCGCCTCCAAGTTTCAGGATGTTAAGCTTGATGAGGCCTACCCATGGGATCTGCCCGAAAGCTTTGCCAACAACCTTTCCTGGTGAAACAGGTGCAAAGCCAAAAACATTCTGATCTGCTGCTATGTAGGCGTTGACAGATGTGTTCAGTATGGCACTGTGTGCAAGGTTGTAATCACCAACGGTGATGAAGCCATCCTGGCCCGTCATTCCGCCTATCCTGACAATCAGGTTTCTATGGGTGAATCCTACGTCGTTTATGACCACCGCGTTCTGAGTCACAGTGATCCACGATTGTCCATGGTATCCATCAACAACTGGATTAGATCCATTCCATGAAAGGTAGAACATTGCCCTGTGGATTATAATGCCATTTGGGGAGTCATAAAGGATTACGTTTCCGAATTCCCCGTATGTGCTGTAGTTCGTCTCCCTGCCCTGAATGTATGTCACGACATTGGAAATGCTTGAGTGAATATTCTTCGCCATCACGACGTCTCCGGTGTTTATTGTCCCGAGCGTCCAGTTCTGGGAATGCTCCATGCTCTCTGATTCAACAACGAAAACAGGCGGCCAGTTGTCGGAGTAAGCAAAGATGGCAGCTACACCTGACAGTATCACCAGTATTACAATTATGCCTGCAATCTCCTTGTGGCTTAATCTTTTTGATGACCCACTGGCGCGCTTCTTACCACTCAAGGTAATCACCCTAAGCTTGGAATTCTAAATAAACCATGCTGAACGTCCGCCATTTCGGGGTGGAAAACCTTCATTGTTCAGCCCCTGACTCATCGGGTGGAGGTGACGATCTGGAATAACTGTACTCGACATTGTCGTAAGCTGCACTAATGTTCTTTGCAGTCTTGAAAAGATCCACAAGGATTATAAGCAGGACAACCGAGAAAATGATTGTGAAACCGAACACTATTCCATCCAGCTGGAAGACCACGCGACTTGAAAATGATATTATGCTCGATGTGACCAGCACATATTCTATTGCAGCTATCAGGACACCGTAGATTATCATGAGCTTCCTGATCAGGGATGAGTCGCTACCCACACGTTCAAGGTCTCTGCTTGGCTGAAGTGCGTGCTTTAGTGAAGTCTCAAGAGAACGCATGTCCTTCATGGACATCATCGGCATTGCTTCCTTGCTAACTTCCTCTCCTTTCTCCTCGGCAATCTCCCTCTCGGTAAAGAACATCTGGGTGCTTATTGAACTGGTCTTCAGAAACATGGACAGCATGTCCTTTGTGAACACCATGTTGGATATTCTTTCAATTGTCTCAACCTTGTTCTCGAGCCTCGTTCTGTAATCACTGAAGCCCTTTCCTGATACGCGGTATATCAGCAGAGTGATCACCAGGATCAGCGTAGGTATCAGATAGAGGTAATATGATTCCATTTCTCTTTCACCATCCACTCACTTTAGAGTTCATCTTTCAGGCTTCCTTATCTGGCTCTTGATTGCCCAGTTCCTCTCCATTGCCTGCTTCATTCTTTCCTTGTTCCCTCTGAAGTCAGGAGCATCCTCCACTTTCTCTACATTCTTCTTGTCGCCCTTCCTCACTTCAGCCCTTATTTTTTCAATGGTCTTCTGTCTCTCCAGTATTTCTTCAAATTCGTTTTCCTCAATATTTTGTTTCCTTCCCGCTATATCCTCAACTTTTTTCTCGAGATAATTCACGGTCCTTTTGAGCATCTGGAATTCAAAATTATCGTATAGGGCGCGACGAATAACGCTTAATGTACTTTCGTTCTCCCTTCTGAGTAAGTCAATAAGTACAAGATCTTCCCGAAAAAGCTCAACCACAAGGGACTTGAGCTCAGTTACTTTCTCGGTATTGTCTTTTTCTTCTGCCAAACGGCATCATCCTCTTACATCCTTGCAAAAAAAGGAAGGATGTGAATTGGTGGGAGGAATTACTGTCCCACTTCACGCTTTGCTGCGTCCTTGTATCCAAGTGCATTTGCAAAAGGCAGGTCCTCTTCCGGGACTTTTATTATTGCACCTGGCGCAAGGGACTCAAGCTTGTCTCCAATAAGAGCTGCTCCTCCTCCGACAGGTATGAGAGCAGTGACTCTGTCAAGCTCACTCCTAAGGTTCGCCCTCATGTTGTCTATGATCCTGTCAGCGAGTTCCTGCAGGAAAGGTGCGGCGAACTCTGGGCCCCCTACCTCCTTCTGCTTGTACATCACTGTAGATGCAATAGATTCCCTGGCAACATCCGTCGGGACAACGAAACCAGCATCCCTGGCGATTGCCTTTGCGATCTCCGAGACGGAATCTCCAATTCCTGTGGTTATGCTGAATGACATGTTGAGGACAGGCTCCATGGTCATGAGATTCAGTGTCAGAACATCAGTTGTCCTTGAACCGATATCTATGACAGTTGCCAGGCCCTTCTGCTGCTTCATCAGGCCGTTCTCTATCATATACAGCGCTGCACCAACACCCTGTGGCCTCATTACGAGCCTGTCGATTGAGAGCTGCCTAACTTCGCCTGATAGGGATGTGATCTTCAACGTCCTGCCTTCAAGGGCTGTCCTTGCATCCGCAAGCTCCTTGTCGAATGTTCCCAGCGGCGTTCCGCTTCCCAATACAACCTGAGTCTGGGACCCGTCAGATCCTGCACCGCTTGCCCAAAGGGCTGCCGCAATTAATGGCAGCGATGCCTTGTCTGCAAGCCTTCCATCACCAAGGGGCTCTCTTGCGTTTGGCCCACTCGCATCGTCTCCGAATGCAAAGTGGTCTTGTGAATCGTCCACGCTGAGTATAGGAATGTTACCTCCTATTCCCCACTGTGTTCCGTCGTGTTTAGCCCACCTGGACGGAAACCTGATCCGGTCCCCGTTCACTCCTATCACCTTCGTGTCTCCGTATCCAAGGTCTATTCCAACCACTACTGACAAGTTCTTTCACCTCTTCCTTTTAACTTGCTTATAACGTCCAGTAACACTGTCTGTGCCAAGCAGATACTATCAGACTCTTTTCATATTTAAAAGTTAACCCCAAGGATGGCGAAATGCCCCTTCATGGTAAACGAAATTCGTGTTTCTTTTTATACTAAAACTACGTAAATCGAATTAACAAAAGCATGAATCTTTTTATCAGGGAGTATTCTCATGCATATATTAAATAGTTAGAAGGAAGAATTTATGCACACATCCAGGTTATCCGTGAACTTTCATTACGCCACTGCAAACGGTGGCAATCAAGGCAATCTCACATGTTTTTATGAGAGTTCCGGCGACAGGATTGCCCTTGCTTCAGGAAACGAAGATGACGTGCTTTCTGAGCCCTGGGCAGCATCACTTGTAAAGGCATTCGTCCAGTCTGAGTACCCGGTCGAAATGGACGGCAGGATAGTAGAAAGGATGGTGGAGTTCGCCAGGGGGGTGTGGAATGAAAAAGTGGACTGGCAATCCCTGAAATGGTACATCAGGAACAAGGCCATAGCAGGCACAAGGGCATATTTTCTTGGAGTAGAGCTCAGCTATTCCGCCGATGAGCCCATGGTGGCAGGCTTTTCTTCGGGCTACCCGGGAGCCTTCATGGTGGGAAGGAACGGCAACATATCGATACTCGGCAAACACAGGCGGGGGCTAGGTTCGTTCTGGTCTGGGTACAGCCCATTTACTGGAGTCCCTGTCCAGTACTCAGGTGGAACGGACCCATTCTTCAACCGGCATATGGAAAGCGGGAGCAGGCTTGTCCTGCTGTCCCACTCAGTTGCTCTTTGGGCATCTCCTTCACCATACGAATCAATACCTGCAATTCTGCACGCTGATGACCCTTCCGTGTTTATGAAGAACCTGATGCGGAAGGGTGCCCTTAGGAAAAGTGACTGCATTGCGTGCATTATTGGATTCGATTAAGGACATATGCCCTCAGGGGTGCTCGTCAGACTGAGCCTTCATTTCCGTATAGGCGTATTTCAGCTTTTCTTAAGAATTTAGGCAAATTGGTACAATCTTCGTCTGACAAATAGAATTATATCATTCCAACCAGTTGAGGTAACATGACCTACTCATCGGAGATAAGCAGAAAGAATCCAGGGCTCTTCATATTTCTTATCGACCAGTCCAGGTCAATGAGCCATAAGATTGGCGGAAGCAGCAGATCCAAGGCGATCGAGGCCGCTGACGCAATAAACAGGCAATTAAACGAGCTGATTAACAGATGCACAAAATCAGAGGGCATAAGAGACTACTTCGAGATCGGAATTATAGGGTACGGCACTGCAAGGGGACAGGCAATGTCACTTCTTGCTGACTCTACACTGGTGCCGATCAGCGAGCTTGAGTCCAGGATCTTGAAAATGGAGAAAAGAACCCAGGTAATTGAGGACCAGGAAGTCGAGTATGAGCTGCCCATATGGTTCGAACCCATTGCAGCTAGCGATACTCCCATGGTCAGGGGACTTAACCTTGCGGAGAGTTGGGCTAAGGACTGGGCCGCAGAGCATCCCGATTCCTTCCCTCCTGTAATTATAAACATTTCAGATGGAGAGGCAACGGATGGGAGCCCGAAGGAGATTGCAGAAAAGATCTTCGAGATCAGCACTTCCGACGGAAATGCCATGATATGGAACTGCCACCTGTCTGGAAGCAAGCTTGAGCCAATATCGTTCCCCAGCGATGCGTCTTCCCTTCCCGAGGACAAATATGCGCATACCATGTTCGAAATGTCCAGCGTCCTTCCTGACAATATGCTAGCCATTGCAAGGGAAGAGTACCAGGAGGTAGAGGATGGGGCAAGGGGATACGTCTTCAATGCCCAGCTTGAGGACCTCATTAAGCTGCTTGACATAGGAACCAGGGCAGTATCTTCAATGATGAGATGATCTCGGTCAGGGAATTTCACAGGCCCAAGCTGGGCAACTCTGACGTAGAGTACGAGGATGCATTCGCATGCAACTTTGAGAGAAAGAGGTTTGCGATAGCAGACGGGGCAAGCGAGTCCATATTCTCCAATATATGGGCCGACTCACTTGTAAATGCGTTCACCAACCTGAGTGCCCCTATATCTGCAGAAGAGGAATACCTCAGGCAGATCATATACTCAGCAAGGAAGAGGTGGTACAACAGCATCAACTGGGACTCCCTCCGCCTTTTCGTAAGAAACAAGGCACTGGGAGGTTCCTATTCTACATTTCTGGGAGCCCAGATTTTCAATTACCGCGGAGGGCACCTGTGCAAAATCATATCAGTCGGAGACTCCTGCATATTCATCATCAGGGACAGTGAAGGTATCACATCCTTCCCAATTAATGACCCAAAGAAGTTCAACATCAGTCCAAAGCTGATCTGGAGCGGTTATGGCAGCCCGTTCCCTGAGGACTACAATGCCAAGGTGCCGCCCATCGAGCACTATGAGGTGACTCTTGAGCCTGGTGACAGGCTGCTACTTGCCACGGATGCAATATCCAAGTGGATCATGGAAAACCTTCCCGGATCTCTTCAGCAGATAGGCAATGGAAGCAATTCCTACGGATTCATAACAGGACTTCTGGAATCAAGGGAAATGAGGAATGATGACATTACATATTCGTGGGTCACTTTAGAGCCCTGATTTTTGCAGGTGAAGTACCCTGCCAGAGAGGGTCCTTGCTTGACGCCTCCTTAAGCAGCCTCGTAAGTTTTGCGGTCTTGCCGCGCATTTTTGATAAATCTGAAATGAGTTCTGAATCACCAGGGTCCTTGAAATCTCCTGCGGTGAAGATAAGCTTGTCACCATCTCCCCCGTTGTAGCTCCAGACATCAGGGTTCGCTGCCACCGCGATTAACGATGTGTATATGACCAGGAGGGAGAAATTGTCCAGGCGCGGGGAGAAATGGCTGTTCCTGTCAGGATGCTGGAAGTTATCATGTCCCTTCTCCGGAGCGTCCCTGTTTTTGAATGCCGGAACATACATTCCATCATAGTCGATCAGCGTGACATTTCCAGATGAACTTACAAGTATATTGTCGCCTGACAGGTCTCCATGTGCCAATCCATTGGCCTGTAATGTTTCAGCAATCCCAAGTATGCTGTCTGCCACGTTCCTGAGGCCAGTCTTGTTGCCCAGATTTGCCTCTATGTACTCATTGAGGCTGTTACCGCGTATCCATTCCATTTTCAATACGGGGTAGAACTGCTTCGGGTTGTTCAGCAGCCTTACAGCCTTCGTGAGGTACTGGAAGTCAACGAGGAAGGGCTGGTTCAAGGCGGATATGTAGTATCCTATGTAATAGTACCGTTCTGCGAGTCCCGGAGATGCGCGTGTGAAGCATTTCAGCGCGAAATCCTTTCCCTGTGAGTTCAGCTTGAATACAGTGCCGAAGTTCCCCGACCCAAAAATGTACGTGGTATATTTCACGTTGTCATTCTTCTGGGCCTCGCTCTCCCGGAGTTCAGAATAGTCCTTTGAGATGCTGAATTTGGTATTCTGGAATGCCTGTGCATAAGCGCTGGAGTTTGGCCAAGTCTTGATGTCCTCCCCCTTGAACTGCTCTGGGAGCTTAGGCATCTTTACCTGCTTGGCCTGGGGAGGAGTCTTCAGTTTATGCCCATTGGGGCGTGATCTCCTTTTTTCCCCTAAAGGATCCACGCTGAAGCTCACATTCTTGACTAAGGCATTTCCACGCTTCCCATAAGCGGCAATGGAGACGTCATGCTTGCCTGCCTCTCTTGTGCCGAACTCCCGCAGGAAAGAGCCGTCATTCACTTTTGCGTTGAAGATGCGGCCCCGTCCGGATGGCTCTATGACTGCAATATCCACCCTTCGGAATAATCTAGGGTCATCAACCATAACCTTGAACTTCTGGTGTTCCTTGACAGCCATGCTGCTTAGGTACTCCACCTTCATTGACTCGCCGTCGGATTTTTTCCGGGCTGAAGCCACTTTATTCTTTGATCTGGTTGATTTGCTCTTTTGGTGTGGCATCTCCTTCATGGGAGTAGCACGCATGGATAAAATAATTCAGGTGCAATGTAACGCGAAGTTCTTCTCAAATATATCACGGAGAGGCTGTGCCTGTATAGACAATCACGCCTATATATACTATTAATATGACTAGCTGCAGGAATATCGCCTCCGTGACGTATCCTTCGAGTATGGACAGGTGAGGTATGTCTCCGCCACGCTCCTTGCCATCAAGGGATCCTGCAATGGAGGAATACCTGCTGAGAAACCTGAGCACAAAGCCTTCCCCTACAACCGGGTACGCTGCGATCAGAAGAAAAAATCCAAACAGGAGAGCGTCAGTTGTGTAAGTTGAGGTAGGGTCAACTCGGAGAGATGGAACCATCAGGAGTATAGCGGCAACTACGGTTGAAATACCAATAAACCGGAAATAGTTCTTTCCAAGTGAAAATAGCCTCTGATGTGCCCCTGCACGTGATTCGCCCTGAAGGTTCCTGAGGGAAGGAAGGACCAGGACTATGAAGAGTATGTCTGAACCAGTCCATGCAGCAACGGATATATGCTTCCATATGTTGATGACTGTCGAAACCAGGGCAAGATCCATTGTCTCCCTCCAAGCATCAAACAGGTTATAAATCTGCGCCAGCATTCTGAGGTGGCAATTTCGGCATGCCGTCATGCATTACATGTTCAGAAAAAAATTAATAGATAGATATTCTTGGTATACCCATACAATGGGCGCAAGGAAAAACGTAGCAATTGTAATGGCTTTCGCACTCGCGATATTCACGGTTGAAGTCGTAAATTTCGCTTTTGTCTCATGGAAGGCCATACTGAGCTTTCCCATGCTGTTCCTGCTCATCAACCCGGAAAACAGGCAGAAGATGAAGAGCAAGTCTCTTGTGCAATTCTGCCTGAACTGTGGCCACAAGATAAAGGCATACCAGGCGAAATGGAAGCATTTTAACGGCAGGATCAGGACTGAATTGTGCATGAGAAAGGGGTGCGAGTGCATGCATCCCTTGTATATGCCACTGATACAGGCTGCTACCCTCTGAGAGTGGCAGCCCCCCCTGGCCTGTTATTTGCGGGCTACCAGTATCCTGTCGTTGGAATACTGCCAAACAACGTCAATTTCCTCAAATCCTGCCTCCAGCTGGTAGGAAATGTGATCCTCGAGTGATACCATCT
>JBJKRS010000056.1:0-34728 GCA_046704525.1 Thermoplasmataceae archaeon
CCTATGAGGAGCGTCGCAACTGCGAGCTCAAAGCTGGCCGGGAACCTCTGTGCGATCATGTAGTCGATTGAATGGTAGTGTATGTATGAGTACCCGAGGTTGCCGTGCAGCAAGTTTACTATATAAATATAGAATTGAACATAAAGCGGTTTGTTTAAACCAAGTTCGTTCTCTGCCACTGCCAGGGTGTTCTTTGAAATGTTCTCAGGTCCAATTATGACATATACAGGATTACCTGGAACGACATGTGACAGGATGAATGTTATCACTAATACTCCAAAAATGGTGGGAATTAGGGATAAAGACCTTAGTAATAAAAATCTACTAAAGGGCCTCATAATTCCACTAACTCAAACTCGTCTGGTTGAAGAATATATCAAACTTCGGATATATCAGCAAACCGTGGACGTTGGATGTCATGGGTATGACATTCTGTTCGTTGAACAGGGGTACTTCCACTGCCTGGGCTGCGATTATGTTCTGTGCGTTTACGTAGAGCGCGTCTCTCTGCGCAGCGTTAAGCGTCTGTCCCGCAGTAACGAGATCTTTGCTCACGGTTGAGTTGTTGAAGTAGTTGTAGTTGCCGTATATTCCTAGGTTTGCACTGTTGAACAGCGGCCTCAGACCATCATCCGGAGTTGCCAGAAGGTTCACCCAGCCATCAAAAAACATGGGCATGTGACCCAGTCCGTTGGTTGCGTAGAACGTTCCTGAAATCTCAGGCTTCAAGTTCACGGTTATGTTCAGTTTGGCAAGTTCGCTCTGCACCATTGTAGCTACAGCACCTCCAACTGGATCCCCGGACACGTAGTAGAAGGTGGTAGACCACGCTCCAGTGCTTGAGTCATAGGAGATGTTCTTTTTCTGACTCTCCAGGAATGTGCTCGCTTGGTTCAGGTAGTACTTTGCCATGGTCATGTTGTATGTGTAGTTCTTGAATGCCGGAGTGTAAGCCTCGATCGTTGGGGACATTGCACTCTTTATTGTGACTCCGTATCCGAACAGGGAGTACTGTGTGATTGCCGTAGTGTTCAGTGCGTATTCCATGGCCTTCCTTACTGAGAGGTTGTTGAATGGTGTTACGTTCTCGTCAAGTCCAACATAGTACTCAGAGGATGTAGGACCAGCCTTCACCTTGACACCGCTGTAGTTCTTGACAGTGCTCATCTGCTGAAGCGGTATGTTCAGGGCTAGATTGACAGAGCCTTCCTGAAGGAGAGTCTGCTGTGTAGCCGGACTGTTTACCACATCATAGATGACCTTCTGAACCTGCGGCTTTGGACCCCAGAAATGCGGATTGGCCACCAGAACTATCTTGGTCTGGTTATAACTGGAAAGCTCATACGGTCCAGTGCCCATTGCATGATCAGACATCCAGCTGTTTGTCGAGTTGACTTTCACTCCACCGTGTGCATTGACATACAATGGATCAGTGATGCCGGTAACCCAGAGCTGGAAAAGATCAAGGAACCACGGATATGGTGCGGATGGAACAAGCATGACCTTGTACTTTCCAAGGACGTGAATGCCTGATGTGTTAAGGAACTGCCTTACGTGGAACGCAGGTCCCTGGTTCATTGTGATGACCCTGTCCAGTGAGAACTGAACGACTGATGCGTTGAAGGGGTCTCCGTTCGAGAATGTTACATTCTGCCTGAGGTTGAAGGTAACAGAACCATTAGTTGCCACTGTCCAACTGGTTGCAAGACCGGGAACTGGGTTCAAAGAGCCGACTGTTTGCCCGTTAAAAGTTGTCGTACCGTAGTCTATCAGCGTGTTGTAAATCTGATCCGGGAAGAGCACCGATGCAGTATCGAATGCCACGGCGGGATCAATTGATGACGGAGTGGCCGAACTGGCCACAACTATGGTCGGAACTGAGGTGGGCGTGTTGTGTAACCTGCTGTTGATGACCGTATAACCGGACACAACAACAATAACCACGATTATAACCGAAATGGCTATTTTCGCATTTCGTTCCATGCTAGCACGCATCTATACCCTTTTATTTAAAACTTTGTAGGTCACAATATTGATGCTGGATAAGACTTTAATATTATTATATTACTAATGTTAACGTATTAATTTACAAATTTGGAGAATGTAATAGTTGATTAATTTGCCATAATTAATAGTTCAAGATTTACAGAACGCTTAGAGCTTTTTTTTACTCCATTTACTATGCGTGTATTGCCATTGCACACTACTGGATTCATAGATTTAAGTTGCTTTTGAAGTATTAGAATATATTCAATCTTGCACCTTTTCCATTACACAGAAGCTAATCTATGGCAAAATAGGAGAATTACAATCTTGAAGAGTAAATAGCACTGATCCCCTAATCACAGGGTTGAACAGTTATCTTATTATATTCGAACCACACACTAATTCAAAGTAGGGGCGTAAAATAAAAAATGGAAATTTGTATTACCTGCAGATGGTTGGACGTTCTCGTTCCCTCCATGAAACACCATAGATCAGGAATGCTTCCAATTCTCAGTTAGACCCCACAGAACCCACACTAACCCGATCACAAGCCCCGTGACCATCAGACTTACGATTGTGACAATAATGTTCTGGAAAAGGCTGAACGACTGCGACCAGAACAGTGCGTACACAAGAATGAACACTGCCCAGATTATCACTCCGAGGATCGACGCAGCAACAAGCCCACGTCCCACCTGGCTCTTATTCATTTGCTCCATACTAACCACCAGCATGCCGGAAAATCGCACCTACCCTCCAGTTAGCGAATTCTGGCTTTCAATCGTATCATGCAATAACCAAGCTATAAGGAATGTTCCTTACAGGTATGCCAGTTCTAGCTGGCTCGCAGCAAACGATGCGGGACTGAGCTGGACCCCGCCAGGATTCAGGGCGTACAAGGCGCATGCAAGCCAGACAGATTACTTCACATATCCACAGTACCATATCCTGTCTGACGGGCCTTACAAGCTCTCATACACAGTGCCGGGAACAGAAGTGGTCCTAGTCAAGAACACAAACTACAACCCGCCTGCATACGGAATGCCCAAGGCAAAGATAGACCAGGTTGACCTCAAGTACATATCTGCACCGAGCACGACCTACCTGAATCTGAAGTCCGGTGCTGCGCAGATCTCGACGATTCCAACCGACTCTTGGAATGAAGTCAACAGCCTGGTAAACGCCGGTGTAGCGAAAGCATATTCCTTCCCAACTCCGGATGTGTTCTTCTACAAATTCAACACACAGGTGAACACCACTGGAACACAGGGGCTTGGAGATTCTGGCGTGAACATGCCAGCTGATCTGTACACCAGTGAGCATGTCAGAAGGGCATTTGCGTACGCATACAACTACACATACTTACTTGACTACCAGGTCGGTAACAAAGTGTTTGGTGCAACATTCGCACAGAACTACTCAGTGATGAAGAGCGTTGCACAGGTCCCATATTTCGATCTTGCAATTGCAAAACAGAACTGGAACGCTTTCGTCAATGGATCTGAGGACCACAATGCCAGTGTTTCATGGAACTCAGGAACTTCTTCGTTCCAGTATGCGGGGCACAACCTGAACATACCAATATTCGTTCAGAGTGCTGACCCCGTTGATCTCGAAGGAGCAACCACATGGGCCAATGCAATGCAGCAGGTGATAACTGGCTCAACCATCAAGGTGCTGACTCTGCCATTCACGCAGATCATAGGAGAAAGTGCAGTTGTAGGCAAGAACCCGCTTACCATATTCTGGTACGGTCTCGCGCCAGCATACGCATACCCGACTGACTCCGTGGGTGGTTCAGAGATGCCTGTAAGCACGGGACATCTTGGAGGGGACAACCTAACACCGGCATGGTTCAGTTCCAGCCACAACTCACTCCACAACTCCACTCAGGCAGCACAGCTTCAGCAGCTTATATACTGGTATCAGAACGCAACGAGCACGTTCAACACGAACGCCGCTAGAGCTACTTCCACAAGATAAACGAGCAGTTTGTCAACCTGACGCTGATCGTTTACTCAGAACAGGTGTTCCAGTACCACATCCTCAGCACAAAGCTGAGCCAGAATGTAGTGGTTCCATACGAGGAGAATGGGCTCTTGGGCAACGACATGTACTATAACTTCTTCTCATACCCATAATTTTTTGACTTACCAAATTTTTTTATTTTTTATTTAAAATTTTTATTTGTTGGATATTCAGTTTGGAGTAAAGTTCCCGTGAGTTGATAACACTACTTTTTCCAAGTATCAGGCGGTCCCCATACAACCCAGATGAGACCTATGACAAGCCCCGTTATGATCAGCCTTACTATCGCGACTATTATGTTCTGGAAAATAGTGAATGATACCGACCAGAATAATGCGTACAACAGTATGAACAAGGCCCAGGCTATAATGCCAACTATTGAGACAACAATAAGTCTGATTTTTGGCCTGACGGCCTTTCCATTTCCATCACTCTCTTCAGCCGAAGTATCCTCTTGAGTGGAATCCACCCATACTTCCCGCTGGTAGGTCTCCCAAGTACTCAGGCAGAAAGAGAGACCAAGATATACCAGCCCTGATGGAACTTGAGGGCATCTAATCGTTGGTTGGATTTGCCAGAATTACAATAGCCATGCGTCACCTAGAGGGCATATCCAAGGGTTTTGATAAACATTGACAGTATTTGGAACATGTTTAAAGCTTCTAATCACCGCAGCATTTTGCCGGAGGCTACAGTTAATAGCATTAAAGAAGTGCGTACCTATGCCTGAGGTTAAGACAGCTTTTGTAACAGGTGGCGCAGAAGGCATTGGAGCATGCATCGTTGACTCCCTCTGCAGGAAAGGGTACGTAGTTGTGTTCTGCGACATAGATGATGCAAAGGGAAAGGAAAGAGAAACGATCTTGGAAAATAATGGATTTCAAGCTTCGTTCATAGGAGGGGACGTTTCTTCCCCAGATGATATGAGGAAGATATCTTCAGAAATCAAAAGAATGCACGGTTCTCTGGATATACTCGTCAACAATGCTGGAATTGCTGATCCTGCAATGGATTTTCCTTCAGAGGATGTTTCAGCCTGGAACAGAGTCATCTCAACAAACCTCTCTGGCATATTCTATTCAGTAAACAGCCTCGTAAACATTATGCCGGAGGGATCTTCAATTGTCAATATAGCCTCAACTAGAGCATTTCAATCTGAAAAGAACACGCTTGCCTACTCTGCATCCAAAGGTGGGATTGTGGCTCTGACACATTCACTTGCAGTCACGCTTTCCTCGCGAAGAATAAGGGTTAATTGCATTTCACCGGGCTGGATAGACACTTCGTCATGGAAGATCCCCCCTCAGGATTCCCCACTAGAAAAGATCGACCACCTTCAGCATCCATCTGGTAGGGCAGGAGTTCCCATAGATGTGGCAAACATTGTTGCTTTTCTTTGCAGCAGTGATGGAGAGTGGATCAACGGAGAGAACATTATGGTTGACGGTGGGATGTCAAAGCGTATGATCTACTTCGACGAGGATGTACTTGAAGAGATAAGAGGCTTCAAGGGGTTGTAGATAGAGTAGCAAATTGTCAATGACCTTTTCAGGTGCATTGAATATTCCTGAGTTTACTGCACCCTTGAATTCCAATGGATTTTGTAGTCTCGCCCCAGCACTATGTAGAAAAATGCCCGGGCCGGGATTCGAACCCGGGTCTGAGGCTCCGCAGGCCTCCAGGATGTCCAGACTACCCCACTCGGGCATAATTTCCTGCCTTGTCCCATGCAGTATTAGGAAATATATTCAAGTTTGCAGGAACCAGGTTGGTATGGAGCACTATATTTAAGCTGTATTTCAAGGCTGACAAAGTGCGGGTTGAATTTTATATCTGAGTAACCAATTCTCCAACTGGAAGGTCTGATTTACAAATGGCAAAGGAACCGGGGGCCAGGAAAACTATATTCGTTGCACCTACCAACATTGTTACAGTAGTTGGAGACAAGAAGAATTCATTCGGACTGGACGAGGATGAGAGAGCCGTAATCCTATATGTCAGGGACCATGGGGGCATAGTGCCAGAGGCGAGGGTGAAAACAGAAGTGAAGACCTCCTCAGACATCAGTGAGTGCATAGAGAACCTTGTAAGGTACAATTACGCCAAGCTTGACAGGAACAAGGTCATTCTTACCAATAACGGAGAATATGTTGCCCAGGCATTCAGGATGGAACACATAAGCTACAAGTGAGCAATTCCTCAAGATAGCAGCGGTCATTTGTCCAGACTGCACTATACTGATTCTTAAATACAGATTTTAACTTCACTGCCAATGAGAAAGGAGATCAGAGCCCTTGGCTTCACATCAATGGCACATCTCGTCAATGACGGGAATTTTCTGCTTTACCCTGTCCTCATAACCTACTACCAGGTCCTCCCCAACGTGCACCTCATAGCACTGGGCATTATGGCCGTTATTTACTATTCCATATCTGGTATCCTCAGTGCACCTGTCGGAGTTCTTGCAGACAAATATGACAAGGACGCACTGCTGATGGCGACGGGGATTGGCCTCCTAGGGGCGGCGATGTTCATTTTCGCCCTGCCATTCGTGTATCCCTCATACATATACTGGCTCCTGATCTCAGCAACAGTGGTACTGGGAGTGGGGCAGTCATTCTACCATCCCCTTGGGGCGAGCGTGATTTACCACACTTACGGCAGCGGCAGGGCACCTCCTGCCATGGGGCTGAATGGCAGCTTCGGGAGCATAGGCAGGTCCATGATGCCGTTCCTGATCACAGTTGTACTGATAGGGAGGATAGGGGGATTCTACAGTCTGACCATAATTGCCCTGTACACAGTTGTTTCCGCTTCCATAATTTACGCAGGCCTATTCCCGTTCAAGAGAAGAGACTACCGGACATCCGCTGACCAGGATGAAGACAACAGGACAGTTGGCGACAAGAAGGGCATGAGCCTCTACTTCGGAATGATCCTCACTATAACCATAGTAATATTTCTCAGGTCGATGTTCAACATTGCAGTAGTTACTTTCATGCCAACTTACATAAAGGGCCTGGTTGGATCTTCGGCCATCATGGGTACCGTTCTCAGCCTCACATTTATCCCGCCGATTCTGGGACAGGTGTGGTTTGGAAAGCTCACGTCCAGGCTGGGTGGCAAGGTTACCGTGAGTATATCGACAGCCCTTTCTGCACTGATCTTCTTCATACTACTGCTCTTCGCTGGCCCGGTTCTCGCATACGGGCTAACAGCAGAGATTCTGTTTATTGGAGTCACCTTCGGTGCCTATGCATTCCTTACGTTCAGCGGTTTCCCGGTGCTCCTCGGATACGTCGGCCAGATAGTTCCCAAGACCCTGTCATCCAGGGCCAACGTGATGGTGTGGGGAATCGGCCAGACACTGGGAGGTGCCGTAGGAATAGCATTTCTTGATATCATGATGTTCAAGGTTTCACTGGCCACCGGATTCTGGATAATGCTCATCTTTGCAGCGGTCTCTGTCGTGCTCATTCCGTTCCTGCCTTCGAAGAAGAAGGTTGAGCAGAGAATTTCAGGTCAAGCCCCAGAAGAGGCATAGAGGGGTGGTTGGCTTTAGGGAGCTTGTCACGGCACTCGGCAGGAAGGTTTTATTGCCTGACGATCCCAGGAGGATTATCAGCCTCAGCCCGGCAGTGACCGAGATACTCTTTGAGCTCGGCCTGGGAGGCAGGATAGTGGGAGTGTCTGCATTCTGCGGAAGGCCGAATCAGACCCAGAGGATAAGGAAAGTAGGGAGCTATGGATCAGCGCGTTTACAGGCGATACGTGAGCTCAGGCCAGACGTGATATTCACCATTTCAGGCTACCCGGAGGAGTTCTCCGAAAAACTGGGATCGGACTTTCCGGTGTACATGTTCCCTTTGCCGTCATCGGTATCTGGAATAATCGATCTTGTGAACAAGGTAGGCATAGTCACAGGAAGGCCTGAGGAGGCGTCCAGGATTGAGGTAGAACTTTCCGGAACCCTTGCTGAAAGCAGGCATGCTTCCGGAATGAGTGCGTACCTTGAGATTGATCTGGGCGGACCGGTGTCGTTCGGCTTCAGGAGTTACATTAACGACGCCTTGCTTCATCTCGGCTTGAGTAACATATACGGACACCGGGACAAAGAATGGATAGAGCCTGATCTGGAAGAGGTTTCACGGTCAGACCCTGACGTGATATTCTACGAACCAAAAATGTACTCAAGGTTCACAGACAAGAGCAGAGAAAGGCTCCTGAGCCAGCGGAACTGGAACAGTCTCAGGTCAGTTACTGAAGGAAGATTTTTCGTTTCACCCGGACCTCTGGATTTCATTGCCCACCATGGTCCAGCGTTCATCCGCGAAGTGCTTCCATGGATGAAGGCCCGGCTCACCGGGACTTCTGAGCTCTGATATTGCGCAGTCGCACTTTTGCACAATAAAGTATTTATATAGAAAAAAAATGAGGGAACGTCTTTTTTAGACAAAAGGAAGTAATACAAAATGGAAGGCATTACCAAAATAAAAGACCTTACACCTTCTTCCAGGCGAGTAAATGTTCTCGGGAAGGTTGTATCAGTTGGAGAGCCAAAGGAAATTCAGACAAGATTCGGGGAGCAGAAATCTGTGACCGAAGTTGTCATAGGTGACGACACCGGGAAAGTCATACTTTCTCTGTGGGGAAACCAGGCTGATCAGGCCAACGATGGACAGAACATATACATCGACAACGGGTACATATCCCTCGTAAGGGGGCACATGAGGCTCAATGTCGGGAAGTATGGAACACTCAGCAACGCGACCGAGGAAGTGCCCGAGGTCAACGATTCCCTGGACATGAGTGAAAAGGAATACGAAAACGAGTACAGGGGATTCCGCGGCGGTGGAGGAAGAAGATCTTTCAACGGCGGCGGAAGAGGAAGATTCTCGGACAGAAGAGATTCAGACGAGTAAACAGTTACTGTTTTCACAATTAAGCCCGGCTTGAGCTGGGCATTTTTTCATTTTCTACCCTGATTTTTATACATTTCCACTACTTCTACCGTAGTTGTTGCGTCCTCAGGTTTCTTGTCATCCCGCCAGTTCCCGTTGAACCTTGGAAACCTAAGTGCAAGCCCTGCATCAGTTGAGATCTCTCCATACGCACATGTGTGAACCGGACTCAGTGTGATCTCGGCACCAATAATCTCCATTACGTTCTTCGGGTAAATCCAGACATCAGGCTCAAGCTCGCACTCAAGGTTTGGCGGCTTCCTGTCCACCACAAGGTCCTCAAATTTCTTCGGTAGGCTGAACAGGACTTCGTCATTGAAACCTGTGCCGAGTTTGCATACCGTTTCAAAAACATCTTTGTCTTTGTTATAGGCAGCCATAAGGAGGGCCCCGTACGTCCCTTTCCTCCTGCCATGACCGTGGAATGCTCCAACTACCACAAGGTCCAGGGCATCCCAAAGGGTAGCCTGATAGTCCCTCTTCAATTTAATCCACAGCCAGCCACGTGCCCCGGCCCTGTAAATTGAGTTCTCACTGACGTCCTTGGCGACAACCCCCTCGCATCCATGCTCGATAGACTCCTCGAAGAACCGCTCAATAGTATGTTCGTCATTGGACACTATCCTTCTTGCAAGCTTGAACGAGTCGTTTTCCTCGAAGCATGTCTCGAGTATCTCCCTCCTTTCAGCATATGGTTTTCCTGCAAGGGACTTGCCATCGAGGTAAAGAATGTCGAAGAGAAAGACCACAATGGGTATCGTTTCACTCTTGCTGTCCAGATCATACTTTCTTCCGCGTCTCTGGGAGACCTTCTGAAAAGGGTATAGCTCCCCGGTTTCAGGGTTGTAAGGCACTGCCTCGCCGTCAAGTATTATGGAGTCGGCACTGAAAGTCTCCTTGACACTTTTCACTATATCCGGGAATTGCCCTGTCGTGTCCTCATTTCCCCTGGAAAAGATCCTGACCTCCTTACCCTTCTTGTGTATCCCGGCCCTTAGACCGTCGTACTTGAACTCAAAGGCAGCAGTTCCAGACATCTTGTTGAGAATCTCCTGGAAGGACGGGAGGCGTTCAGCAAGCATCACCTTGAACGGGACAAGAGGCTCGGGCCCTATTGACCTGAGAGTATCCAGATCCCCATCCCTGAGAAGCTCTGCAATATAACCGGCATCAGGATGGAAATTGTACGCTGTGTCCACAACGGACTTTTCAGATTTGTCATGAAACGCCTCAAGGAGGGCGTCAAGCACTGTTGCGTCTGACACCCCCAGCCTCAGCTTGCCGTTGATAATCCTGGTAATGTACATTGCATCGTCTGGAGAGCCGTTGAGGATCAGGTCGGAGTATATGTTCACCTTTTCCTTTATGCTGCCCGGACCGCTGGTCCTGGAGAGCTTCATCAGCGAGTTGTATACATACGACACTGACATTTCCTCACTTGCCAGTGATTTCTGCTTTTTGTCCGTGGTTACTTCGTGCGCTACGCTCCCTATGTCACCGGACTTGTAGTACATCTGGGAGATTTCTCTCTCCCCCTTGCCCGACACATTGCTGAGGGCCTTTATGATGAGCTTAGCGCCCATCCCCATTTCAATGCCAAGGAAATCCGGCGCAAGTTTGCCCAGCACAAGATAGACCAGTATCTTCAGGTCGCTGTCCGCCTGCAGGAAGAGATCCTTCAGGATCGCCGTAAGCTCAAGCCTCTTGGTGGTTTGGTTCAGCTCGTTGAACTTCTGGGAAACGTGGCCAAATTTCACATTCTTAAATCATCTTGAATTATTAAAATCCACTTTTCCAGGGGATGATCTGAGTTTCTTGCCGCCATAGGCCAGCGGGAACAGAAGTATCGCGACAGTTGAGATGGCCCCCATGGTGAACCATGATGCCGTATAGCCTGAAAATGCTATGACTCCCGTATAAATGATAGGGAATGCGGCACCTATAAGCTGCTGAAGAAAGTTTACAAAAGAGAGTGAGAATGAAACCATTGATCTGTCCGGGGCAATACCTGCTGCAACCGTGTAAAGTATTGAGAACCCATCTACCACCATTACTCCGAGTATGGCAAGCAGTATTGCGAGGGAAACCGGCGACCGCACAAATGGAAGGATCATTGCCGTGATTCCCAGAAGAGAAAGTACTGCTACGAAAGTTGCTTTCTTGTTCCTTGTTCTGCTGTATTGGTATCCTCCCAAAAGGCCGCCTGCAAAACCCATTATCAGGAAAATAAACTCAAGTGCGCCAGCAACACTCGAGCTTAGGTTCAGCGAGTACTCCCCGTAATAGATGAAAAACTGCCCAATTATCGTCTCAAATACCATGCTCCCTATTCCCGCTATCGGGAGAAGCCACATCGCCCTTGATCGCATTGTGACTTTGATCTTCTCAAGAAGATTCCTGCCTCTGCTGGTGTGTACCACAACCCCCCTGAGAACAAGCGTGTTTTCCAGTGCAAGGAATATTGTCATAAGGCCGCCGATTACCAGGCCCAGCCTCCACCCAAGTGCCTGGTCGATGAAAACCCATCCAAAGGCCCCCACTGCAGCTCCGACGTTGAAAGAACCGTTAAAGGAGCCAACGTAGAACGTGTATTTCTCCTCCGGGACTATTTCTGCGAGCATGCCCAAGGCAGGGGAGAAAAAGAAGGCAGAGCCGAACCCGGCAGCCAGGCGCGTAAGGAACAGCACAGGCAGATTCTGTGCAAGGCCGGAACCTATTACTGACAGCCCCAGCACAAGCAGGCCCATGGCCTCTGTTTTCCTGTTTCCAATCCTGGATGCAACGAAACCCCCAAATAGCTGGAATGATGCCAGGCCCACATAGAACCCGGTTGTAACGATTCCGAGCTGGACTATCTGAAGATTCAGGCTGGCTGCGATATATTTCAGCCCGGGGGCAATGTCAAACCAGTTCAGTGCATATACGGCCCTTGCTGTGTTTATGGAGATTGCCTGAACCCTGTAGTCCACACGTGCGGTAGATTCACGAAGCTTATGAAGTTAATCCGGGGCGCCTTCTCCTGAGGCTTCAGACAGTATATTGGAAAGAACTGACGATTGCATTCTCACCTTCCACAGTTGAGACTCCCACAATCTTGCCTTCTTGCTGTTCAACTCATTGGTGAACTGGATTCCCTTGTAGGAGATATCCATAAGTATTAGCTGTTCCGCTGGAGCTATTGGCCAGGACCTCTTCACTTCAGAAAATGGATCCGGGTCTGATATTCCAGTGTTATGCATGGCGTAGCCCACCATGGAACGAATCTGGTTCCAGACAAAATTGGACCCAAAAACATCAACGATCAGTAGACCTCCCATCTTTCCTATGCGTACACTGTCCACACTCCTGACTGGAGACCTTTTGTCTTTCTTGGCGAAGAGTGTGAAGTCGTGTGTCCCCTCGAACTTCTTCATTGCTCTTTCAAAGCCCGTAATGTCGCAGTCATTTGCGTTCAGGAGGTATCGGTAATGCTTCATTTCCGAGTGCCTGACCCTGAATTCACTGCTCACCTGTGAATAAGAATGAAAAATTGCATTCCTGACCTTTGCGTTAAGGATGCCCATCACTTTCTGCACGTTCATTCCGGTGGAGAAATGTATTACGTTTCCAGCTGCTGACACTCCCCTGTCAGTTCTAGCGGCGCTTGAGAGGCCGTCAGATATGCCGTAATCGCTGAATACCTTCAGGATGCTGTCCTCGACGCTTCTGCTGCCGTTCCCCCTCTGGTACCCGGTGAAGAAAGACCCGTCATAGCCGAATTTGACAGCGAGATGCATTTCATCTTCATGGCAACAAGTTAAATGAATTGTATCGCATCATGCCCTGCTTCATGATTTACATTGCCGGACTTGGGGTCGCTGGTTCTTACCTTCTAAGAAGGCTGGAGAACGATGGCTTCGAGGTGAAGGCTTACGACCCCAGGAGGAGCGATTACTACCTGCCCTGTGGCTATGCTACAAATGAACACCTTCTGGGATCCTACCTCAGAAATGTTGGGCTGGACGCTTCCCGGTACGTGCTTTCCAGGGCCAAAACTATTACGTTTTCCGGCAACAACTTTCAAGGCGTCGATTTCCCGTCATCCGGAATGTGCACCATCGACAAGAAGAGGATGGAGGAAGACCTCCGCTCTGATGCACGCATGGCAGATCCTTCCTCATTGAGTGATGCTGATATTGCGATTGATGCCACCGGGATAAGCAGGGCTCTTCTGGGAAAGCATGAAGAAGATTATACAATGTATGCCAGGGAATACCTCGCCGGTGAGTCCTCTCACAGTGACTTCTATTTCCACTACTTTAGCGGCGGTCACGGCTATTTCTGGGAGTTCCCACTTTCCGGGGATTACCACATAGGTGCAGGATCCGATTCACCAGAAGTGATCGATGAGGCTCTTGATGGTATAAACCACAGGATCGTTACCGGAAGGAAGATACGTCTGACTCCGCTCTTTGACAAGGTCTCCAAGGGAAAGGTCATTGGGGTAGGTGAAGCAATTGGCACAGTTTCACCAATAAGCGGGGAGGGCATTATACCTTCAATCAGGTCGGCTGAAATCCTTTTCCAGAGCATTAAAAAACACTCGGATGTCAACCGTATTGTGGACGAATACACCAGCGTACTGCAGCGTGAGATGGGATACTATTCCCTTCTCAGAGGGATTGTTAAGAAAATCCAAATGGGGCAGAGGCTTGGCCTCAGGGACCTGAAGGCAGCCAAATGGGCACGGGCAGATCTGAGGCTCTTTGGTGTGGATTTCAGGATCTCCAGAGTGGTCTCTCACTTCCTGTGACTATATAACCCCGCCATCTACCGGCACCATTGCATCGGTTGTGGCACCGAATATATCCTCGTCTATCATTGCCAGCAGCATGTTTGCCACATGGCTCGGGAGAACTTCCCTCCTCAGCAAGTTCTGGGTCTTGTATTCCTCCACAGTCTGGCCCTTTGCTTTTGCCCTTGCTTCCAGGACTCCGTCTTCCCAAATCCTGGATCCGCGGAAAACCTTGTCAGGATTGATTATGTTTGCCCTTATCCCGTATTTTCCACCCTCCTTTGCAATATAATGGCACAACTGGGCGGCGAATGCCTTGGAAGACCCGTATGAAGCCATGCCAGGTCCTGGATGGAGAAGGTTCTTCGTGATATTGAAGACGAAATTTCCCCCTGTACCCTGCTTTTTCATTATCTTGAATGCCTCCCTGGAGACTATGAAGCTTGCCCTGGAATTCACCTTGTAATGCAGATCCATATCCTCGGCAGTTATCTCATCAAATGGTGCACTCTTGAGAATGCCTGCGTTGTTGAATACTATGTCAATGCCCCCAACCTCCGCAACTATGTCTTTGAACATCTTTGAGATCTGGGCTTCATCGGAGAGATCAACAGCAAAAGGGATCGATTTTATCCCTGTTTCAGACGAGACCTGATCTGAGACTTCGCCAATTCTCTTGTCTATATCACATGCCACAACGAGGGCCCCCTTCTCCGAGAGTTTCCTGAACGCCTCGAGGCCTATTCCGCTGGCAGCACCCGACACGAGTGCCACTGATCCCCTCAGTTTTGCATGTTTTGCCTTCCTGAGTTTTGCTTCCTGGAGCGGCCAATATTCCATCCAGTATGCAAGATCCTTTGATACAAATTCATACTCACCCAGAATCGATGCGTTGAAGTTGACCTCCAAAGAGTGCATTACCATATCATGGACAATCTCGGCCTGCCTTGCATCCGGACCTGCTGTAACAAGCCCATAGCCTCGTATAATAATAGCGGACGGAACTGGATCATGCATTGGATAATCCTTGACGTATTTCCCGTATTCCTCGGCGTATTCCTTGGAGTAAGTGCCTATTAGCCCAACGGCCTTGGAAGCATCATCCACGTAGAGATACCTGTATTTTGTCCTTATGAGCATGTCAGGAGTCGCTGGGCCGCAGCGGGAAAACTTCTCTGCCTCCTCGGACCTTGATATGCTGAGTGCACTTTCAGACCTGTCTACATGCAGGATCTTTTTGGACCTTTTTGAAAGTGCCCCCCTGATTTCTGGCAGGAAGCTCTCCACGTATGCTGGATCTGCCTCAGGGTAGATCTTCCTGAATTCCATGCCCTTGCGGTTTTCACGCACATAATCCTCAGCAGCGCTAACAATCCTGATGTGCCTTTCGTAGCTCTCCTTCGCGGTGGCTCCAAACGTGAAGAGACCATGCTTCATCAACACTATCCCCCCTATGCTATCCCCGATTTCAGCTACCCTCTCCAGGACTGCATGCGCGAGTTTGAGGCCTGGTGAGAAATAAGGCACGACAAGAACATTGGGCAGAATTTTTCTAATTTCTTCCTCTGAGACCTTCCGGTTGGTGATTGAGAGTATTGCATCAGCATGTGAGTGGTCAACAAACCTGAACGGCAGGAATGCATGCAGGAACGTTTCGACTGAGGGTGAAGGCCCCGAGGGGTCTATCATGCTCTTCCGGAGATAATCCATTAATTCCTCGTCTGCCATCTGGCTGATTTTGCGTGCCTCAAGCAGATCGCCCATTCGCAGTCCAGCGAAACCATGCCTGTCTATCTCCGCAAGATCGAATCCGCTCGCCTTGACTCTTAGCACTTCAACTTCCCTGCCGGTGTGATCCTTCTCTTTATGCTTCAGGGAGGTATTGCCCCCGCCATGTAGAACTAGCGTATCCTCGCTTCCCAGAAGTCTCGACGAGTACACCCTTTGATCCATGTCATCTTCGAGCTTGCTATCGGACCACTTGGACTTCATCGAATCCCCTAAGTGTTGTTTCTAAATAATTATGTTCATAATGCCGTTGGGAGCCATAAATAGGCAAGGAGAGGGCTGAAGAAAAAAAATTATTAGACAATGAGTCCATCCGCGACTAGTTTAACTGAAGGGGAAACAGATGGATTGGGGAATGAGGAACAGAATTTCAAGAATGATCAAGCCCTCTGACGGGAGATCAGTCATGCTTGCCTGCGACCACGGCTATTTCATGGGTCCTACCCGCAGGCTGGAGAATCCGAGGAAGACAATAGCACCGCTCCTGCCTTACGCTGATACGCTAGCAGTGACCAGGGGAGTTCTCAGGAACGCTGTCGATCCTGACAGCAGCACACCCATACTTCTGAGAGTGTCTGGAGGGGCTAGCATCCTCAAAGATGATCTCAGCGATGAAGAGATAACCACATCCATGAAGGATGCAGTGAGCCTGAATGTTTCATCAGTGGCCATATCTGTCTTCGTCGGGTCACCTCATGAGAAGCAGTCACTTGTGAACCTATCAAAGCTGGTGGACGAGGGTGAGGAGTATGGGATGCCAGTCATGGCCATTACTGCCGTGGGAAAGGAGCTCGAGAAGAGGGATGCCAAGTATCTCGCCCTTGCATGCAGGGTCTCAGCGGAGATAGGAGCCCACATAGTGAAGACCTACTACTGTGAGAATTTCAGCAAGGTTGCGGAAGGCTCGCCAGTTCCTCTCGTAGTTGCAGGGGGACCCAAGCTGAATTCAGAAGAGGATGTGTTCAACCTGGTGCATAATGCGCTGGAGGAAGGAGCCGTAGGAGTGGACATGGGAAGAAACATCTGGCAGAACGATAACCCTGTTGCAGTCATAAAGGCAATAAGATCTATCGTCCACGAGAAGGCCACAGTGAAGGAAGCACTGCAGGTCTTCAATGAGAATAAGGGAGCTTCCTCAGAGAGCAAGGTTAAGGCATAAGCCTTACCCCAAACACTTTTTATTTTCGTCAGCGCCAGGAAACTCGCCGAAAATTTTTGTTCAAAACAGGATCAAATTCACTTTTCCAGTCTTATCATTGGACGGCCGGGCCAAGGATTCTTGCCTCCGTCAGAAGGCGCGGCCTTATTGACTTCAACGCTGCATGAAAATGATTTCTCAAGATAGTCCTTGTTCAACTGGAGCAGAGAATATTCGTCAAATGGCTGAACCTGAATATTCTTCCTGTTCTTCATGAATTCCGGTATAAGTCTCTTCTGTGACTGACTCAGGTTTCCTCTTTCATCGCTAAGGAGGTGGGTGGCGGCATCCATCAGGTCGTCGTTACATACCCCGATGCTTATGGAAGAAGGTGTTATCCCAGTGGCCTTTATTATCTGCCTGACATCATCCTCGACTTTCTGAAGGTATTCCTCAACAGATAGAACTGAATCTGTCAGCTTTTCGCTGTCAGCATCCATTGAAGATACAACTGAGTCTGGAAAGATCCTGCTCATTGAGGGTTTCATGGATTGGAATACACTTGCCAGGTAACCTTCTGCAGAGCCAGAAAAACCAGCCTTGCTGACAAAACTGTCTTCGATGCACTTGTGCCACAACTCTTCACAAAGGTGTGGTATAGTGGTAGAGAGCGCCACAAGCCAGTCCCTGGAGATATGCTTCAGGGCAAGATCCATATTCCCTCCCCTGGCTTCGAGCCTCCTCAGGTCATTGAGGACTTCATAGAAAATAGAAATAAACGCTGCTCGAAGGTTGTATGAGTCCATGTTCTTCCTGTACTCCTTCATCCTGGTGTTGAATTTTGCAACAAACCAGAGATCGATTTGGCTTGGCTTCTTGGCAGTGTTCAAATCAGCTTTTTCGAAAATATCACGTAGTGATTCGTATTTGCGTACCACCGTCTTGAGGTCGTTCTCGTTCCAGTCGAGTGTGGACTGAATGTCAGCCTGAATTGCCACATAAAGCCTGTAAATGTCGGCAGAATATTGGTTTGAAATGTTCATCAATGAAATTACATTCCCCTTGCTCTTCGAAATTTTCGACCCGTTTGAAACAACAAGCCCGGAGATTATGAGCCCGCCTGGCTGGTGCTTCCGGTCGAAGAGTGCTGCATGATTCATTATGTAGAATGAAAGATGGTTTGAAAGGTGGGGGTAAGCAGTCAGCCTTATGTCGACACCATACCAGTAGTTGAAACTATTCCGTGCGGCATCGGCCATTTCCATCACGTCCTCCTTGAAACTTTTGGGCCGTTCACCGTTTGAGAAGATGTAATCTGTGATGTCATCCGGGAGATTTCCGAGTGCAGCGAAAATACCCCTGATTTCCCCAATGCATGTGTAAACAGCCGGATAAATGGTCGAATCTGATAGTGACTCTATTATCCACCTTTCATCAAAAGGCAGCCGGGTTCCCAGTCCCCGTCTCCTGGCGCACGGCCTTTCCCTCAGCCAGTCTACAGACTCATTCATCGAAGTCCTGTAAAATTCAGGATAATAGAACATGGAATTGACAAGGTCGTGGGCCTCTTTCTTCAGCCATTGGGGGGAATAATCGATGAACCACTGGTCTTTGAGCACTGCTACAACTACTTTCGCCCCAGACCTTGTCTCTGCTTTCCTTGAAGTTTCCAGTACATTGAAGGCTTCGTGGCTCGAGATGAGTTTTTCCTTGATGGCTTCCCTTCCCTCGCTGACTTTCATTCCAGCGATTGATCCGCACGCTCTTCCCATCGTGCCATTGTAAAACTCTTCCTTGTAGAGTAATTGGGTAGCCTCCAGTAACTTGTCCCTGTCCTCGACCCCTTTTATATTGAGCTTCTCCACAAGGTTCCTTACAGTTGCATTGCTCTTTTTTGGCATCTCGATAATCACTGGCACTTCTTCCCTACTTGCAGGATCGAGGGCCACATAATCCCAAATTGAATGCCCTGGAACGGAATACACCACACCTGTCCCGTTGTCAGGATCCACAAATGTTGTTTCCAGTGCCCTGACTTCTTTCCCCGTTTCAGGCACAGTGTACGCCTGAGACAGTATTTCCTTATTTTGCACATCTCTGATATACTCGGTTTCATGCATCTGGAGCTTGAGCTTCTCAAAGGATTCTTTCGTTACTGCGTACTCTTTGCCCGATATTCTGCATATCACATATTTCAGGCCCTTTCCTATCCAGAGGTTTGTTATTCCGTAAATGGTCTCAGGCCTGAGGGAAGCTGCTATGAGCGAGAATTTGCTGCCCTTGAAAATGACCCCAGTGAACTCCTCGATGGAAACTTTGTCCACATCCCCGTCCTTAATGTCATCCTCTCCGACAGCATTGTCGTCTTCCACGCTGTATAAAACCGGATAGCTGCCCTTCTTTATCAGGTTCTTGGAATTCAGCTTGTGAAACTGCCACTTTACGAAGTCCTGGTACTGCACGTCTGCAGATGTAAACTCCCTAGTCCAGTCGATCGAGAATCCGAGCGAGTTGAAATCCCTTATAACGGCCTTGGAGAAGTAGTCAGCAATGTTCTTCGGATCCTCGAAACTCTTCAGTCTCTCTTCTACAACACTCTCATCTTCGTATTGCAGAACGTAATCCCTGTACTGCTTCCTTGTTGCCTGGTCACCCATCCTCAGTCTTTGAGAAAATGCAAGTATGGGTGTTCCGCTCTGGTGGAATGCCATTGGAAAGAGAACATTGTACCCTACGGCCCTCTTGTACCTGGCAATGATATCTGCAAGCGTGTAGGTCCTGCCATGGCCCACATGTAGCGAGCCGTTCACATATGGCCATGGAACAGTGATAAAGAATTTCTCTCTTGACCTGTCAATTTCAGGCTCGAATATTCGATTCTCCCGCCAGAGTTCCTGCCATTTCCTGTCTTCTGTTCTATCCATGGAGACCATCACTGGACAATAAGGACTGCTGCGGCTATTGTGGTCGTCCATTCACCTGCCCTCAGAACCACTGCAGTGGAGCAAATGTTGCGAGTTGTAAGTATCTTATCTCCCAGTACATATTCCTCTTTGTCCTTGTCCCAGACAAGGCTGTCTGATTCCCCCATTGTGCTGGATAGCATTTCCGCAGCCAGTTTCTCTGCAAAGAACCCTGCCACCTTCTCTGTTTCACCAAAACTATGATGTTCACTTAGATATCCCCATTTTGTCCGGTCAGTTGGAATAGCGTATCCTATGGCTGAGGAAACCATCCTGTTAAGTTCGTTTGAGGAATTCCTGGCCAGTACTGAGAAAAGTATCTGCCCTGGAGAGTGCAACTTGAGCCCCTCTTTCCTGTCGACCACTTCGGCGTACGGCGGGAAGATTGAGCTTATGCTCGAAAGGTTGTACTCGGCTATGCCGCCGTCCCTTAGTGCCTCCTCAAATGACTGCAGCAGGCTGTCGCCTCTGCCAACTCCTCTGGTAAAGAAAACCTTCTTTGGGACAAATGGGGGCATAGGGGCGTAATACCATTGATTCTTTAATAGCTTTCCTGCAAGGAGTCTCGATCAGATGTCAAATACGACTTCTGCCACTCCTTTCTGCGGCGATACAGTCACGCCGTGGTAAGTCACAGCCTTGATAACGTTCCTGAAGTCCATATCCTCCGTAACATGGGCTCCCTTTATCAAGCCGTGTATGCTTCTGCCATCGTCGCTGCAGATCAGTTCCGGCATGAAGTAGAGAACATTGCTTGTTTCAAGTTGCAACAAGATGTCTGAAAGAAGGTCTACAAGCAGGAATTCTGGCATGCCGGATTCCATTTTGATTGCATATTGGATGTTGGCACTGAGATCTGAAGTGCCAAGAATTACATCCGCGAAAGCCTCAACACAATTGTTGAAGAGTTCCCTATATGTCGCTCCAAAAACTCTGATGCCGATGTCAGCAGTATGCTCTAGAATTTCATATTTCAATGGTAATCAGATTAAAAGAAAAATAAAAAGGGTTTGTGGATGATTTACTCTTCGAGCTGCTCATCCGGCCTGGTAGACTGAATCACAGGTATAGGCTTCTTGAGGTTAAGGCCGATTTCACTCTCTGAGAGTTCCCTGCCTATGCTCTTGTTGTAGAAGTCTATGATCCTCTGCTTGTCTTCCATGCTGTAGTCCCTGAAGTACTTGTCCTTCTTCAGGATCTTTCCTGTCCTCTCCTCGTAGGTTCTGGCAGGAACAGAGTACTTCCTCTGTGTTGCATCCCTGTACATTTCAGGAATCACATTGAAAGCACAGAATGGAACGACTCTTCCATCAGGCATTGCGTAATGGATATCGCACCTTTCCACTCTGTCAACATCGTATGTGTATGGGTCCATGAAGTGCATGAATCCTATGAACATCGACTTGTAGTGGAAAGCCTTGAGCCCATGGTAGTCTCCGTCTGTGAAAGCGTTGTAGACCATGTCCTTGAGCTTGAAGTCCTTCGGGGCCTTCTCATAGTCAACAAACCTTCTCAGGCTGAGAAGCAGCTTTGATGCCGAGGTTACCTTCCTGATCTTCTTGAATGAAGAGTTCTTCATCTCGTCAGCGAGCTCACCTATGTACTCGAACATTCCCTTGACATCGATGAATCTCGTGATGGGTATGATTCTGTCGTCATCCTTGAAGATGTAGGTTCCCATTCCACAGGCAAAGTGGATTGACAGTTTGTACATCTCCTTTCCCTTAAGCTGCTCTACGAAGTTGGAGACCTTCGCGGTGGACGGAACAGTGAAGAAATCTTCCCTTCCGATCATGCCGTCAGTCTGCTGCTCAATCTTCTTGATAGCTCCGGGGATTGTGACTCTCTGTTTGGCCCTCATCCTCTCTGGCATCCTTCCCACCAGGCTGACTGGCTGGAAGTTTACAGCCCTTACTACGTCAATGTTTGAGAGACCGAACTTAATCATGTCACCCAGGTACATGTCGTTTATTCCACCAATGATTGTTGGAACAAGGACTACGCCCAGAGGGGCCTTCCTGTAGTTGTCCAGTGCTGCGGGTATCTCCCAGAAGTTCTTCGGGTTTGACCTTGGGGTTGGACCGTCGAAACTTGTGTAGATTACATTTGATCCTGCCTCCCTTATCTTCTTCGGGAAATCTGGGTCGAATGCTGCCCTTACACTGTTTGTGTTGAGCTGTATGTGCTCGTATCCCTCTTCTCTTGCAATCTTAATGATGTCTATGATATCATCCCTTATTGCCGGCTCTCCGCCAGTTATCTGAACTGCGTTTGCGCCAACAGGCTTCTCATTCCTCATCCTTCTGAGCATCATGCGGACCTGGTCCTGTGATGGCTCATAGATTGGCTCATCCTCTTTGGCATAGAAGAAGCAGTACCAGCAGGAGAGATCGCACCTGTTTGTGACAACAACGTTGCCCAGGCCAGTGTGTGACTTGTGCTTAACACAAAGACCGCAGTGTGTTGGGCACTTGATCTTTGACTCGAGGTATGCTACGTGGGGGTTCAGAATCTTGACTCCAGGGTCCAGCCATCTCTTGGCTTCCTGGTACATCTCGTAGTCCTCCCAGTACTTCTCCTCTGTTATTCCGTGCTCAGCACACTCCTTGACAAGCTTTACTTCTCCGGAGTTTTCGTAAACTATTGCCGGTATCCTCATCTGGTCGAACTTCTCGTCGTCAACGCATATAGGACACAGACTAAGAGTGACTCTAAGAATCATCATTTCTGGATTAATCAGATGCCCCATGTTGTTGACGAACTCGTCAACTGTTGCGAACGGAGCATTTTTGCTCAGTTCGAAGTCGTTGGCGAATCTGACTTCCGGATACCTCTCTTTTTCCTCAGACACAATCATTTCTGGTATCACCTATTCTGTAAGAGTAAAATGTGGATATATTAAAACAGTTTTGTCGGAGTTGTAGCTAATTCGCTATTTTCCTTATTAGTTCATTATCCTACATATTGAAGGTTTATGTAGTTTAATTGAATAACTTGCTAAGCCGCTCCTAATAGGACTTTGCAGACCTGCCATACATTTATACATTATATTCTTTTGCCTATCCCTGTCATGGTAGTATTTAAAGATTGAGTAAAATGAAATTTCGTTTTTGTGTCAGTCAATTGTGATACATACACAGGATTATGCAATATTGGCGCGCACTTTCACTCTACATCTTTTCTCTATTTTATTTAGGTCTTCGCTACAGGCTGCACCTGTCTTGCCTGAATCGGTTAAACTGAAACCAGAATCGCTCAATCTTGATTGGTGCATGTTCATCTCATAAGTGCTGGAAAGAGGCATCCGAGCACTTGAAACAACTAATATATATCACGGAATCAATCAGGGTGCAAGCGGGTGTGGTGTAGCCTGGTAACACGCGAGCTTGCCAAGCTCGTGCCTCGGGTCCAAATCCCGGCACCCGCATCATGTTTCTCGCTTCCAGTTTTTTTTGAGTACACCAGTTGTGTCAGCATTATCAATAGTAATGGGAAATGACAAACCTTTAAGGGCTGGATTTCCGTAATTCTACGCATGCATGACAATCCAGATTGCAGCATATGCAATGGAAAAGCAGATGATATATTTAGGAGGGTTGAGGTCTGGTCCAGTGAAACCTGGAAACTCTCCATGAGTACCTATTCAGGGGTTGCCGGATTCTGCTACCTTGAGCCAAAGAGGCATATCGAGTATATTACCGACTTGACCGGGAAAGAAGCGGAAGAATTCGGAGGAGTGCTGTCGCGAGCCTCAAGTGCGTTAAAGAAAGCAACTGGCGCAAAGCTCATTTACGCGTATATTTACGGAGATCATATCCCCCACCTGCATGTCCATATCGCCCCTCATGTTGATGGTGATGCATATTATGACGACGTCATCCGTGAAGACGCTGAAATTGGGGAAGGTGTGATGACACCAGAGGCAATAGACGAGTTGAAAGCTGCAATAAAAGGCAATTTGTCCTGACTGGCGTTCACTGATAGCAATTAAGCACCTATCCACTTTTCTGAGATCCCACTCAGTACCTTCTGATAGTAGCCCATATTTGCCTCTGCCACTCTATTTAGACGCTGACACCGAATTGAGCTATTGCTTAGATGAATCCTTTCCGTGTCATCTTCCCAGATATGTGCCATTGAGGCGAAATTCCTGTGTCAAATGCTGCGTCTTCCTGTGGCAATCCTAAAAAGTATGGTTAAACGTTTAAAGCCCATTCAACGCTAAAAATATGGGGAGTGTCTTGTCCTTAACACTGGGAATTTTAAATGAGGCAGATGAAGTCGAGAGACGAGTCGCACTTGTGCCGGATTCTGTACTAAAACTGAAGGGCATGGGCTTCAGAATCCTGCTTGAAAGTGGTTCTGGAGAGGCGTCTTTCTTCACCGATGATGAGTACTCCGGAAGCGGAGCGGTTTTATCCTCAAGGGAGGAAGTCATCGCGAATTCGCAGATCATTGCGGTCGTCGGCCCTCCGTCAGTGGAAACTGCCAGCAAGTTCGGGGAACATTCTGTCTTGATAGGTCTCCTTTTGCCGGCCAAGAATGAAGGCCTCATACGTAAACTGGCGAATAGAAACGTGACTTCCTTCTCTCTGGACCTGCTTCCAAGAATTTCCAGGGCGCAGCAGATGGATGTACTGTCATCGCAAGCATCTGTTGCTGGATACCATGCTGCAATCGAGGCGGCGCTTGTGGCACCAGTGCTTTTTCCTATGCTGACAACTGCTGCAGGCACTGTGAGGCCAGCCAAAGTGCTGGTGATAGGCGCCGGGGTTGCAGGCCTTATGGCAATTGCGACCAGCAGGAGGCTTGGTGCGAGTGTCTCAGCATTTGATGTAAGGAAAAGCGCAGGAGAAGATGTGAGAAGCCTTGGGGCAAAATTTCTCGAAACTGGCATTGACGCATCTGGAGCCGGGGGTTACGCGAGAGACCTTTCATTGGAAGAAGAGCAGACACAGAAAAGCATCCTTGAGGAAGCCCTGGCCCAGTCAGACGTGGTTATAACAGCTGCCAGCGTTCCGGGAAAGAAGGCGCCAAAGATTCTGACCAAGGGGATGGTTGAGTCCATGAGAGCAGGCTCTGTAATTGTTGATGTCGCTGCAGAGTCCGGAGGCAACTGCGAATTCACAATTCCAGGGGAGACTGTTGTGCACAGAATGGTGACAATATCGGGCCAAACCAACCTTCCTGCCCTAACACCCCAAACAGCAAGCGGGATGTTCTCGAGAAACATTGCATCTTTTATCGAGCTGCTTACCGGAGCTGGGAAGGGGATACCTGAAGATTTCGGTGATGAGGTATTGAAGAGCTGCCTGGTCACACAATCTGGAAAGATCGTTTACCAGTATGCCCATGAAAGGAGTGGAGAGAAGTGATAACGGACCCCTGGCCGATAGTTTACATCATACTCTTATCCGCATTTGTTGGTTATGAAGTAATTAGCAGGGTCCCGGTGATACTTCATACCCCGTTGATGTCCGGGTCCAACTTCATACACGGCGTAATACTGGTTGGAGCGGTCCTGGCCCTGGGTGATGCACATGGCACTGTTGAGATCATCCTGGGATTCCTGGCAGTTGTAATGGCTTCGCTCAACGTGACTGGCGGATATGCAGTGACAGAGAGAATGCTCTCAATGTTCATCAAGAAAGGGGGAAGATGATGTGACCTATCTTCAGAGTCCCTTTTACCTGATTGCAGTAGCTGCATTCGTCATCGCTCTTATAAGGATGGGGAGTCCAAAAACTGCCAGATCGGGGATCCTCTGGGCAGGGATCGCAATGGTGCTTGCAGTAGCTGTGACTTTCACTGTGAACGGGCTTTCCAATATCCCCCTGATACTTGTTGGAATCGCGGCAGGAGGTGGACTTGGCTGGATTGCAGCCATAAGGGTGGCAGTATCAGACATGCCTCAGATGGTTGCGATATACAATGGAATGGGGGCAGGTGCAGCTGCAGCTGTGGCATCTGTTGAACTGCTAAGGTTCACCTCTGCAGCTCCCTACATGGTTCTTGCAATGGCAGGGGCCACAATTGGCAGCGTTTCCATAGCAGGGAGTATCATAGCTTTCCTCAAGCTGCAGGGATGGATTGGACAGAAGCCCCTGACCTTTCCCGGCCAGCAGGTTGTCAACATAGCTGTCCTTGCAACAGCAGCGCTACTGGGAGCATTGTACTTGCTGAATTTCCGTTGGGCTATAGATCCTGCGGTGACCCTTGCACTGTTCTTTGCAGTTGCCTCAGCCTATGGGATACTTCTGGCCCTCCCTATAGGAGGTGCCGATATGCCGGTAATCATAGCCCTGTTCAACGCCCTTACGGGCCTGGCAGTTGCATTTGACGGGTTCTCCATATCGAATTATGCAATGATTGTTGCGGGGCTTCTTGTTGGGGCAGCTGGCACAATCCTTACTCTTGCAATGGCAAAGGCCATGAACAGGTCCCTCCCAAATGTTCTCTTCGGTTCTTTCGGTGCATCTGTTGAGTCGCTGCAGTCAAGCGAAGGTTCTCTGAAACCCATAGAAGCAGCAGACGCAGCAGTAATGCTCGCCTACGCCAGCAGAGTTATGATTGTGCCGGGTTTTGGAATGGCAGCCGCACAGGCACAGTTCAGGCTCAAGGACCTCTTGGAAGTGCTATCAGCGAGAGGAGTATCAGTTGAATTCGCCATACATCCTGTTGCGGGGAGAATGCCTGGGCACATGAACGTTCTGCTAGCAGAGGCTGGGGTCCCCTACGAGCTCTTTCTTGATCTTGAAGAGGCAAACAGAAAATTCCCCAGCTCGGATGTGGCACTAGTGGTTGGAGCAAACGATGTTGTAAATCCAGCCGCCCGCAGCGAGGGAAGCCCACTTCATGGGATGCCCATATTGAACGCAGATGAGTCCAGGAACGTAATAGTCCTGAAACGGGGTAAAGGGAAGGGTTTCTCGGGTATCACGAACCAGCTTTTCACTGAACCCAAAACCAGGATGCTTTATGGCGACGCATCCGATTCGCTAACCCATCTTGTGCAGGAAGTTAAAAAGGTCTAGTATGTTAACTTTTGTACGTAGATGCGCGCAAATATAAGGGCGTAAAATTGTGATATGCATCAGAAAACTGGACATATAAGCCACTAAATGCATTGGGTACATATTGCAGAAATACGGCATTTGACGCGATCCTCAGACCGTAATATCTTTAATAGTAAAACAGCATATTATACGCGAGGTGAAAAGATGTCTGGAAAGAAATATGTTTTAAGCGCGGATCGGTCACAGGTCTCGAACTTCAGGGGCAACTTTCTGTTCGGGTTTCTATCCTGCGGTCCGGCCAAGGTATCACCAGGCCCCATTTATTCCATGATATGCCCTACAAATGACACTTATGACAAGAAGACTGGACAGATGAATCTCGCCCCGCTCGGGCTGAGAAGGATACAGGAGTCCCTAGAGGCGAAGCACGGATCTGAAGCGGTCGTTGCCCAGCACCCGTTCGAGCTCGAAAAGGTTGTGGACAAGGATACAGAGGTCGTAGGACTGACGGAGATGAGCCCCCTGGGAATTGGGACAGTAGACACAGCGATCAGCTGGAACAATGACCCCTGGAACAGGATGTGGTTCACGAGAATGACGAAGAAGCTCAAGAAGCTCAAAGAGAAGTATGACTTCAAGGTTGCAGTCGGCGGACCAGGTTCATGGCAGCTTATGAGCCCTTTTACTGATTATATGAGAAGGCAGTTGACCCCCCTTGGAAGGGACGCTTCCGTATACTCAGAAGAAAACAATGGGAAAAGGACCAAGCCAGGAATAGACAAATGGGTAAAGGATGAACTGGGCGTAGACCATGTTATAGAGGGAGAGGCAGACGTCACAGCGCCCGATCTCTTTCAGAGGATCGAGAGCGGGGAAGCACCTGAGGTCATACGCTCCATGACAAACAGCATCCGTGACCTGGAAGAGATCCCTGAGATCACAAAGGGGACCCTCACCGGAACGCTTGAGATCATGAGGGGTTGCGGCCGAGGATGCGACTTCTGTGCACCGAACCTCAGAACGAAGAGGGACTTCCCCATTGACAGGCTCGTAAGAGAGGCAAAGGTCAACTTGAAGCTGGGGCAGGACGCAATATGGCTCCTGACAGAAGAGCTGACGCTCTACGGCTGCGACAACAAGGACAAGGTGCCTAACGGTGATGCAATTGTTGACCTCTTCGAGTCCCTTCGGAAAGCAGGGGCAAGGAGGATTGGCTCTACGCACTGGACATTCGCGGGTGTAAGGGCTGCGGAGGATACAATACAGAAGATTTCCCAGATAAACGAGCTCAGCCCCAAAGAATGGATGGGAGTTCAGCCCGGCCTTGAATGGATTTCTCCTAGGCTGGTGAAGAGGTACATGCCCTACAAGATGAAGCCGTACACTCCAGAGGAGTACCCTGAAACAATCAGAAAGGCCGTCACGATCATGAACAAGAACTACTATTACCCCGCTATAACGCTTGTAGTAGGCCACCCGGACGAGGAGCCGGATGAGGTCGATATGACCACTGACTTCATCAAGACGCTTTCGAGCAAAGACGGAATGAAGGGGATCGTTGCTCCGCTTCTATATGTGGATTACTACAAGCCCGAGAGAACAATGGATTATGACATGATGACTGAGAACCACTGGAAGCTCTATTATACCGCATGGAAGCACAATGCCAGGGAGTTTACAGACAGCATCTGGCTTGCGACCCAGAGTTTCAACATGTTCTCCAAGCTCGGGACTATAATGGGAACATACGCTATCAGCGGGTACATTCTCAGGTTCCTGAGGGCACAGTTCAAGAAGAGATTCGGGTACATACCTAACTGGATGGATTCCAGCGACAAGTTGGAGAAGCCGTCCAACTCATCGTCGAACGTGTCCTCCTAACTACCTTTTTTTATTTTTTCTGGTCAACCTTTTGATTACCCTTTCTGACTGTAGTTCCCTGATTGCAGCGGACCCTGTCGTCCTTGCAGCCTTGCATTTCTTGCCTTGCAGCAATGTTGCAGTCTTTACAGCTTCACTGTTAAGATGAAGGCTCCTCTTGCCAATCTGCCTGAGAGCCCACTCCACCGCTTTCCTTACATATTTCCGACCGTCGCAGGCTTGTTCCTCGATAAGGGGAAGATATGATTCAAAATGGGCATCCTTCACTTCTTTCCTGTGAACCACAGCATAGGCGATCAAAGCAAAACCAGCCCTCCTGACGAACTCCTGGTCGCAGGAGGCCCATTCGTGTATTTTCCTGTCCCACACCTGGGTTTTTAGGAATAGTTCCCCGCAAGCATTATCACAGATGTCCCACGAATCGATTTCGGAGACCATATTATCCATATCCTCCCGGGAGAGCTTTGCTGGATCTGCCACCATTGCGGCCAGAATTCTTGCTTCATGGATCCCGGACTCCCATAACTGGAGGGCAATTTCATGGTTCTTTCCTATCTTCCTGGCCAGCCCCCTGATCTTTGGCACCGGTACCCCCAGAGCGTCGCTTGCCGGAATTCCGAAAGAACTCATGCCTTCTTTATGGGCTTTTGAGGAAAGAGCGTACAGCTGTGAAATGATTTCGCCGGTTGACTTATTGTTTTCCTGTTCAATCTGGTCCTTGCTGTCCATATCAGGCAGTCTGACTACTCCCCTTCCCTGTAAGGGTATATCTGCCCGAAGTTCCTGATCTCCCTGAGCGACCTTTTCCTTATGGCATCAGGGTGATCGTACTCCCCGGTCTCCTTTCCGTGTTCTATGAACTTCTTCATGAGGTTCTTCATTGAAGCGGAGCACTGGCATTTCTGGGTACTCCTGGGATGGGGGACCACAGATATCCGGCCGCATGAATCGCACCTGAACACCGTCTTCTTCCCTGAAAGCTTTCCCCTCTTCGTCTTCGGGTTTCCTTCGATGCTCACAATGTCCATTGCAAAGTCAAAGGGCCTCGCAGATGATATTGAAGTACCCACGCCAAAAGCATCCGCTCCAGCTTCGCTCAGCTCCCTTACCGTCCTTGAGTTGAGGCCTCCCGATACCATTATTCCCACTTTCCTGTGACCCCTGAGATCGAGTTCCCACCGGATCTCCCTGACAAGAGCCGGAAAGTTCCCCCTTCTGGAGCCCGGGGTGTCAAGCCTCAGGTAGTCAACATCGGGAAACATTTCTGCGGCTTTTATTGCCGCAAATTTCTCATCCATGAAAGTGTCGATAAGAAGCACTTTCTTCTGACCCTTGGGTGTATTTCTGATCGACATTGCCCAAGCTTCCTCGTCTCCTGCCAGCAGTGATATTGAATGAGGCATGGTTCCGAGTGGATCTTTGTCTATCAGCCTGGCTCCAAGTATTCCGGATACCCCGTCCGCCCCTCCAATGTAGGCGGCCCTGTCTATCATTGGTGAGAGGCCGGGATGCATTCTTCTGATCCCGAAGGAGAAGAATGGCTTGTCCCCTGCAGATATCCTCACTTTGGATGACTCAGTGCTTATCCCGGTAGATTGGCTGATGAATCCCAGTATTGATGTTTCAAGTTCTCCGAATTCACTGTACTTGCCCTCCACCCTGATGAATGGCACCGGAATCCCCCTGGAGTCCCTCGGATTGAGAACCGTACCTTCAGGAATGGCGTAAACATCAACATTCCTTCCCTTCAAGGCTGATAGCACCTCATCCAGGCCAGAAAAATTCAGCCAGGTGTCCAGAGGGCTCGAGACAGTCACCTCAGCAGCGACCTCAAAGTCAACTCCCTTCTCCTTAACTCCAGCAATGCTTCTCCTGAAGTAAACGTCAGAAGCCTCGCCATCCAGTATTTCCTCGTCTGTGGCGATGCTGAACATCCTTTCCCTTGTCAATACAGCGTTTAGATCGTCATTCTTGCTTGTAACCGTGAGTTCCATCCTCAAGACACCTCCCTGATAAGCTGTTCAGACTTTATCACCCTGACACCGTAGTTTCTCTTCATGTCATCTAGCGCCCTTTCATGCTGTTTTGCATCAATGGCCGCGCACAGATCTTCTACCACAATGATGTTGTAGTATCGGTAAAACGCTCCTGCAGCAGTGTGCAGAACACAAATGTCAGTGCTTATGCCCAAAATGTATAAGTCTGTAATGTTCCTGGCCCTCAAAAGACCGTCCAGGTCAGAGTCATGGAATGAGTCGAAATGCCTCTTCCTTACCCTTATTCCTTCTATCCCCTCAAGGCCCTGGTAAGGTTCAGCTCCTGAAGTGCCCTGAACGCAGTGTTCCCCCCATATCCTGAATTCGGGGTCCTCCCTTATGTGTGAGTCTGTCGTGAATATCATTTCCACCTTGCCCTGAACTTTCTTCAGGACACACGCTGCCCTGTCAGCGACTTCCCTGGCTCCTGCAGAGCCGAAGACCCCCGTGATAAAGTCATTCACCAGGTCCACGGCCACTATTGCCTTGCCATCTCTACCCTGCAGAATGCGACTGGAATCGTTCATTCGAACCACCATTCCGTTCCATCTTTTGTATCTTCAATGTAAATCCCGTTGGCTTTGAGCTCGGCCCTGATTTTATCCGATAGATCGAATTCCCTCTTTTCTCTGAGCATTCTTCTGATCTCTAGGACGGCAGATATCAGATTGTCATTTAGAGCGGAACTGTCAGGCGGAATTATGCCCATGAAGCTGTCAACCCATTCCATGAAGTCTATGATCGATCGTGCTGTTGATGAGCCCATTTCATTCAGGTTGCTGTTGAATCTCGATGACAGGTCGAGAATGTGTGTAATGACCCCCCTTGTATCGAAGTCGTTGTCCATGATCCTAATTACCTCCTCTTTTTCTGCTGAAGAGTCAAAGCTGTAATTCCCGCTATCTTTTGACACACGCTTGAGTTTCCTGTATAGAATTGAGAGGTATTCTACGTTCTCCTTGGAACTGCTGAGCATTTCCTCTGAAAAATAAAGCATGGTCCGGTAGCCTGCGTTGAGCATTGCAAACCTGACAACCTCTGGACTGTATGCCTTCAAGATGTCCGATATTGTCCTGAAATTCTTCAGAGACTTTGACATCTTCTCGCTGTTAACGTTCAGCATGCCTGTATGCAGCCAGTAATGGGCAAGCATTCTCTTGCCCGACAGAGTGCGTGCTATTGCATTTTCCGCCTCGTGGTGCGGGAAAATGAGGTCGCTTCCGCCCCCGTGTATATCGTACTCATCTCCCAGATAAAGCTCAGATATTGCGGTGTCCTCCACATGCCATCCCGGCCTTCCCTTCCCCCAGGGTGAATCCCAGCAAGGCTCCCCGGGTTTCATGCTTTTCCATATGACAAAATCTTCAGGATTCTTCTTTTTGTCACTGACTTCCTTCCTCACGCCGTGCCTGATCTGCTTCAGGTCCTGGCCGGAAAGTTCCCCGTATGAACCAAATTTACTCACTTCGAAATAGACCCCGTCGCTCGTCCGGTAAGCGGCTCCTTTCTTGACCAGCAGGGCGATCTGGGATATTATCTCAGGTATATGGTCGGTTGCCCTGGCGTACAGGTTCACACTGTCAACCCTGAGCCTCTTCATCTGGTCGAGATACTCTGCCGTGTACTCCTTAGCCAGTTCAGAGGGGTCAATCCCGTCTTCCGATGCCCTGTCTATTATCTTGTCGTCCACATCAGTAATATTCTGGACATAGAACACGGAATAACCTGATGCTCTAAGGTATTTGGCAAGCATGTCGAAGAAGATGTATGTTCTCGCGTGCCCTACGTGAAAATGATCCTGCACGGTGGGGCCGCATACGAAAAGCCTGACCCTGCCCCTGCTCATGGGCTGAAATTCTACTGTATTCTTTTCCCTGGTATCGTGCAGCATCATTTGGACTGAGAGTAAATACGGATCCCGTTAAATAATTTCACCGATTCTGGCGCCACGCTGTGAGTGTCGGATGCCTTCCTGTAATGCAGACCCCAGTCACTATCCAGCAGCAAATCGCAGGTTTCCCGGGCCCGTAATCCATCCAGTGAACAAAAGTTAGTATACCGGATTTGGCATTCAAGGAGCATGGTCACACAGGATGCTTTCATTTCCGCCATCAAAGAAAGACTGCCCGGTGAGAGGAAGGTGCTTTTCAGGTATCTTTGCGAGAGGCTGCACGAAGTAAACAGTGACTACAACTGGGTTGGCATTTATGTCCTTAAGGGCAAGCAGCTTGTTCTGGACACGTTCCATGGGGAGAAGACCGAGCATGAGGTTATAAGCCTGGGTGACGGGCTTTGCAGCCAGGCGATAGTGACAAATGCAATAGTAAATGAGCCTGACGTGAAAGGGAATTCAAAGTACCTGGCGTGCTTTCCGTCCACCAGGTCAGAGATAGTCGTGCCCATTCGTGATGGAGAAACGCCAATCGGAGAATTGGACATAGACTCTGACAGGGAGTCTGCATTCAGCCAAGAGGATGAGAAGTTCCTTGCGGAAATAGGCAGCCTGATAAGTTCGAGGGTCAGGGAATTATACACCCCCTGAAGAACCGGAAACAGATCTTCTGGGGATTGTATCAAGAACGGATGAATTCTCTTACCGGCTCGCTTAGAAAATGAGAGCCGATTGATAGCACCCTCCCTTTTCCCAAGTCAATCACAGAGGCTGTTGCATTTCCCACCTCTATTCCTGCACTCTCGTATTCACCGAGGCCCAGATAACTGCAAAGGAATGCCCTTATTGGATACGCGTGGGATACGAGTATGTACCTTCCTTCCATGGAAGAGACAAGCGATGAGAAACGGTCAATGTGTGATTCCCATGACTCCATACCAAGTTCCCGATGCCGCTTCCGCGGTATTCCTGAAATCCTGAAGTTGTTAAGTGCCCCCATTCCGGACTCCCTGATCCTTTCGTCTGTGGTCATATCAAGGCTGAGTGTTCTGGATATGATCCCGGCAGACTCTACCGCCCTCTGCACCGGTGATGAGATTATCCCGTTGATACGTTCAGGCGGTATCTGTTCCGCAAGTTCCCTGATCTGCTGCCTCCCGGTTGCTGTGAGCGGGTAGCCAAGGTTGTCTGATGATATGATTCTCTGCACGTTCAGTGTGCTCTGACCATGCCGGACTAATATGACTGAATCCATCCTTTCAGCAATCAGAAGCAGAGATATAAAATGTGCAAGACCCCTTTGATTTCGTAAGATTGCCGACCCCGAAAGGAAACAAGGTTAATATTAGGACTTAATCATGGATTGGGACAGGTTTATGGAAAAATTCACGAACAGACTTATTGATGAAAAGAGCCCATACCTTTTGCAGCATGCCCACAATCCTGTTGACTGGTTCCCATGGTGCAAGGAGGCTTTTGAGAAGGCCGCAAAGGAGAGCAAACCAGTTTTCCTGAGCATTGGGTACTCGACGTGCCACTGGTGCCATGTAATGGAGAAGGAGTCTTTCGAGGATGAAGAGGTTGCAAAAGAACTCAACGAGGCTTTTGTGTGCATCAAGGTAGACAGGGAGGAGAGGCCGGACCTTGACAGCACATACATGATTGTCAGCCAGATGATGACTGGTACCGGGGGCTGGCCGCTCAATATAATTATGACCCCGGAAAAGAAGCCTGTCTTTGCTCTCACATACATACCAAGAGAAAGCAGAAGAGGGATGATGGGAATCGTAGAACTCTCACGCGGCATAAGAGAGCTCTGGAAAGAGAATCGCGATGAGCTGGAGAGAAAGGCGGACGAGATCATCTCAAACATGAAACGTGTGGTGCGCAAGCAGAAGGGGGACATCATAAATGAGGAAACTCTTAAGGATGTCTTTGAGAGCCTCAAGAGAAACTATGATACAGAATTCGGAGGATTCGGAGGAGCCCCTAAGTTTCCATCGCCGCACAACCTGATCTTCCTGATGCGTTATTTCAAGAGGTACGGCGACAGAGAGAGCCTTGACATGGTGGAAAAGACTCTTCTCAAGATGAGGCTTGGGGGAGTTTACGACCAGGTGGGATTCGGTTTCCACCGTTACTCTACTGATGCTGGTTGGTTCGTCCCGCACTTCGAGAAGATGATCTATGACCAGGCTCTCCTCATGATGGCTTACACCGATGCTTTTGTTTTGACAGGCAACGACGTCTACAAGCACATAGTCGA
>JBJKRS010000057.1:0-11460 GCA_046704525.1 Thermoplasmataceae archaeon
CATGGGGGCAGTCCTGACTTCTGAAGACAGTATTGCGCTCGTGGACGATGCATCAGTTTTCACGCCTCTGGAGTACACATTTGGCTTCAGAGGCCTCGGAATGTCCAGCATGGCAATGGAAAGGACACCGTTCAAGGTTCTGGCCGAAAGTGAAGGAAAGAACAAGCTTGAGGCTGTTTTGGACGGTTCAGACCTCGCGGTTTCTGCTGTCGCCCTGGGCATTACATCGGGATGCCTTGCCAAGGGCCTGGATTACTCCAAAGTGAGGAAGACTTTCGGGCAGAGCCTCAGCAGTTATCAGCCTGTAGCCTTCACCCTGTCCTCGCTCAAGGCAGAAGAGGAGATTCTCAGGAAGGTTCTTTACTCTGACGGGCTGGACGACCGTACAAAATTGATGGTGAAGGTCAGATCCCTGGATTTGGCAAAGCGCGCATCGAAATATGCGCTCCAGGTCCACGGTGGATACGGGTATTTCGAGGATTTTGGCGTTGAAAAGTTCTACAGGGACAGCACAGCCCTCGCCAGCTTGTTCGGGCGGACTGTCCGTGACCTGGAAAGGCTTTCGGAAAAAGTGTTCGGGGACAGGGCAGGATTCCTTTAAGCCTGGGCCTCAGAGGGCTGTTCTATCGGCGCCTGGGGTTCCTCGGTTTCTTCCTCATCCTCGTACCTGTCTCTTGGACTCAGAACTGAGCCGCCTATGAATCCTCCGATGGCCGGTACCACAATGGCGCTTATTGCCAGGTCCTTCACCAGTGCAATAGGCTGCATGGACATTGCAAGCTGAACTTTTCCAACGATATCCCCCACAAGGATGTTTGTACCCAGATAGGATGTGTAAGTGGTAAGGAGAGAGGGCGATACCAGTATGGTTAGCGCCATGAGAACTCCTGATACAATTGCGCCTGCGACTATTGCCGCAACAAGTCCCCGGAGGGACCCCCTGACAATGAGGCCGGTGACTATTCCTGCAGAAAGCCAACCGTAGACGGGGAGCCACCCGAGTAATATGAAAGTCAGTATGCCGGCAACAACTCCCGCTGAAGCGCTGCCATACTCAAGATCTGATGATGACATTTATCTTACCCTGCTTAAGACAGGGGCAAAATATATATTCTTTTGCATGGTGTGTCAGGTCTTGGCACGAAGTTTTTCAAAAAAAGTGGAGTGAGTTCACTTGAACTCTTTTCCGTCGTGGAACACTTTTACGATCTTGTCCGGATGCAGGGCAGATATGTCATCCACAGGGTTCCCCCTGACTATTGCAACATCTGCAATCTTGCCTGCCTTCAGCCTTCCCGTGTTGTTCAGTCCCAGACAGTCTGCAGCTGTGGACGTCCCGGCCTTAAGTGCCCCCAGATTCCCGAAATGTTCCGAGAGGAGCTTCATTTCAGTGTAATTCATCCCGTGCGGGCTCTCCCTAGCTCCAACGAAGTCTGTCCCCGCCGCTATCATGAGTTTCTGCTCCTTGGCTATCTGCATCTCCTCGCTGAAATGGCGGTCAACTATTTTTGCCCTCTGGCTGCCAGACTCAGGCTTGTGTATCCAGTACACACTGAGGGTAGGAATGTAGTAGATTCCCCTGGACTTGATCAGCTTTGCTGTGTCCTCAGTCAGCTCAAGGCCATGCTCAATAGAGTCCACCCCTGCATTCGCGGCGTTCTTCAAGGCCTGTTCACCATATGCATGGGCGGTAACGTTAACATATGCCCTGTGTGCCTCATCTACAATGGCTGAGAGCTCTTCGACCGTCAGGTGGGGTTTCCACTGCCCGGTCTGGCTCATTGTGCCTGAAGCATACACCTTTATGGCCTCAGCGCCGTCCCTCATGCAAAGCCTGACTGCCTTCCTGCACTCCCATGGTGAATCGCAGTAGTAAGAATAGGATAGCTCGTGAGCCATATGCAGAGGCAGCAGTTTGTAATCGTCGTTCCCTCCGGTCTGCGCAAGTGACTTTGCAGCGGATATTACTCTGGGGCCCTTGATATCCCCATCTCTCTCAGCCTTGCTTAAGTGCGTTCCAACTTTGCTTCCTAGATCCCTCACAGTGGTGAAACCAGCAGAAAGGAGATTCCACATATCTGGCACGCTCCTTATTGCAACAGTCTCGGCGGGGGTTACGTTCCATTCAGGAAGATCCAGTGACCTGGAACCGAAGAAGTGCATGTGCACATCTATGAAACCAGGCGTAATTGTAGAACCCTCTACTTCCACTGTCCTGGCATCCTTGGGTTCTTCAACTGAGCCTCTCTCTCCGGCTGCCGATATTATGCCCGAAGCTGTGTCTATAACAACTTCGCCCTTCTCAAAAACTTCCTCACCATCGAAAAGTCTTCCCTTAAGAATTACTGATTTCTCTGGCATAAGCGTAGAGTCATGCTTAGCAGATAAACTTTGGGCGGATTTTTTGACATGGCAGAATATGATATTTCTCCATGAGCCTTGAAAATGGCATCGGAGCTGCAAAGCGTGCCATTATCTTGCAGATGTTGCAGATCCCCTTTCCTGGTTTGCCCTGACCTCCCTGAATTTTGTTGCCAGATACAGGAGCACGAGGGATACTGCGATGAGGGCTGCAAGAACTAGGGTGGTTCGAAGGAGTGAAGAAGTGGTCAGATTCAGGGTGACCAGGGCGGCGCCAGCCACCCCGCCTATGAACTGCCCTGAGAACTGCATAGTGTTGTATATGCCGATATTCGCGCCGTAACTGTCGCTCCTGGATATTCTTGCCAGAAGAGGATAGAAGACGATCTCGTAGATGGAATAACCGGAAAAGAATATTGCCACACCGACGAAGAACCAGTTCCTGTCAGTTGTAAAGTGGGGCATGAAGAACACGACAGGGAAGCTGGCGAGCAGTACAAACAGTGATATGACAGAGAAAAGTGTAGTCCTTCCCCTGTCTGCAATGCCAGACGAGCCAACGGCGACGACTCCGCCTATGATTACTGTCCAGAGCAGGAGGGTCTCGTAACCCTGTGCTGTATAGGCGGTCTTCCCGTATATAGGGAGATAGAAGAAGAAGGTAATCATGCAGAGGGACACCAGGAATCCTACGCCTCCCACCAGAACCGCCTTGAACTCTATAGTTCCGGCTCTCTTCCTCTGCTCCAGGCTCATTTCGGGCTTCCTGTACTTGACCTTCATCATTGGGAAAACCGCCAGAATTCCTAGTATGGCGGAGAGCAAGAAGAGGAAGGAGGGCCCAAAGACGGACGATATGAATGGCGACAGGACAAGACCAACCATGAAGGAGAACCCTATTGGAATGCCAAGCATTGCCATTGCTATGTTGCGTCTCTCAGGCGCCACACTCTCCTGAACCATTGCCATGCCGGATGATGTTATGGCACCGGCACCTGCTATAAGCCTGCCTGCAATCAGGCCATATATGCTGAAGGGGTGCCAGGCAATAAGATTCCCAATTATGTAAGGCACCATGCCCAGAATGATTACATTCTTTCTGCCGAACCTGTCAGAAAGGATTCCGAAGGGAGCCTGAAAAACTGCCATGGTGAGGCCGTAAGCACCTAAGGCGATTCCAATAAGAAGCGCAGAACTCGTAAAATGCTGGCCGTACGTTGTGAAAACAGGAAGCACCAGAAAAATACCGAACATCCTGAGTACTTCAAGGACAGCAACTGCCGAAATCATCTGCTTCTGGTTCCTGTCGAATGCCCGCATCATGGTGCAAGACCCGGCACATGATCGCGTATTCCTATTAATCGGTTCGCAAGAATTGCCGTGCTATATGGTATCTCCATGCACACCGTCATTTGTCGAATGTGAGGTTCGGTAATCCGGACAAATATTTATATACTACATGGTTCTGCTGACGGTATTGAGTCTGAGACTGAGTAACACGGAGTTGAGAATTTCGAATTTTGCTGTTATTAGTATCATTATTGGGCTCTAGGCACGCAGCCGAAGGTTGACGTGCGTTTCTTGAGGTGTGGTTTTTGAGAGGTGCTGAGCTTCTTGTTCAATCATTGTCCCGTCTCGGGGTTAGCACAGTCTTCGGGATACCTGGTGGTGCGAATCTGGCCATATACGAAGAGTTGTCCTCTTCAGGGATGAGGCACATTCTTGCACGGCACGAATGCAACGCGGTATTCATGGCCGACGGGTACGCCAGAGCATCCGGAAGTCCCGGAGTCTTCCTTGGCACATCAGGCCCGGGAGCAACAAATGCAATAACCGGACTGGCGACTGCATTCACTGATTCATCCCCAGTCGTATGCCTCACTGGCCAGGTAGCGACATCATCCATGGGGAAGGATGCATTCCAGGAGGCCGACAGCTTCGACCTCATGGTCCCTGTGACCAAATGGAATTTCAAGCTTTCACATCCAACCAACATACCAAGGATCATGGAGAAGGCATTCGGCATAGCGACTTCAGGACGCTTTGGCCCCGTGGCCATTGACATTCCCTCCGATGTTGCAACAGGAGAGGTTGATCTATCTGATGCCAGGCACTGGGAAGGCATGGAAGAAACAGAAAATACAGACCTTTCTGACCTGCCGAGGGCAGTAAAGCTGATCAAGTCTTCCATAAGGCCAGTTATACTCGCCGGTGGAGGGGTCAGATGGTCATGCACAGGGGATCTTGTCATGAAACTGGCAGAGCTGATCGGAGCAGGAGTGGTAACCACCGTAATGGGAAAGGGCGGAATACCCGAAGACCACCCTCTTGCACTTGGAACAGCTGGAATGCATGGCAGGCGTTCCTCACAGTATGCCCTGGACAATGCAGATCTTGTCATAGCTGTGGGGACAAGATTCAGCGACAGGACTACGGGAAAACCGGGAGCATTCCTCAAGAAGGCTTCCATCATACACATAGACATAGACGCAGCTGAGATAGGCAAAAACGTCCACGGTGTGGTTGGCCTTGCGGGCGATTCGGGTGCAGTGATCAAAGCCCTGCTTGAGAATCTGACGGCATACCAGAAAAGCAGCACAGAATGGCCAGAAAAGGTTCAGGCCGTCAAGGCTTACTGCCAGTGCGATTTTGATTTGCCAGGGAGTCCCATCAAGCCGCAGAAGCTCGTAAGCGCAATATCGGCGTTGCTGCCAAATGACGCAATCCTGACGACTGATGTCGGGCAGCACCAGATGTTCGCCACCCATTTCTACGAAAACAGCGGCAGCAGGAGTTTCATCACTTCGGGGGGGCTTGGCACCATGGGTTTCGGCCTCCCTGCTGCCATAGGGGCCAAAGTTGCTTCACCAGACAGGAAGGTGATCTGCCTGGCCGGAGACGGTGGATTCCAGATGAGCTACGCAGAATTCATAACTGCCGTGGAGAACGACATCCAGGTAATGGCAATAGTCATGAACAACCAGAGCCTTGGAATGGTGAGGCAGTTCCAGAAACAGTTCTACCACAATAAGATCTACGCGGTGGATTACGCCAGATCCCCTGATTTTGCGAGGTTTGCAGAATCCATGGGGGGAGACGGGATCACCGTCGAGAAGCCCGATGAGATAGAAGATGCCATAAAGCAGGGGCTCGGGAGCAAAGTTCCATTCATAGCGGATGTCAGGGTTGACGTTAACGAGGACGTGCTGCCCATGACACCGCCGTGGATGGGTGAAGAAGGCACTATATATGGAAGGTGCAAGTGGAGGGATTTGAAAGTTGAAAAACCTGAAAATATTGGCCAGTGATGAAGAAGGTACGCTCCAGAGGACTATATTTGAGTTCAGCAGGAGGAACATATCCATAGGAAGGCTGCATTTCAGCAGGCAGAGCGATAGCGTCACCATGGACATAGGTGTGGAGGGTGAGGATGCTTTCAGGGTCCTCAAGCATCTCAACAGGATCTACGGAGTAAGGGAAGTCAGAATAGAGGACGGTTCGGAGTGAGAAACATGGCAAAGGCATATTACGAAAAAGACGGAGATTTGAAGGCACTTGAAGGAAAGCAGGTATCAGTAATTGGCTACGGGATCCAGGGGAGGGCGCAGGCGCTCAACCTCAGGGACTCAGGAGTTGATGTGAAGGTTGGGCTCAGGAAAGGAGGGGCCAGCTGGAAGAAGGCAGAAGAGGATGGCTTCATGCCATTGACGGTATCAGAGGCTTCCGAAAGCGGGGACGTAATCATGGTTCTCATACCGGATGAGGTTCAGGCTGAAGTCTACAGAAAAGAGATAGGACATGCGATCACTGAAGGCAAGACCCTGGAATTCGCCCACGGGTTCAACGTGCACTTTGGCAAGATTGTGCCGCCGGATGGTGTGGATGTAATCATGGTCGCCCCGAAGGGACCCGGCCAGATGGTCCGGAAGACTTACCTAGAAGGATTTGGCACTCCAAGCCTGGTTGCGGTTGAGAAGGATGCAACAGGCAATGCCCTGACAACTGCACTTGCTATCGCGAAGGGAATCGGAGCCACCAAGGCCGGCGTCATTGAGACCAGTTTCAGCGAGGAGACTGAAACAGATAATTTCGGCGAGCAGGTAGTTCTCTGCGGAGGAGTCTCAGAGCTGATAAGAAGGGCCTTTGGGTGCCTCGTATCTGAAGGGTACCAGCCTGAAATAGTCTATTTTGAGGTGCTGCATGAGCTCAAGCTCATAGTTGACTTGATACAGGCGGGCGGAATCGAGAACATGTGGAAGAATGTGAGCAACACTGCGGAATACGGTGGTAGAACCCGGGGGCCGGAAATTGTAGATGACCGCACTGTTGAGGCAATGAAGAAGATACTTTCAGACATAAGGGACGGGACCTTTGCAGACGAGTGGATGTCCGAGTACGGGAAAGGAGCACCGAATCTTGAGAGGATGAGAAACGAGGCACGACAGGAAACCATAGAGAAGGTTGGGGAAGGTCTCAGGGGAATGTTCAGGAAAGACAGACCCAGGGAGGAGATAGCCAGGTAAGTACGGGAGAGACTGTGGTTCCTGTCCTCTTCAATTAAGCGGCTAAGGGTCCTTCTTCCCGAATGCAAGCAACGCTGCCATTAGCACTGCAATCCAGAGAGGTCAAATATCGGCATGTTCCGGAGGTTCTGACCCTTCACTGTAAATCTGGAAGTTGTGTAACCGGTGGCAAAGAAATTTCGGTGCCTCGGGAGGCAAAGCTCATTGCAATGTTACTGTCCAGGTTGTGTGTTTTATTTGCCATCACATGCACGCAATGGTGTGTTCTGAAAACATAGGCAATAGAATCCGGTGGCTGCGAGACACGGTATATGGATGCCACAAGATACACTGAATGAGGCGAAACAGCGATCATCAGAACGGATCTGGACTTGGGTAGCATCTTCTGCTCTTGGCAGAATGACGACAAGATATCCTGCCCCGGCTACACGCAAGCATCCAGATTAGTCGGCCTGATAAATTTTTGCTGTGCATGAAAAAGCGCGAAGGGGCCAATCCTTCGATATCGCATTAGGGCGAGATATGGCCTATCTGTTAAAGAATCAGATTGATGCTTGCTCTGGATAATTTGGTAAGACTCAACTCACACACTTGTTGAACTGAATGGGCATTCAGTCACAGCTCCATGGCCATAGACAGTTCATCCACATATTCCCCGTTGATCAGGGCGTTTCCCTTGAAGCAGCCTTCAAACGTGAATCCTGCCCTGAGGTAAAGGTTGATAGCAGCCAGGTTGGTTGCGTACACTTCGAGCATTATCCTCTTTACTCCCACGCCCTTTGCCCATTCCTTCGCAAAGCTAATGAGGCTTTTTCCCACTCCTGCCCCCCTGTGATCGAGCAGCACCCACATTCCCAGGTTCCTCACATGATTGGACTTTGGCGAGAAGAGGGGCGTCAGGACCAAGCCACCCACTATTTTCCCTTCAATGAGAGCGACGGCAAACAGGTTCTTTTCTCCGTTGTCCTGCCAGCGCTCTTCCCATCTGGAGGCGGTCCCTTCTGGAACAGTCTCAGTGCCGAGATAGACTCTTTCCGATGCCACCTTTCTGAAGGACTCTGCTGCTTCTTCCATGTCTGAAGGCCCGGCCAGCCTAACACTGACCGCAGAAATGCTCTTTCCTGGTTCAGAACTCGCCATGTGATAACTCCACTTTTGCTAATATCGCCAGAATCCCCTAAAATCTTTCCGAGGCAGAATCTATCTCTTCTCGCCGAACTGGGAAAGCTCAGAAAGCTTGATGTTCCACCCTGGCCTCTGGTTTATAAGGGTGTGAAGAACCTTCAGCAGTATACTGGTCTGCTGTTTTGGAATAGGCATCATAAGTCGCAGGCTGTCCCCATTGGCAACACCGTACATCCCATACAGGACGATGAAGTTGGAAGCCACCAGCTTTACAAGTTCAGTGATATGGTCATTCTTAGATTTGAATGATATGATATCCCCCCTGACACGCGACACATCACTTGGGCCCAGTATGTCCGGCGGGGTTTTGCCCATGCCCTTCCCGAGGGTCTTTACCCCCCCGTTCAGGAAGTTGGCCATAACAAAGGGGAAGTATCCGTCGAAGCCGCCACCGGAACCACCTTCCCTGGAAATATCCACTGATACTGTTGCCACCTCTCCGATCTCCTCGATGCCGTTGAATATGGACGCATGATGCTTTATTGTCCTCAGGTACTCGATCCTGTACCCCTGAAGCACATCGTTAAGTGCAATGAGAGTCGAGGATATGCCAGCCAGGTCAGAATCGTTGAACGTGAAGTGTGCATAATACCTGCCCTCCTGTATATAGGAATAGTCCAGTATCACGCTGCCAAACTGCCCCAATGCCAGCTTGATCGTGGACGCGTAGTCCTCGCTAAGCTCGCTCATCTCACGCCTCACTTGCCACAGCCCGCTTTCGAGCTTAGCCCCAACTCTGCTGAAGAAGAGCTTCTTGTCCTTCTCGTTCTCCGAGCCTTCAGGAAGGAAAAGGTTGAATGAGACGTCGTTCTGTATCACGTTTATGCCCACCGGCGCCCTGAACTTTTCTGCCCACATGAAATTTGAGTCAGGTTCCTTTATTCCGGGGGTGGAGACCAGCAACTCATAATTGAGCAGGTCGGATACCTGTTCAAGTATCTCTGAGGCTATGTCTCCCGATGGCTTCATCTACGTGTCACCTGCTGTTAGCATGTTTGATATATAGTCCTTTTCAGGGGTCTGTCCTGCATGGGGGCGAAACATCACTCTCTTCTCTCCCGGTCTCATTTTTGTTTTCACCTACAGCGTTGCGGCAGCATTGGTTGCAATCACCGCGATCAGTATGCTTGAAACGTAAATATGGGAATACCTGTACAGGTTCCTGAAGCCTTCCGTGTTGTCCGGCCTCCTGACCGTAACGTACGTAAAGTATGCGAGAGCTGCGGAAACGACCGCAACAGGTATCAGGTAAGCCGGGAGGGAGGAAATCACCTTCAGCCCGAAAGAGAATGCTACCAGTAGTATCAGAAGGGCTGCGCTGACAAGGATGGCTATTGAGCTTCCCCTGTTCCCTATCACAGCGGGGAGCATGGGCACCTTCGCCTCCTCGTAATCCTTGACATGAGATACGGCGAAGGACCAGAAATGCATGGGTATCCAAACGAACATTATCAGGGCCAGGTAGATTGATACAAGGTTTAACCCGTCACCCATCGTTGACCAGCCTGCGAGCAGAGCAAAGCTGGCTGCTGAGCCTCCGATGACTATGCTCCAAGATGTGCGCCTCTTGAGCACCATGGTATAGAGCACCGTATAGCAGAAGAAGCCCAAGAAGATAAACGCGCTCGAAAGCGGGCTGATCTCCACATATGCAAGAAGGACCGAGAAAGCAAGCATCAGACCCGCAGCAGCTGCAAGCGACTTCTTGTTGTCCTTTATTATTTCTCCCCTGTAACGCGTCCTGGACATCTTCAGGTCAAGATCGTAATCATAAAGGTTGTTGAATATGGCTGCTGAGGCAGAAGCAAAGAACCCTGTAATGAGGAGCGGCACTACTGCTATGGGCCTGGAAGCAAAGTGTGGATTTGCCAGGAACCCAGCAAGAGATGAAACTCCCACAATGAATATGATATCAGATTTTGCGACTCTGAGAAATTCCTTTAACCTCAAGTCTAATCGCACCGGCTTACGGGCTTACGTTACTGTATATATATTTGTTATCTCGCTGAAAGTTGATAGTTTCGCATGGGTAAAACCCATCAGAAACCGCCTGAATATCAATGTTCCAGATGTAGGTTCCCATGAAAATGACTACGAATTTCGGTGCATTTTTACGGTTTATATCAAAAATAGATGCCTTAGTTCTAATCGATCACGCGGCATGGAAATAAAAACTAGATTTCCTCCCGCAATGCCGCATCAGGAAAGTCGGTTTGATAGTTAGAGAATAAGAACATTTCTAGTTTGATATAGATCAAATATCCATGAGCACTCACGTGTATCTCTTAAAGCTGACAGAGAAGGGAAATCAACAAGGTTGATGAATATGTCAAGAAACTTGGTGGCGAGAACAGGAAGGGCATTTCCACGCTGGGAAGGTACGGAGCGGTCGAGATAATGGATCTGCCGAATGATGAGGCTGGCATGAAAGTGTCTGTGAAGGATGGAGAATCCGAACATGTCTGCTACGAGACGCTGAGGGCATTCACTGATGAAGAGGCGTCCTCAATCTACCCTTCCACATAGACATCTCCCCGACAGAGCGCAATTGGAACTGCAAATCGGCACAAGAGTTCCCTTATTCTTCCCTATTCGCCACTTATATGGGGGTAAACTGAAGAATTATGGAAACAGAGGCTAAGCTGAAGGCTTTCTGGCGTCAGGCTCTATCTCTTCTGCTTCTTCGTCTACTTCAACGCGTTGTCTACCTGATTCGGCCTTTCTGCATCGCATATTTTCACTGTGAACCCATCCTTTCCGGAAGAACAGTCATCCAACCCATTCCGTATTTGTCCATAAACTGCCCGAAAAGGCCTCCCCAGAATGGCCTGTCAAGCTGCATCAAAATCTTTCCGCCACTGGAGAGCTTACCGTATATGCTCCGAACTTCTTCTTCAGTGTCACACTCAATTGAAATTGTAATGTTATCGCCGAAATTTACAGCGTGTTCCCCGAACCCATCAGCTCCGTAGATTGTAAGCTCTCCTGATGTAAGTGTGGAGTGAAGGATCAGGTTCTGGTCCTCTTCTGGGACTCTTTCCTTCATGGGAGAATCGCCGTAAGTCATGAGGTCCAGGTCTCCTCCAAAGCAATCCCTGTAGAAATTCATTGCTTCCCGGCATTTTCCATTGAAATTTAGGTGGGGCCTCATAAGTGCCATGGTAAGTATTATCAATGTCTTCTATTTAAATAGGAAAGGGAGCAAATGTATACCCAGGAAGAAAAACGGGAGAAAGTTGATGGGGAAAACCCGCTCAAGGTGGCGTTTTCAGGATGCCCTGTAGAAGCCAGCCTAGGAGCTCTGGGCAAGAAGTGGTCGTTTCTCATCATAAGGAACATAGCCCTGTACAAAAAACAGAGATTCAATGAAATGCTGAAGGTCACGCCAGGC
>JBJKRS010000058.1:0-4709 GCA_046704525.1 Thermoplasmataceae archaeon
TCAAAGAGGCGATCGTCCTCGGGATATCAGCTGCGTGCAAGAGTGGATCAACCATTGGGCTCCTCGCAGTCTCCATAATTTTTAACGTTCTGATACTCGCAGATGCGGGCCTCGGCCTTCCTCTGAGCCAATTCCATACGTCGTCCTATACATATGGTTGGAGGTATCTTTTCGGATTCGGATATGCTGGTGACAGCTCCACTCTGGCACGTTCGTCCGCACTGGTAGTCGCGCTTATCTTCTCAGGAGTTCTGGCGGGAGCTTCGGGAAGAGCTGCCAGGAACACGGCAAAATAAACCTTTGAGCAGAAACGCTTGATTTCAGAGAGCCTGGGGCCAAAGCCTCATGTCTCTGCCTTTTTTTTCATCTCTGTGGGAAAGGAGCAGCGACAGCAGCTCTAAAGCTAGGGCGAGCGGGAATACCAAAAGGTATGCTCTCCTTTTCCTGACAGCTGCAGACATTACGCGGAGGAACATTGAGGGGTTGGAGAAGACTGTAGATCCTATGACGGCAGGATTCATTTTTCTTGATCTCAGTTGCTTGTGTCCCAGATTCACGCGCTCCCTCTGCAGGAGCAGTCCCCTGAGTGTTTTGGGCGCCCTGTTGTACACAGTAACCGCTTCAGTGTACCTGGTTTTCAAGCCCATGCCTGCAGCCTTAAGGCATATATACGCGTCGTCATTTATCACATCCTCAAGCCCTTCCAGTAAATGGCTTTGAACGAGCATTACTTCGCCCCCGTGGACAGTTCCACCGGTTCGATCCAGTTCCTTCAGGTGGGCATTCCTGACATCCCACATGAAAGAAGCGATCCGTTCTGAAATCCTCCCTGTAAATTCGGGGATGACTCTTGGAATTACGACCCCAACGCCGTCAGTAAGGTAGCTGGTCATGGTGAGCAGGGCCTCAGGATCAACATGCGTGTCGCTTGAGACAATATATGTCACATCACCAGTCACTTCATTTATAGCCCTCATGAGTGCCCGCATCTTCCCAAGCCTGGTTTCAGAGTACAGGACCTTTATTCTGGGGTCGTCCAGAGACCTTAAGAATGGTCCTGTGCCGTCCTTCCCTTCTGCAGCCACTATGATTTCAACAAAATCCGATTGGAGCAGAACCGGAATCATGGATCTTAGGGATCCAAAATCGTTGAATCCAGTAACTATCACAGACTCGTTCATATGTCCTCTGCAACCCACTCTTTCAGGAGGTTTCTGAGATCGTGGTACTTGACGGAATCGAAGTAGAATGCATGTGGAGACACCACGGGCCTGAAGATGCTCTCCCTTTTCCCTTCCCTGATATACTGGCGGTTGTGATACATTGATTTCAGGATAAGCCAGCAGGACAGTGAGAGAAAACAGAAGTACTCAATGGGGCCCCTGAATCTGCGTTTCCGTCCTGTCATGCCCCCGGCAGGCTCTGATGCCTCCTCCGGGAAATATTTCCTCACAAAGGGAGAAATGGACAGCAGACCCTCATAGAATTTCATTCCCTGGAAGGGTATCATGTGCACTGCGTCCGATGCCATGACATAATCTCCCTGTCCCGAGAACAAGGAGACTGCAAAGCTTCTGTCAGCTATGAAGGAGAGGCAAATCCGCCTGTTCCTGTTTGTGATCCTGAGCAAAAGCGCCCTAAGGAGGGTTGACCACACCCTGTTATTGTCTGTTATAAGAAAGATGTCAATATCGTCATCCTCTCCGGGTGTATAGGACACAGACCCAGAAATCCCGGAAAACAGGATGTTCTTCTTTCCAAGCCTGTCCAGGAACCTCATTCCCTGTAGTGTCAATTTTTCCTTGTTCTCCATAGAACCCTACCCCGCCAGTTCAATACTAGACCATCAGAATATAATAACGTTGAGGAAGAGATATATCAGGGAGAGATAACCCACTGTTCTATGCTCCAGTGAAAATACATTCCATTGAGAAAGGAACCTTTGTTCCTCCGCCCATTGTACCATAATCAGTATAACTCATGATTCGAACTGGGATATTATGGTAGCACGAGCAGCATTGGCGATAGTTGCAGTGGTATCACTACTTGGGAGCGCAGTTGCTGTCGCCGAGACCGGTGCATTCAACACTTCAGGTGCTGGAACCGTCAATCTTGGCATCCTTGCCCCGGGCAGCAATGGCACAGCAAGCGCCACAACAAGCGTGACCATCAGCAACTCGTCAGAATACAAGATACAGCGGACAATGGAAGATCGGATAGGAAGTGTGTTCTCCAGCTTCATGCTCAATGTGACCGTGAACGGGCATTCCTTCAACCTGTCCCATGACCAGGGAGACTCGCAAATCTATCTGAAGAACGGGACTTACAGCATATCAATGAAATTGACCTACCAGGTCAGAAACCAAGTGCACTCTGCAAACAAGAGCACAGTTCCATTCCTGTTCCTTCAGGAGGTGCCAAATGGTTCCATGGAGAACGAACCCGGGGACCACAACGGCAGCTTTGACAACCAGACTGGAGCAGGCAACACAACGGACAGCAGTGTTTCGGTGATTACCCCCTTCGATCAGGGATCCGCCAACGATACAAACGACAGTGGCTCATCCCGAATCGTCGCCTTCACGTTGACATTCCAGGTAAACGGCAATGCAGGTAACGATAACCAGAACAACTCAGAGAGGGAGACCCATTCCAACGGGGAAGACACACTTATCAGCCTCTAAGGCTGTACTGTAACTTTTCCCACAATTTTTCTTTTTCACACTTTCTTTCTCTTTTTGAAACGCCCCTCTCATTCTTCAGCCTATACTTCTGCAACTCTGAACCCGGAAGTTGCAACAACTTCCTGAAAAGATTCCCTTGTATTGTCCATAATGCTGGAAGAAAAAAGGCGGTTTCGCGCAGAAAATTCTAAGAAAATTTGGATCCTGGCACCCCTTGTGTGCCGATTACAGTGAAAGAACCAGCCAGGTCAAGAACATTGCAACTCCTGCAAACATGACCCAGGATCCAAGGTAAAAATACCCGAGAGCAAGATCAGCAATAGCGAGAAGTATTGAAGCGGTCCTTGCTCCAAACTTGAGCAAGCCCAGATGCTTCAGAACCGAGCTGTAAGTCACGTAACCAAGCACGATTATGGCTACGGCCTTGATTGCCAGGCCAATCCCCGGAATCCTGGCAGATCCTGCGCCAGAGGCGAAGAGCAGAATCAGCGCAGCAAGCAGCAGCAGTATTGATATGGCTGCCGACAGTTTGGCGGTATAAGAGCCTATTGACCTCTTTCTGAACATCGGAGACCTTTTGCCGTCTTCGTTTTTAAGATTTGTAGTACAAAGCTGCAGCACCCAGCATTAGATGCCTTTAAAATGCTGTTAGCAGCGAAAGATGCGCATTAATGTCACGATCAACAGGTCTTGCAACCCGTTGGGCTTTCCACTGTCAATTGAGTGAAACCGGTGAAACAACTAGCACTAAATAATGAGGAAGCAATCCGTGAAAACGGCTCTAGGTATGGAGTTCAGGAGAGAGACCAACAGCAAATACAGGAATACTGGCACTGGCAATTGAATCCGATGTTACGACCCTCTCTTCTGTCAGGAGGGGTAGGTGTTTGAACAATTACGAGGCGGTTAAAAAAAGGAAGAATTCTGGTGGACTATTCGAAGGTGCAGTGAAGAACTCCAGGATATTCTACCCAATGGTATTCATGGCGTTCCTGCTCAACTATGTTGAGTCCATGGTGATACCATCCATTCCAAGCCTACAAACAGATTTCAACAGCAGCCCGGCTGTATCTTCCTGGATAATTGCAGCTTTTCTCATAACCGGAAGCGTGGCTGCCCCGCTTTTCGGTAAACTTGGAGATAATTATGGCAAGAAGAAAATGCTACTGGTAGCCATTTCAGCATATACAGTTGGAGTGGGGCTGGCTGGGTTCTCCACTTCAATGGTTGAGCTGATAATAGCAAGGGGCATGCAGGGCATAGGCTTTGGAGGAATTCCACTCGGTTTTGCAATCATAATAGACATATTCCCAACTGAAAAGGTTGGCACAGCACAGGGAGTCATGAGTGCTTTCTTTGCGACAGGAGGAGTGGCAGGGCTGGTCATTGGCTCTTACATAAAGGCTTACCTTGGCTGGCAGTGGGCATTCCACTCTGCACTCATAGTCAGCCTGGGAATTCTAGCTGCCATATCCTTTAGCGCATATAAGGACCGGATCGCGCAGAGAGAGAAGATTGACTATTCCGGAGCTGCGCTTCTCACAATAGGGCTCACACTGATACTGCTCTTCATAACAAGGGGGTCCACAATAGGGTGGACAGCCACTTTCAGCGTCTCCCTGGTTGCTGTAGGCGCTATCCTCGCAATCCTGTTTATCATCGGGGAAAGGAGGGCCGAAAGGCCTCTGATAAACCCCAGCCTGATGCGCAAGCGCAATGTCATGGTGGCAAACGTTGAGGGAACGCTGGCTATGCTAATGCTTCAACTGATGCTGCTTTCCATTGTATATTACACTGGGGACCCCAAGCCATTTGGGACTGGCGATTCAACTGTAATGACCGGGCTCCTGCTGGCCCCGGGCGCAGTTGTAATGGCTGTTGTAGGTCCGCTTATGGGGAGATCCATCAAGAGGGTTGGTCCCAAGCCCATTGTGACGGCTGGATCAGTCCTTCTGGCCATAGGCCTGGCAGTATTCCTCACGGCCAGGGGTACCACGATCGGCCTCATCATCAGCGGAGTAGGAG
>JBJKRS010000059.1:0-4189 GCA_046704525.1 Thermoplasmataceae archaeon
TTCACATATGTTGGCGGGTAAAGTCCGGCGTATGCTGACTGGACTACGACCTCGTTCATTGCATCCTCCAGAGTTGGCACAATCTTGTCTATCCCTGTGATAGCCACATGGACGGGAGGAAGGATAGTGTCCATTCTTATATTGCCCTCGTTTTCGACAAGGGCGACAGATCCAGTGTCAGCAGAAACCGAGTTCGCACCTGTTATCCCGATATCCGCCTCAAGGTACTTCTTCATGAGCACCTCCCTGACGGCTGCCACTATCTCCTCGAGGGTAGAGTCTCCGGAAACACTGAGGCCGAGCTTTTTCCTGAGCATTTCTCCGGTCTCCTCCCTGGTCAGGTGCAGAGACGGAGCTACAATGTGGGAAGATGTCCCTCCAGATACCTGGACAAGAAATGCCCCCAGGTCTGTCTCTGTGATCTCGTTACCCGTCTCATTCATGACTTCCAGGGCTTTGATTTCGTGGGCAACATTGGACTTTGACATCACAATTTTCTTCCTCCGGCCCACAATACTCTTCAATATGCTCTGCGCATCCTCCACTGTCCTTGCCAGATATGCCTTTCCACCTGACCTCTCGACAGCGTCTATTGTCATTCCGACATAGTGCTCGAGGTCGTCGACAACTTTTGCCTTTGCCGAACGGAGCCTTTCAGCCTGGTCAACAATGTACGGATGTTTACTGAGTATTTCCTCTACCTTTGGTATGTTGTTTTCCAGTGCACGCTCCACTGCCAGGTTCCAGTTGCTCATGAAATCACCTCTGCAATGTCCTTGATGCTGTCAAGGTGTGGGGAAAGGTTCTGGTAGCACAGGGGACAGGCCACAAGGACATCATTTGATACGGCTTTCAGACTTTCAGCTCGTCTTTCAGCGATCCTGTCGCTCAGATCTATGTCCACAGGCCCAAGCGGGCCCCCGCAACAGGATCCGTACTGCCGGGACGTTACCATGAGGTCCTCTTTCAGCCTCACTCCCGATCCATCAAGGACCTCCCTCAGCCGCCCTCCTAGTCCTGCGTATCTTGTGTAAAGGCACGGGTCGTGAAGCACGAATTCACCCTTTCCCTTGGTAGGTCTCACCAGTGAAAGATAATTTGTGACTTCAAGGTCCGGCTGGTAATAATCCACCAACCTGAGCATTGCATTATTGGTGTGTGGGTCGACAGTAACAACTCTTTTCACACCCTTCCTGCTGAATAGGTCCAGAACTTTTTTTCCGTAATCCTTGAACTCGTCAATCAGCCCCAGTTCAAGAAGCAGTCCCCCACTGTAGGGCTCTTCCTCATACAGGTATCCATGCTCCACGCCAGCTCTGATGAGCATTCCTGAGATGCTCCTGAGTATCCTGTATGATCTTTCTATATCCTTTCTTTCCGGTCTCATGAAAAGCTTTCCAAGGGATGCAAGCCTGCTGGAACCACCAAGAGAAGAGAAGGCGGAGAGGTGTTTTTCATAGGATCTGAAAAGCCCTGAAAGCTGGTACATGAAGGATGTATAGATTACTGTCTCACCTCCTCGGGGTAGGTCGGTTGTCCACCCCGCGCATCTGGATATGTCAACGGGAAACGGGAGAAAATTGTCCTGTAGCGACTTCACCATGACCCTTCTAATTGCATCAATTTTTTTCCTCGCATCGGAGGGCATGGAATATACAACCGAAGCGCCTATTTATTGGTTGCCGGGCAGCTACCTGCCAGTACAAACCATTACCTGAAAGGAGTCCCGTTGTCCCAAATGCCGATTTCCACGCCATCTGGAAGGATATTCTTGAGTCTCTGCTCCTCCTTTTCCGGTCCGATGATCATGATGCCACCCTGTTTCCCGTCATTCCTGACCATGGACTTTCTCAGCTGCTCAGCGGGCTGCAGAAGATACCCTGAACGCCCTCTTTCCTTGTAGTTATCCTGCAGGATATAGAAGTACGAATCCCGCCCATTACCTGTGTACCTAAGCATTCCGGCAAGAACTACAAAATGCCCCACTTTCCAGTTGTCCAGGCTGGTGCATCCACCCGCGGAGATGAGTTCCATTGCCATGCTGTCGTCTTCAATCCCTTCATTTGAGCAGAGAAGATCCACCTGAATATTCAGGATCACGTGCAAATCCACTTCCTGAAGCAGCTTCCAGAGCGATTCTGTGATTCTTCCGAATCTGTCAGCCGTGAGATTCTCCCTCCCATTGGAGGTCGCCTTTACCGGGATAATGGAACTCCATGATCCCAGCACTCCAGGAGCGGCCCTTAGAACTCCTTCAGCGCTTGTCCCCTGCTCGGCTTCGTCCGCTGAGACCGCAAGCTTGAGGGGGTAGTACTTCTCCCTGGTCTGTTCGTCCAGTTCGTCCTCATTGGAACCCTTGAGCCTGACGCTCAGCTCATCTTCATCGGGGGAAATAACTGTGCCGCACCTCTGTGCTATCTCTACCTCAGAAAGCCCTTCACCCGGAGATCCAGCCATTGCGTTGGAGATCTTCAGGAGGGAATATGGCCCGCAGGTCTCGCTCTTCTGGTTCCTGAGGGACATGAAGAACGCATGCAGGCTTTCAAAAGACCTGATCATGCGTATTTCTACCCCATCCCTCTCCGAAATGCTTTCAAATGGATTCAAGGAAATTCACCACCTCCCATGAATCAACATTCCTGTAATAATCGTTCCATTCTGATTTTCTTACCTTGATGTATTCGTCGTAAAGCAATTCACCCATGATGCTTCTGAGCTCCCGGTCGGTTTCTGCGTAGTGAATTGCTTCAACCAGAGTGGTGGGGAGCATATCAACACCCTTTTTCCTGAGCTCAGTTTCATCGTATTTTGCCGGGTCATATGAAAGCGGCTCACCCGGATCGAGTCCCCTTTCTATTCCGTCCATCCCTGCTGCAAGAACTGCTCCAACTGCAATGTGAGGGTTCACTGAGCAGTCTGGCAGGCGCAGTTCCATCCTTTTTGACTCGGTCGAACCAGGTGGGTCAGAGGGTATCCGGATTGCAACGCCCCTGTGGTCATAGCCATAGGAGACATGCGCAGGAGCCCAGCTTCCTGGAATCAGCCGCTTGTATGAGTTGGAAAGTGGATTCTCGAACGCGCAAAGCGCCTTCATGTGCTTCATGACACCTGCTATGAAGCCGTAACCGGTTTCACTCAGCCCATTTCCCTTCCTGTCCGACGGGTCATGCATGATGTTTTTCCCGCTCTTCTTCTCGAAGAGTGAGATGTGTATGTGCAGTCCGCTTCCTGGCGACGATGTGCTTACCTTGGGCATGAATGACGCCAGAAAACCCATGGTGTCCGCGAGGGACTTAATCATGCTCTTGAGCAGGACGAAGCTGTCTGCAATGCAGAGTGGTTCTCCATACCTGTACGTGATCTCGTACTGTGCACCGCCATATTCCTTCTTGATGTGCTCAACCTCTATCCCAACCGCGTTGAGGCTTTTCCTTGCCTCAATGAGGAACCGGCTCATGCTGTCTATCTCACTGCTGCTCATCAGTTTGCCATTGACTGCTGGCTCTTTCGTGCTTTTGTCGAACAGGTAAAATTCAGCCTCGAGCCCGACCTTGGCAGTCATCCCCATTTTTCCAAGCTTCTCAATCATTCTGCGGAGGAAGAATCTGGGATCTGTTTCCGTGGGTTTCAGGGTATCGGGCTCGGAGAGCTCGGTCTGCATCCTTCCGATACCCTTTATGTGAGGGATTGAAGTGTAGGTTGCAGGGTCCGGCACAAGTTTGAATTCCGAGGACTCAGATCCGTAAAGACCGTCCGGCACCAGATGATCAAGCACGTTGAAGGACTGCTGTGCTTTTGTCACGCCGATACCATACCTTATTGCGTCTTCAAGTTGATCCACTGAGGTCGCCATGTTGCGGAGTATGAGGTCGAGCCCGACCCATTCCAGCTTGACAATTTCGACACCGTCACGCCTTGCGGCATCCAAAACCTCCTTTATCCTTTCTTCAGACATATTTTCCTCTTGCCATTCCGCCAACCAAGGGTACGGACCGGGCAACACCTAGATAAAAACTGGCGTAGGTAATAGTTTTTCCCGGCGCCAGGACGGAAAACAGACGCAAAAAACCGCATCAGGCTGGACAGATGGCGCAGTGGATATACGCCTGTCTCAATCAGTAACCGGCTGTTCCGCGTCTCTGGGCATGTGCAATATAGGGTTCTTCTATCCTCTTGACCTGCTCTCTCT
>JBJKRS010000060.1:0-2725 GCA_046704525.1 Thermoplasmataceae archaeon
CTACCCTGCTGTATACACAAACATCCTGAACCTGAGGGAGATAAAGGAAAAGACAGGCACTATTCCAGATGAGGTGTTTGACTGCATTTTCCTCGGCAACGGATCGCCGGAACAGTTTGATCCATCGATCAGGGAAGCCGTCAGGGCTGCCAGGGAACAGGCAGAATACTGGTACGGGGTTGACATCAGGATCACCGCGATGCCGCATTTCACGAACCACCTCGTTTTCTATATAATGAACCATGCAGCAGTCCTGCCCGTAAAATTCGAGCCCGGGGGCCTCGGCATAGTAGGCACACTGGTATCCGAAGGCGCGAAGATTGGAAAAAGCAAGGGGAATGCAGTGAATCTGCTCACGGTGGCAAAGAAGTATTCTGCAGACGTTTACAGGCTTTACATTGCAATTCTGGCTGACATGACTTCACAGCTTGACTGGAATGAAAAGGATCTTGATGCGCTGATCAACAAGTACCAGTCATTCACGGATCTTTTGGATAGCTTCCATAAAACAGAAGGAAAGACAGGCATGGCGGAAAAATGGTTCATATCAAGATTCTACCAGCGCCTTGGGAAATTCATAAGCGACATGGACAGTTACTCGATCCGATCCGGTTATGTCTCAATTTTCTACGAAGCCATGAACGATCTGAAGAGAGTGGAGAAAAGGGGAGGCAACGTGAATGTTGCTGTATCAGCCGTTCTAAAGGACTGGCTTATAGCGCTCAGTGCAGTAATGCCCCATACGTGCGAAGAATACTGGCACAAGTACATAAACGATTCATATGTTTCAGTTGAAACATTCGAGAATGGCTATTCGGACAGGGTTGACGTGGCCCTGATTGAAAAAGAGGCTTACCTTGATTCAGTGATAGAGGACATAAGAAGCATTATTTCTGTCACTGGAAGGGAACCTGCCAGGATAAGAATTCAGACTGCACCGCCAGAGTCTCTCGAGTTCGTTAAGATGGCTGAAGCAAACAGGATGAAAGAAATCGGAGCGGAAATGAAACACCTGATACCGGAATACATGAAAGTGAAGAAATTCATTCACATCAGGGATTTCGATGAATTTGAATTCCTGTCCGGAAGCACAGATTACCTTGTCGGTCTGTTCTCCAGCCCAGTAGAGATCTCAATTGCCGGAATGGAAGGAAAGGGGAAGAAAGCGTGGCCCGGAAGGCCTTCCATACAGATAGAAAACAGGGAATAGAATGCTACGGGAAAGGGCCACTTAAAGAAGTCATTCTCTTAAGGGAAAGACTTTCCAGGGGATTCATAGCGAAATGTTATTAGTATTTCCCAATATGCGGGAACACTACAAAGGGGAAAGAAATGGATTGGGGAATGAGTAACAGAATGCAGAGAATGATTAAACCAGCCACAGGAAGATCGGTCATGCTTGCATGCGACCATGGCTATTTCATGGGTCCCACCAGAAAACTTGAGAACCCTAAGCAGACGATTGAACCTCTATTGCCTTATGCAGATACACTTGCTGTGACCAGGGGTGTGCTCAGGAATTCGGTCGACCCGAAGTGGGACACACCAATACTTCTCCGCGTTTCAGGAGGGGCCAGCATCCTCATGGATGATCTCAGCGACGAGGAAATAACCACGTCGGTAAAGGAGGCTGTAAGGCTCAACGTGGCAGCGGCCGCAATATCCATTTTTGTCGGGACTGCACATGAAAAACAGTCCCTTGTCAACCTTTCCAGGCTCGTCGATGAAGGCGAGGAATACGGCCTGCCAATCATGGCAATTACGGCAGTGGGAAAGGAACTTGAGAAGAGGGATGCAAAGTACCTTGCACTTGCCTGCAGGCTCGGAGCAGAAATCGGCGGAAGAATAGTAAAGACGTATTACTGTGATAATTTCAGCAAGGTCGTGAACGGGTCCCCGGTTCCGCTTGTAGTGGCAGGAGGGCCCAAGCTGAACACTGAAGAAGACGTATTCAATCTTGTTTACAATGCGCTCGAGGCAGGAGCTGTTGGTGTTGACATGGGAAGGAACATCTGGCAGAACGACAACCCTGTTGCGATGATCAAGGCGATCAGGGCAATAGTCCACGAGAATGCAACCGTCAAGGAAGCAACCCAGGTCTTCAGCGAGAACAAGGGAAAGTGAGATTACAAGACCCTGCTTTATTCCTGCACTTTTAATCTTTTTTCATGCCATGTTCTTATTTTCTCTCAACCCATAGTAAAGCACTATTGCCGCGCAGAGGATGGAGAAAAATGCCAGTATCCCAAGAATTGTCCGTTCCAAAGCGCTCAGGGGAATAAGGGCAGTGTAGTGGAGGTGGATGACTGGTGCCACTCCATTAAATTCCAGGTAGGAGAAGAGAGCAAAAAGGCCGGCAAGGAAGGCTCCTGCCAAAAGTGCCAACTTCAACCTCAACGTTTCTTTCAAGCCAGTCCAGTTCTGAATGAACAAACGGCGCATGTTTAAGCCCCGAAAACCGTACCATAATGGTAATACTGTGGTCGCTGTAAATTTTCTTGAAGAGGGAATGGAAATAGACCTCCAGGGCATAGAGAAAGTGGAAGCAATGAAAAGGAAGCTTCTGGTGCCTTACTCCAACATTGAGGGCGTTGATGAAACGGTGGAAGATCTCAGGGTTGGCTGGAAAGTAGCTGGAACAGGGCTGGGGCAGAACTATGACTTTGGGAGGTTTGAAACAAACGAGGGCTATGGTTTCTTTGCAATGAGAAGCAGAGCAAACGCC
>JBJKRS010000061.1:0-13128 GCA_046704525.1 Thermoplasmataceae archaeon
CTGGATACCTTCCAAAGGGTGCGCAGTACTATGAGTCAGAGTCTCAGTTGAACAAAACAGGTTCTCTGGTACCTTACTACAACATGCAGATTGCCCACCAGTACTGGAATTCGTTCATAAACGGAAGCGGACATGATACCGGCAAAGCAATTGGTGTAAGCATGGTTGGTGACACTGCGATGTATAACGGGCATCAGCTCAACATTCCAATATTCGTGCCCACTGCAAACCCGAGTCTTGACGCTGGAGCCAAGACGTGGGCCAACAACCTTGCGGTACTTGGTATAAAGGCATCCGTAACTGAAGTGCCTGAAGACAACATATTCGTACTCACGGCGAGCACAAACTACATGCCCATTGCATGGGGCGGCTGGTTCTCCTCGTTCGCTTTCCCGAACAGGATAACCTCGCTTGGTCTGCCGCAGAACAACACTGCGTACATTGGGGGAAACTCAATAGACCAGTGGTGGTTCAGCGGCGCAGGAGGGCAGAGTCCGTCCTACAACGACACACAGGTTGCGAACATGAAACAGATGATCCAGGACTTCCAGAACGCACTGGCAAACGGCACCAACAGTGCAATTGCCCAGAAGTGGTACTGGAAATCAAACGGGATGCTTGTAAATGCAAGCTACGTTGTATTCATAGGGCAGGGAGTCGGACAGTGGGTCCTGAGCACGAAGCTCAACAACCAGGACATCCTCAACTATGAGCTCAACCCCTTCGAGGCTGGTGTAAGCCGGCTTATGTATAATGGTCTGGCGTTCAACTCAACGTCCTGACCACAAACCCTTTTTTTAAATAATATTTTTTAACCTTGTTAATTTATCTCATGCGTGAAAATTCTTGTTTCAGTAGACGCGGAAGGAATTCATGGTTTGACATCGGGGCACCAGGTTACGCCTGGCATGCGGGATTATGAACTTGCAAGGACTGCCATGGCAAGATCGGTGAATGCTGTCGCTCGTGGTGTCTTGAAGGACGGCAAGCACGAAGTGACAGCAGTGGATTCTCATGATGGAATGAGGAATATCAGGGCAAGCGATCTAGATTCGGGGATAAGGCTTACCTCTGGATTTCCAAGAGAACTGAGCATGGTTGAAGGGGCAAGGAACGCTGACAAGGTCTTCTTTCTGGGATATCATCCCATGGCCGGTTCCATCCATGGGATAATGGATCATACGTTCAGCACCAGTGTTCACAGGCTAAGGATAAACGGGGAAGAGATGGGTGAAATTGGTCTTAGCGCATCTGTTGCAGGCCACCTTGGAGTTCCGGTTACCTTCATGGCAGGTGACAGGGCTGCAGTCGAGGAAGCACAGAAATTGATTGAGGACTGCGAGTTCCTTTCCCTGAAGGAGGGCCTTTCAAGATACTCTGCAACCACTCCCGCATCAGGGGATGCTGAAGCCCTCATAGAGAAACATGCAATGCAGGCAGTCAGGAGAAAGGGGAAACCCGTCGTCATTGAAGGGCCCGTCGAGGTCTCACTGGAATTCCAGAACTCTGGAATGGCAGATGGCTGCACCATCCTGCCGGGCGTCCAGAGGAAGGATGGCTACACTGTGTCGGGAGAGGCTCCAGACATCATTGCAGCCTACAAACTGTTCAGGACGATGCTCTCCCTTGCATCATACGACCACGGTGGATACTAGTAAGGAAGGGAGATTGCGGCAGGATCTACCCTGCCTATTCTCTCAAAGATGCCCATCAGGGTCCTGGAATATTCGCTGCCGTCTTTAAGGTCGGTGTATGAGACTCCTCCGTTATGGAGATTGGCGTGGATGATTGTATCTTCACCGATGTAGAGGCCAACATGCCCCTCGAAAAACACAAGGTCTCCAGGTTCAGCTTCACCAAAAGACTCAACTGCTCTGGTGTTGTCACGCTGCCAGTCTGCATTTCTTGGAATTTCTATATTATTGAACCGGTAGAGTCTTTGTACGAACCCGGAACAGTCGTACCCGAGATCAGATGTACCTCCCCACAGGTATGGAACAGAGAGGAATTCGTGGCAAGAGACCAATGGGGACAGTTCTCCCTTCAAGCTCATGAGGGAATCTTCAGGAATACCGAAGTCAGCAACTTCCCGGCTCGAAACGTAGGAGCCGAATGGAAAGATCATCTTTTTTGTTCTGACAGGAAAGCGTATCTTGTATTCTTTGGGCCCAGATTCTCCCACCAGGGTCCTTAGGACATATCCCTTCAGGCGATCTGCACCTTCAACGTAAAGATAATCATCTTTCTCCCCCAGAACCTTGACTTCTTCCCCATAAATGAGCTGGGAGTCCCTCTCGCTCCTGAATTTTGGCCCTACCCTTATGTCCGCAACGCTAAACGAGATGTGAGGCATATCTTTGGGCAACACTGCACCAATATAAAGAAATTGCACCAGCTTGGGATTAAGACTGGGGCCAATATCACATATTACTGCAAGAAGTCGGCCATGAGACCAATCCTTATGCCGACAGGGCACGACATTTAATATCACTGAGAAAATTCACTCTGTATGATCGGCTCCCAGGTGCTGCATAATGAATTCTCCAACAGAAATGGAATCCTCTTCATAGAGGGAACAAGTGCAGCGGAACTTGTCTCAAAGTACGGAACTCCGCTCTATGTAACAAGCAGAAGAAGAATAGAAGAGAACTACAAGACGATGCATGAGAAATTCAAGAAACACTTCAGGAAATTCTCGATCAAGTATGCGGTGAAAGCAAATTCCAATCCCAATATCATAAGAGTTCTCTCCGAGTGCGGAGCAGGTGCTGACGTGTCTAATCTTATTGAGCTCAATCTCGCAAGGGAGGGTGGAATGAAAGTGAGTGAAATGCTGATGTCTCCCAACAATCTGGCAAAGGAGGAGCTCAGGGCAGCAGCAAATGAAGGCGCAACCATCAACTTTGACGACACCGGGCAGATGAAGCTCATAGCCGACTCCCTTCCGGAAACTGTTTGCTTCCGCGTGAACCCTGGTGTGGGAAAAGGTGAATTCCCTGGCACTACAACTGCTGGGCCAGAGGCGAAGTTCGGCATTCCCGAGACCCATATTGTTGAGGCGTACCGTCAAGCCATGAGTTTCGGGGCACAGAAATTCGGGATACAGATGATGACGGGATCCAACGTGCTTGATCCCGAATACTTCGGGGCATCCACCTCACGACTTATGAGAATAGTCTCGAGAATATCGGGGGAACTGGGCATAAACTTCGACTTCGTAGACATTGGCGGAGGCTATGGTGTGCCTTACCGACCTGGTGAGCAAAACCTGGACCTGGACAAGGTTGCAGAAAATGTGCACAACTCCATGGAGACGGCAATGAAATCATCCGGTTCCGAGATTCCTGAGCTTCTCGTGGAACCAGGCAGGTACCTGGTCTCAGACTCGACTGTACTGCTGGCTACAGTTACCAACGTGAAGAAGTATGAGAAAACATTCGTAGGCACTGATGCAGGTATGAATACACTGATGAGGCCGGCGCTTTACGGTGCCTACCACCCCATAGTCGTTGCGAACAGGATGAATGAGAGGCAATCACTGAAGGCTGATGTTGTAGGGCAGATCTGCGAGAACACAGACAGGCTGGGGAAAGATCGAGAAATCCCGGAAGTTGAGTACGGGGACATAATTGCAGTTCTTGACGCTGGGGCATACGGCTACAGCATGAGCAACCAGTTCAACGGTCATGGAAGAGCTGCAGAGGTAATGGTTGAACAGGGAAAAGAGAGGCTCATAAGGAGAGCTGAAAATCTACAGGACCTAACAGGGAACGTAATCTACTCTGCATGATTTTCCAATCTTCTGTCATGCGGACCCCAGTATTCCTCTTACCAAAGATTTTAGAGTTTTCGGGTCGTATCTTTCATCATGATACAGATACCGAAAAGTGAGCTGGTCAGGAGACTTGAAAGAACCAAGGAGATAATGGACGCCAAGAGGCTTGATGCGCTCTACATCACCAGCACTACGACTTTCAAGTATCTGCTTGACTATTATTATATCCAGACTGAGAGGCCCGCGGCAATATTGCTAGACAAGGACCTGAATGTATACTTCTTTGGGCCGGAGATGGAGAGAGACCATGTTCACATTCAAACGCCCCTTGTGAAGGAAGCATTCGGCTATCCCGATTACCCTGGAGAAAAGCACCCGATGAAGCTTTTTGGGGACTGGATTGAAAAACTTGCCAGCGGAAAGAGGCTTGGGGTGGACAACATGTCGTTATATCCTGGAGTCTGGGGATTCAAACCCCTGCCTGCAGGTGAAGTGCTGCCGGGGTATGACCTGATCGATGTGTCGGATGACCTGTACAACATGCGGAAAATAAAGAGCCCCGTGGAGCAGGCAATGCTCAGGGAAAGCTCAAAGTGGGGGAATCTCGCGCACAGTCTCCTGCAGAAATACACTGAGCCCGGGAAGTATGACTTTGAGATAGGGTTCAGGGCAAGTTCTGAGGCCTCAGTTGCAGTAATGGAGGCATTCGGGCGTGATTCCTCGCCGCCAATCAACTACCCTCTAGAAATTGAGGCTGGTTTCAGGGGCCAGGTTGGAGAACACTCTTACTACCCGCATTCACTTTCCATAAACAGGGTACTGAGGCCAGGCGACATGCTTGGCTCTGGGGCGTCCGGAAACCTTGACAGCTACCACATAGAAATTGAGAGGAACATGTTTCTTGGGGAGCCGGACCGGGAAACCGCAAGGTTCCACAAGCTGGCTGTCGAGATGCAGAATGTTGCTTTCGAAGCCCTGAAGCCAGGAAGAACATTCAGCGAGGTTGACCGGGCGGTCATAGAATTTGCAAAAAAGCATGATGTCCTCAAGTACAGGCTGCACCATTCTGGACACAACATAGGCCTCGAGGCCCATGAGGCACCTTTCATAGACGTTGGTGACAATGCGGTGATAGAACCCGGAATGGTCTTCTCGCTGGAACCCGGCATCTATGTCCCAAAGCTTGGCGGCTTCAGGCACTCTGACACGGCCATAATGCACGAAGTCGGGCCCGAGATGATTACTTACTACCCGAACGATACAGTTGCCCTTACTGTGCCTGTAAATTAATTTGAAAGGTCGGTGAACTCTGTTACTTATCTGAGGTAAACAAAAAATAGAAAAGAAATTTGAAAAAGAAAAAATATTGGGAAGAACGACTAGGTGTAGGAGAGATAGGTGTAGAGCATTATGTTATCTCCAGCCACCATTATGTTCTTCTCATAGGTATTTATGCCTGTCGGATCAATCTTGGGGCTAATCTGTCTCCACTGGTACTTCTGCTGCAGCGGAACGATCAGAGTCATGTTGACGAACTGCTCGTTCATCTTCTGGAACCAGAACTGGGCAGTTGAGGAGCTTGCCGCCGTTGACCCGTTGTTGTAGTCACTTACCATTCCACTCAGAATGTTAGCCTCAGTCTGATTGTTGTATGTGTTGCCTGCACCACCGTTTATCCAGTACGGCGTGAACGAAGACGGGCCTATGAACGTTGATCCATTGGTCGGAAGCGCTATGGGCGCAAGATAGTCCGTTGGGTACGGGTAATCCGGATACCAGTCGTTCAGTGCAATGGGCATCGGGTTCTGTCCCTGCACACGGTTTGCCACAACCTCTGGGGCGGGAACTGGCACCTGCACTATCTTGACTCCTGTGACATTCTGCACTTCATCGGCCCAGATCGGGAACATCCCGAAATCCGAAGGGTTTCCGAGTCTGATGAAAACAGGCACTACAACCTGCTTCCCATTGTACATCGCATTTCCTCCAGACATTGTTATGGATGAACTGAATGAGCTGTTGAGGAAATAGTCCCAGTACTGCTTTGCAAAAGATGGGCTGTAGTATGGCACCGCGGCGCCTGAGTTGTTCAAGTCACTCAAGGTCTGTGCGTAAAGCATTCCCTGGGGCAATGCGCCCGCAAACTTCTGGCCGAATATGGAGTGGTAAATGGCATTTCCAACCAGGTTGTTCAGGTAGTCATTGTAGTTGAAGGCATATGAGAAAGCCTTCCTTGCATTCAGGTCAGAGAACATGTTCCCTGGCATGTTTGCAGAGCTGACGTAGTTCTTGGTAAGTATTGACATGTTCACGTTGGCGTTGAATGAATACCAGTAGATCCCTAGAGACGGGAAGCCGTACGACTTAGCTGCTCCGCTGGAGTTCAGTGACTGGACATAAGCCCAGTTTGCTGTAGGAATGCTTGTACCCTGTGCCTGCCCTGCCTTAACAGCAAGGTATGCCTGCTCAGGCTGGCTGATGTAGTTAATGATAATCTCATTTATTGAAGGCTTCGGATACCAGGGACCTGGTGATGTGAACGAAGGGTTGGCAACAAGTACGACCTGTGAACTGGGCGTTATGTATGATACCTTGTACGGCCCATCCGCGAGAATGTGTCCTTCTATGTACGCGTTGTAGTGGTTTGAGTTGCCCTGAACCTTGTAGTTCTCAAATCCCTGCGGGGTCCATGTTATGTTTGCTCCATGCTCAGCAAGCCACTGGGCACTTGTGATCCATGATCCACTTGTGTCAAGTATCTCAAAGACAAGTGCAGCTGGCATTGGAGTCTGGAAGTGGAAGGTAATGCTGTTCGATGCGTTGTTCACTGTCATGTTGTTTGTAATGTTGTAGAAGGTGTTGGATGAGTATATGTCACCGGGAAGCAGGTACTGTCCCTGGATCCACCCGGGAGTTCCAGGCACTCCTCCGTCAAAGAGAAGTGTCCTCGTGAGAGAGTACATGACGTCCCAGGCTGTCACTGATTGACCATTCTGGAAAGATGCATTGCTTCTGACGTGGAAAGTGAAGTTTTCATAAGGCTGAAGATGGGTTGTGTACGTAGTACCCCAAGGGGTCGTCTGTGTGTAATTTGCATAGTTGTTGTTGATTCCGCCGTTGGAAATTGTCGGAACCTGCGTTGCGAGCGCCGGTACATAGGATGTGGCAGAGGACTGGTTGTATGTCAGCAGCCACATGTCGGTGTTGTCAAGTATCTCGTATCCAAGTAGATCATAGTTGATGGCAGGATCCAACGTTGTGTAACCTCCAGGAGCGACCTGGTCATTCACAAACACTGTAACTGCCTGTGGCTGCTGGTAGAGCTTTGCATTCTTGAAGACAGGCATGTCAACGAAGTAAGTCGTGCTGTGAACTCCAGACATCATATTCAGGCTGCCAGTCGTGGTGTTGTTCACTTCCGCAGTGTAAGTGGTGATCATCAGGGAATAGTAGCCCTGGGCCATGTTGCTCATCTGGAATGTGGAGTATGTTTCAGGCAGAATGTATACGCCCTGTGAGCTGTTGAAAGCATACGGGAGAACCATCTGGTTTATCTGTGTGCCGTTCTTGTAGACTGTAAGAGATTGTGATACTACCTGAAAACTGGAGTTCGAGGGCTCAGTATAGTATCCGAGCAGGAATGTTGCTTGCGATCCAGGGGAGAATATTGTCGTGTGGTTCACAGATGGTGTGGAAGACTGATCAGCTATCAGCGATACAAGCCCGTTTGAAGAATACTGGTCAAGGGCCTGTTCGGTAGCGACAACATTCACAATTGAACCGCTCCCCTCATAGACTGAGTTGACAAAATTCACGCTGTAGTAGATATAGTAATTTCCGGGGTTTCTGTAAACGTGGGATACTGATATGTTTGTAGTTCCCGAATAGTGCACAGTTGTGTTGCTGTGATCTCCGAAGTAAACGGTCATGTCCTTGAACTTGCCGTTCACGTGCACTGTGTAGTTGTAGGTGCTTCCTGTGGCAGTTGTCGCTGCCGCACTTGTCACTGTGGCCGAGGATCCTGTGCCAGTCTGGTGGCCGAAATCCAAGTAGGCCAGGCCGGCGACCACAATTATCAGGACAATGATAATGGCCATTGCCGCGGGTCCACCGGGACCTTTTCCGGAACCCTTTTTCTGGTGATCCGGTATTTCTGGATGTTTTTCATCTGTCATTAGCAATCGGCTTTCATAGGAGTTATGTGTTATAAAGATTCCTTCAGCGAGTGTACGGTAGGAATATTAAAAATTATAGAAAAAAAGATAAAAATTTGGTAAAAATTTATTATATCTGCCTTCAGGCATACTTCAGGTATGTGTACAGCATGATGTTTGCCCCGGCTACCATTATGTTGGACTGGTAGGTGTTGATTCCGTATGGATCAATCTTCGTGCTGATAACCCTCCATTCGAATTCCTGGTACTCCGGAACAATTGCTGTAATGTTGACAAACTGCTCGTTCATCTTCTGGAACCAGTACTGTGCCTGGGAAGGGTTGACTGCCGTGGAGCCATTGTTGTACGCTTCAATCATGCTCTGGAGCTGCGCTGCCTCAGTCTGGTTTGTCGCATTGTTCTGAGGGCTTGAACCAAACCAGTATGGGGTGAAGCTAGCAGCTCCCATGAATGTGGACGAGTTTATGGGCATGGCAATCGGCTCAAGGTAGTCTGTCGGGTACGGATAATCCGGGAACCACTGGTTCAGCGATATTGGCAGTGGATTCTGTCCAGCAACGCTCAAACTGTTGATGTCCGGGAACGACAGTTGCACAACAGGCATCTGGATTCCTGTTGCCTTCTGCAGATCCGAGGCCCACACAGTGACAGCAGCCGCATCTATGGGATCACCCTGTTGCACGACTATGGGCACCACCATGGGAGAACCTGCATACATGGCAAAATTCCCGGTACCAGTCCACGTTATGTGGAAGTGGTTCGCATTGTCCTGGCCGTTTAGGAAATCCTGCCAATACTGTGTTGCTTTTGCCAGATCGAAGTACGGAACGTTACCTCCAGTTGTGGCGTTAAGTTCGGCGACTGTCTGGGCATACAGCATTCCAGCTGGCAATGCACCAGCGAAAGCCTGTCCGAAGGTAGTGTTGTACTTGGCATTCTGGAGGATGTTGTTGAAGAAGTGGTTGTAGTCAAACGAGTACGCGAAGGCCTTCCTCACATTGTGGACCGTGAACAGGTTCCCCGGCATGTTCGATCCCGAGTACACTGAATTCTGCATCATGGATGTGTTCACATTGGCATTGAATGAGTACCAGTTGATTCCAAGCGATGGGAATCCATAGGCTTTGGCTATTCCTGCATTCTCCAGTGATATCACATCCTCCCAGTTGCTAGACGGAAATGAAGAGCCCTGTGCTGCTCCTGCTTTCATTGCCAGATACGCCGTTGACGGCGAACTGATGTAGTTGATGACTACCTCGTTTATCGTTGGTGCTGGCAGCCATGGTCCAGGAGAAGTGAAAGACGGGTTTGCCACAAGAACGACCTGTGAACTGGGCACAATATAGGAAATCTTGTATGGACCACTTGCCATTACATGGTTTATTATGTACTGGTTGTAGTTCGATTCGCTTCCCTGTGATGTGTAGTTCAGGAAGCCCTGCGGGGACCACGCGATTCCTGCACCTATGGACTGGAGCCAGTTGGCATCCGTAATCCACGTTCCACTTGTTTCCAGAATCTCAAAGACTAGTGCCGGTGGCATGGGGTTCTGGAAATGGAACGTTATGTTGTTCGTGTTGTTGTTCACTGTCATGTTGTTGGTAATGTTGTAGAAGGTGTTCGATACCGTGTAGTCATTCGGAAGCAGGTATTGTGCCTGAATCCACCCTGGTGTGCCCGGTGAGCCATTGTTGAAGAGCAGTGTTCTTGTCAGTGAGTACATGACATCCCACGCGGTGACTGGATCTCCATTCTGGAATGATGCATTGCTTCTTATGTGGAACGTGAAGTTCTGGTAAGGCTGCAGTGCAACAGTGTATGTGCTTCCCCATGGGGTCGTCTGTGTGTAGTTTGCGTAGTTGTTGTTTATTCCGCCGTTGGCAACAGTGGGTACCTGTGTTGCAAGGGCTGGAAGGTATGATGTTGCTGAGGACTTGTTGTAAGTGAGGAGCCACTGGTATGTATTATCCAGTATCTCGTATCCAAGCAGGTCGTAGTTGATCGCAGGGTCTAGAGTGGTATATCCGCCTGGTGCCAGCTGATCGTTCACAAAGATAGTCTTGGAGACCGGGGCCTGGTAGAGGGCACCGTTAGAGAAAACAGGCATGTCAAGGTAGTAGTTGGTGCTGAACACACCAGCAGAAAGGTCCAGAGCTCCAGTTGTCGTGTTGGCAACATAGGCGGTGTAAGTTGTCAGCAGGATCTCATAGTAACCCTCTGAGAGTGATGACATGTTGAAATTTGCATACTGCGGCTCAAGCTGGTATGTTCCCTGGGACGAGTTGAATACATACGGCAGGGTTGTCTGTTCAGTCTGGCTTCCATTCTTGTAAACTGTGATTGATTGAGATATGACCTGGAAGCTTGTGTTCGCAGGAGCAGTGAAATAACCGATCAGGTATGATGCGTGCGAACCGGGTGAAAATATGGTCGACTGATTCACAAGCGGTGCAGACGACTGTTCAGAGATCAGAGATATGAGGCCGATTGAAGACACTTCATTCAGGGTGGATGTTGTTGCAAGGACATTCACAAGAGAATCGCTGCTTCTGTACGTGGTGCTTCCAAAATTGACCGTGTAATAGATGTAATAGTTACCCGGGTCACGGTAGACGTGGGAAAGCGATACATTATTCGATCCCGAGTAGAATACATTGGTTACCGATCCGTCTCCAAAGTAGACTGTCATATTGTCAAATGCGCCATTAGTGTGCACTGTCAAATTATATGCACTGCCGGTCACAGTCGTTGTTTCAGCGGCTGTAACCTGCGCCGAGCTGCCAGTACTGGTGGGATGGTACAGACTATAGACAGCAAGGCCTCCGATCACCATAAGAAGGACGACAACGACCGCCCAGAACATAGTCCTGGAAGGTCCGCCTCCGGACGCCTTCTTTACGTGTTCAGACAAATCAGGTTCTTTAGACTCTGTCATTAATTATCAAGGGTTTAGGTAAAATCTAATATTTAATTTTCACGATCTCATTATTTTAGTTTAAATACCCTTTGGGGATCTGTTTCCGTAAAACGGACTGGCAAGTAATTTATGCTTTACATCACATTATAGTGCCAGGAGATGTCATGATGAAGACAATAGATGGATGGAGCTATGACAGGATTCACTTTTCCTGGAAGCCATCCAGGAAACCAATAGATTGGATAAAAGATGGAGAGAGCGTGCTGATAAAGGTTCCGGATTCGTCCACCATGCAGGTAAAGGAGGAATGGACCACTGCTGACATGTCCAAGCTGGACACCTCAAAATTCGACGGAGCCGTGGGCCCGATTGAAATTGATGGGGCCGAGCCCGGCGATGTGCTCGAAATTACAATAGAGGACATCAAGACCGGGATGTGGGGGTGGACTTCAATACAGCCGGACTTCGGCTTCATAAAGAAACGGTTCCAGAACAGGCTTGTCATATGGAAGATCGGGGACGGCTATGCAGAGACAGGAACAGACTTCCTGAAAGGCGTAAGAATAGCTACAAAGCCGTTCCTTGGGGTCATAGGACTTGCACCTTCCGAGGGCGAATTCGGGATGATTCCTCCACAGTACTTCGGAGGAAACATGGACAACCATCTCCTTATCAAGGGTTCAAAGGTGTACATACCCGTCAACCAGAAAGGTGCTCTCCTGTCAGTTTCCGATCCTCATGCATCGCAGGGTGACGGGGAGGTTTGCGGAACTGCAATAGAGACCAGCGCAGAGGTTACTCTCAAGGTCAAGATACACAAGAACCACAGGATAAAGTTCCCCAGGGCTTTTTCACCTTACGTCGACACGGATGAGAAAATAGTGGCAATGGGGATAGCGCCTGATCTAAAGGATGCTGCTGAATTGGCATTGGACAACATGTTCGACGAATTGAAGGAGTACGGTTTCTCAGAAGAAGAATCCTATGCACTGATGAGCGTTGTGGGAGACCTTCGGATATCTGAAGTTGTTGATGAGCCCAATTTCGTGGTTTCAGCAACAATGGCCAAGAAATACGCTAACCGCGGGACTTGACTGAAAACGTCCCACAATTTCACTTATCTTCACTGGGAGGCTTTCTCAGCCCTGGGTTTTGCCGACTTCCACCCTCCAACTATTTTAACCGCTTCCATCCAGAAGGTCGAAAGCACAGATGCTATGACAACAAGGAGCCAGTCAGCAGGTATCAGGTATGCTGTGCTGAGTATCACCTGGAGTCCCGGAATCAGTGTGATAAGCACCAGGGCCGCAATCACACCCACTCCCCATACGACTATGATCCTGTTCGAGAAGAATCCCTTCCTTACAACGGGCTCTCTTTCAGTCCGCAAATTCTGGGCAAGCAGCACCTGGGATATTACCCATGTAGAGAAGGCGGCAGTCTGCGCTTCCACCAGGTTTCCCTGCCTGAAATATATGTAGAGGTAGATTGCGCTTATCGCTATTGCAAGTGCAACTGAGCCAATGAGGATTCCCCTCACAGTGCGGCGGTCGAGAACGTTCCTGCGCGAGGAGCCGCCGTATGACTCGATGAGCCTCGACTCGCTGCGTTCTGATACGAAGCCTCCGAGGGCGGCAACGTCAACAAACAGCTCCACGACTATGATCTGGATAGGTGAGAATGGAAATGGAATTGACAGTATCAGTGGTACAAGGAAGACCATAAGAAGGGCGAGTTTCACAGTCAGATAGTACTTAATAGACTTCCTGAGGGTGTAGAATATGTTTCTCCCTTCACCAACTGCTTCGACTATTGTTGAGAAATTGTCATCTGTCAGGATCATATCGGCAGCTTCTCTTGCGGCATCAGTGCCTCTTATTCCCATGGATATTCCGATGTCTGCTGTCCTGAGGGCAGGTGCATCGTTAACTCCATCGCCTGTAACTGCAACTGTCTGTCCGGATGATTTCAGCACCCTGGTAATCCTGTGCTTGTCCTCTGGAGATATTCTTGCAAATACAGACACCTTCTTCAGGGCATCAGATAGTGATGAATCATCAAGTTTCCTGATATCTGCCCCTGTAAGAACGCTAGTCGAATGATTTATCCCAACGCGGGACGCAATGCTCTTCGCAGTCCCCGGGTGGTCCCCGGTCAGCATGATGACCCTGATTCCAAGCTTCTGGCAACGCTCTATTGCGGACTTCACTTCCTTTCTTGGAGGATCAATGAAACTGACAAGTCCCACAAATGTAAGGTTG
>JBJKRS010000062.1:0-9174 GCA_046704525.1 Thermoplasmataceae archaeon
TTCACTGAAAGAATGCTCGATTACCTCTGTCAACGGGGAACTTGACCTCAGGCTTTTCGATGCTTTTGACATGGGGTCATACACAATGTCCGCGGTAAACGGAAATGAATACATATGGATAATGAACAGTTCAAGGGCAACTGTATCACTGTCAACTGTGAACGGGGAGCTCAACACCGAGGGATTCAGCCTGACCACCTCCTACATCACGCAGCACGAAATTCACGGTGTCCTGAACGGAGCAGGGGCGGATATTGTCATGAACACTGTCAACGGGAACCTGTGGATTAAGAATGCTGTTCTGGGTCCTGTGACTCTTTGACAGATAAATGCCCAGATAATTCCTGCTGATCAGGCGCAACGTTTAGAGTTATCGCAGAACGGCCGGAATTTCATTGTTACAGGACGATTTACCAATCTTATTAACGTTGAACAATATTTTGAAGCCATGAACTCTGAGATCAGCGACGTAGAGATTCTTGAGCTCGGCGTGACAGGCAAGGAGGTTTCATCCCCCTGGAGCTCCACGATTCTGCTTGCAAAGCTCACTACCAAGGATGGCACTGTTGGCTACGGTGAGGCGCCTACCACACTCATGACGCTCCCGGTCCTGGAAAGCATGAAGGAGGTTGAACGGGTCTTCAAGGGCGCAAATGCGTTCAACATCGAGAAGAATCTGAGAGACTTCTACAGGAACTCATTCTACCTTTCCAGGTCCATGGAAGCTACATCAGCCCTGAGCGCGTTCGAGATTGCCAGCTGGGACATTATAGGAAAAGAGGCGGGCACACCGGTTTACGATCTGCTCGGAGGGGCTTTCAACACGAAGATGCGGGCATATGCCAACGGCTGGTACGACCATTGCGTCACGCCTGACGATTTCCTCAAGAAGGCCAAAGAAGTGGTCAGGAAGGGGTTCTCTGCTATGAAATTCGATCCTTTCGGCGAGCACTATGATACAATAACCAGGGAGGGGATAGAAAATGCCAGGGACATAGTGGGGACACTTCGTGCAGAGCTGGGGGAGAAAGTTGATCTGCTGATTGAGTTCCATGGGAGGTTCTCGACACCAGCAGCGGTCAAGGCAGGAATGGCACTGGACGAGTTCAATCCGCTCTTCATGGAGGAGCCTGTGCACCCTGAGCTTGAGGCGGGCCTTTCAGAGTTCAAGAAATATGTCATGACGCCCCTGGCGCTTGGGGAAAGGGTACTGAACAAGAGGGATTTTGCGAGGCTCATATCACAGGGCCTTGTGGACACAATACAGCCTGATCTCACAAATTCACTGGGAATCCTTGAAGCCAAGAAAACTGCCGCAATCGCTGATGCATTTGGTGTTCCAGTTGCATTCCACAATGCCTTCGGCCCGGTGCAGACCGCAGCATCCTTGAACGTGGATGCAACCCTGACGAATTTCCTCATACAGGAGAGCTTCGAGATGTTCTGGCCGGACTGGAAGAAAAACCTAGTAAAGTCAGGATATGAGCTGAAAGACGGTTACTTCCATCTCGCAGGGAGACCTGGGCTCGGAATAACAGTTGATGAAAAACTTGAGGAGCAGCACAAAGTTCAAGGCATGGAACCCTTTGATCCCAGAGAGCCCCCGTGGGTGGTATCGGGGACTTTTGATGTCGGAGAAAGGAAAAAGTGACTTCGGAAGATGATGCAAAGAAGATATCAGAGCTCATAGCTGACTTGCAGGATCAGGGCAAGAAAATAGATGACCTGATGAACAGGGTGAACCGGAAGAAGGAGGAGCTCAACTCTATATTGCGATCGTTCAGGGAGGCAAACGCCTCGGCCCACCCTGAAAAGGCGAGAAGAGAGCTCAAAGAAAAGGCCGAATCCTTCCTCAACAGGGGTGAAGATGGAGCAAGGGTCTCAACAGGCAATTTCAAGCTGGATTCCCTACTCTATGGAGGGCTTCCTCCACAGTGCAACATTGTACTGAGGGGTCCACCCTTCAGTGGAAAATTCCTTATTGCAAACAACTTCATTGCCCAGTCCATAAGGGATGGCGTTCCTGTCATAGTGCTTTCGGCCGACAAGGATATCGGCCAGATGAAGGCTATTCTCTCCCATATTGTGGACGGCGTGGAGGAGTCTGAAAAATCCGGCATGCTCAAGTTTATAGATGCTTATTCCAGATCCATACAGGCACAGGTCGGATCACAGTATGCCCTGCAGGTGGACCAGGGAAACATCAGCGCACTCATCAAGAGCGTTGACGCTGTGACTTCGGAAATAAAGGGGAGGCATGGAACGTACAGGTTACTTTTCACCTCTCTCACAACGTTCATAACCCAGATGGAGGAAAAGATATTCCTGAGGTTTCTGCAGCAGTTCTCCCAGAAGAGAAAGGCAGAAGGGGCACTGTCCATTTACATACTCGAGGACGGGCTCTTTGATGACCGGATATACGAGGCTGTAAGCTATCTCATGGACGGCCAGATCCAGCTGAGGAAGACGTTTACAGAGTCCTACCTGAGGGTTGAGGGGCTCGGGAAAGCGAGGACCAGGGAATGGGTGGAGATGTACCCTTCCGAGATAGACTATGACTTAGGGTCGTTCACGCTTGAACGCGTCCGCTAAATGTTAAATTTCTTGACCCAATTGGAGGATGGAGTGAAAACAATGTCTAGGCTAGTTCTACACGAGAGAAACAGACCCTATATAGTAAACGCAGGCAACGAAGAGCTGCACCTCTGTGCATGCGGGCTTTCCGGGAACAAACCCTACTGTGACGGCACGCACAAGAAGACGCTGGACGAGAGTGAAGGAATATATTTCTACGACGGTGAAGGCAGGGTCAAGGCCACGTCATTCTACCCGAAATAGTATCTGAAATACAAAATAAGATTTTGAGGCCAGTCTTGAAGTCCGGCCTATATAGCAATTTTTTACGCGGGTTCAGCCGGTGAAATCACCTTTTTCTCCTCGTTTATCGAGAAGAACGCTATGGCCAGGATTATCTCTGCCACAAGCACCAGCAGGAATCCAACAATTATCACTGCCAGGATTGCACCGATAAGGTACAGCAGTCCAGCTGTGTCAAAGAGGCTAACGGACAGCCTCCTGCCCATGACCTCGAGACTTCTCCTGAGAAAGATTGCAGAAATTATCAGAAGGATCCATGAACCGAGCAGCCCCGGGAGCACGAAAAGCCCGAAGGCAATCCACTGCCCGGTTGACACGCTTGAGGGCATATTGAAAGCCGGTCCTATCTGCCCCACCCCCAATACGCTAAGGAGCGCTGCCACTACCATTACTCCAATCAATGCCACTGCTGCAATAGCGGTTACAACAGATATCACCATGTCGTTGAAAATCTTCCTTTCATTGAGGTACTGTGATATCCTGTGCACTGCAACAAGGACAAGTATGAAACCGGCGATTGAGATTATCCATCCCACGCTGGGAATCACGTTCAGAAGGATCAGGATTGCACCTATTCCACCCATACTTTTTGCTTCCGTTAGTGATGACAAGTCTTGCCACCTCATGTCATTCACTTCAAGCTGGATAATTAACGTTGCTCTTTACTGTTGCACACATAACGTATGAGCCACTCAGTCTGCCCGTCTTACATCATAGTTTCAGTCAAGGCTGAATTCATCACGGTGGCATCCAATCATCACGGTCTGATATTTCACAATTGTTCTGCATCGCTCACTATGTTTCGCAGACCCGAGGCTGCAGCGTACGTTCACGGCGTTTATGTCGTTAGAACCACACATCAATAACTTTTTATCAATACCTCATTTCCAGAATACCTAGGGGGCTGTGGGGTAGCTTGGTATCCTACGGGCTTTGGGAGCCTGAGACTCCGGTCCAAATCCGGGCAGCCCCATCTGTTCTATGTTCGGATTCATGCATCCATACCAATTCCGTCATTTTTCCACTTCCCTGAAATATGTCCCCGAGGCGGGATCTTACCACCTCCGCAACTTCGTACTGTGAAACGTGGGTGTAACGCTGAGTGGTCCGAAGTGACCTGTGGCCGAGATGGATTTGGACCATGCGAATATCAAGTGGTTTTGCTCCGTGATACCCTTTTAGAAGGGATGTGGCGCACCGGTGCCTCGCAGCGTGAGAGTGGAATTTTTTGATGCCTGTGAAAGCCCCGATCTTATTTGCTAAATTCCTGATGTAGTCATAGGTCATCCTTCCCTTGGGTGTTGTGAACGATGCGGTGGCATCTGTGTTTGGCCTGTAAAACTCAATGTATTTGCGGATATCATTCATAATTTTATCCGGCATTCCGAGAAGCCTTTCTGCTTCGCATTCTTCTGATCTGATCCTTATTCCATCTTCAGGACATCGCCAAGATTGATCTGCACAATTTCACCAATTCTCGCTCCTCCGAAGAATGCGATGTGTACGATGATTGTGTTCCTGACATTGACTTCTTTTCCGGTGCCTGCTCTTGTCCCTCTTTCAATAATAGCAGGTTATACTGAAACGCTCATCGTAATGGAGTTCCATCCAGAGCCTGTTGTCTATAGCCAACACTAAGACTATCGTAACATCGGAGTACCCTGAAAATTCCACAAATCAATTACTTTGCTGGTACGGTACCTCAAAAGTGTGGGACAGCCACTCACTTTTTCCTACCACGTAAATAGGTCCGTACTCGATAATAGGGATCACGTCTATTGAGTATGTCACATTATAGCTGCTTAGAACCGTTGTACTAGACCACCCCACTGTGCTTCCTAACGTAAAATTCACCGGTGGACTATATGAAACCCCAAATAGAAGAACACTCTCATTCTGCAGTATCCCTCTGTCATCAGAAACGTTTGAAACAGATTGATACGCTGTATTGTTGAATCGGAATTCTACACTTCCTTTAGTCAAACTGAGTAAAAAGTCCCCACCACGCAATAGCCCCATAGACTGATTCACCTTTTCAATAGATATGACATTGTCTACACTTTGACCAACGAGGGCATTAAATGAGCTAGTATGGTCGCTGAACGCAAAAGTCACATTGCTTCCATCGATGTAAAATGTATGGAAGAAAAGAGTGGAAATAGACCCATTCTGTGAACTCGCGATAGTTCTAGCGTACTGAACGCTTGTAATTTTTGGGGTTGGAGGATGGGGCTCTGTAAATTGATTGACCATCAGGTATGGTACGACGATCAAAGCCAAGATCACTAATAGCACGAACTTTTTTTCTAATTTTATCCACATTCTACATCCAATCCTTCGGAATTGTCACTTACCCTAAGACTCCTCCCAATGTATAAGGCAAAGTGAATGCCCCTCCGTAAAGATTGTTATGATAGGGCGCCATCGAAACTTCATAACTTGCCACGAATTGCAAATCTCCCATATATGGATGGTTCGAATTTCCCCCAGGAGCGACGCTGTAATATTGTTCAAAGTACAAATCAAAAGCATATGACGCATTAAATTCTTGATTGAGGAGGCCATAGTAGGTTCCAAGCGCATTGTACTGATTTTCACAGTATGGAGGGCCAATTCGGCCGCACAAATCGCTATTGGGAGGTGTAAAGCCAGCATTTGCGTAATAGTAATATTGATCATGGAGGCTTCCACCCTTCAATGTTGTTGAATCTCCTGAGATGGCTTCAATAAGAGCGAGCGCTCCTATGACATCGCCCAATGTACCCAATGATTCTGAGTTTACAATTTTTGCCGCAATTTCAAGCCCAATTCCAAATGCTTGTATGATCTCATTTTCTAGGCCAGTGGCATTTTGTAATGTATAATTTTGAAAGTAAAAGTCTGGAGTCGGGTTGGAATCCACTTTGAGGTATGGGTCGATTTGCCAGCTACCTTTGATCCAGGTATTTGTCATGTTAATGCTGTTTACAGTGTAACCACCATTCGGAATGAAGATCGTTGATATACCAGTGTCGACAGATTCATGTGTTGTATTTGTAGAAGTGTCATACGGATTTGCCAAATCTAAACTGTTTACTACCCAACCTATTGTAGTACCGTTGTCACTGAACATTTTTTGAATTTCATTTGGCGAGTTAGTTTCAGAATAGATTTCATATGTGCCAGCACCGCCTGATCCTTTATTGTTGCTAGCATATGCTTTCACCTGGGACCAGTCGTATTGCGAAATGCCCTCTTTTGTATTGTTCCACGTAAATTGCACGTCCCCCGTTGTAGAAAATCCCTTCGAGCCTATTGAAGTCCATGTTCCGCTGGTCTCGTTGTACGCCTGGTAGTGCAGGTAGTCCGCTCCATCGTTACCCAGGATGCTTGTTGTGGTGGTGATCGTAACATTTCCATTAGGCATAATGACGTTTGGTGAAACACTCACTATCGATGTGCTTCCGGGGGCATAGTAAGTGGGCGGTGGATTATCATTGTCCGGATCTGTGTCATAGTCTCCATCAGGATCACCACCACCTCCGCCACATGGGCATGCAGAGCAGCCAGGTGGAGCAACACACTGTGGATTCTGGCTGTAACCTGCACCAGATATTTTCGGATCAATTGAGTATGTGGAATTGTGCATCAGGCTGAAAGGTCCAAAAGGCAGCGAGATCAAGTTGTGCGTTTGCGTTGCTGCAACTATTCCGGAATGGAAGAGAGACATCTCGTTCCTCCATGATATCTTGATGTGGGAATTGCTTATTCCCCAATCCTGCGACCCCAGCATCTTTACCACATTGCTTGCTGACACTGGCAGGGAGAACGAAGAAGGCCTGTACCCAGTTGTCATATAGTTTTTCCCCTTGTTCTCATCCATCACGAACGTGGCTGTGAAAGTGCCTGTATCATTCATCCTGTTCTTGATTGCAATGGTTGCGTCCACAGTACCGTGACTGAATGAATATATCTCAGCAACCTTGACGTTCTTGTTTGAAAGCACCTTCACCACAGAATCCTGAACATTGTTCTTGATCCTCTTGAGGCCGATGTGATTTAAGTTCTCCTTGATCAATCCTGCAGGACTTACCTGATCCACTACCCATGATGTGGATAAATACTGGCCGTCCAGCTCAATATTTGTTGAGCTATCCGACATGGCAATTGTGGTTCCGTTCTCCGTGTATGATATGACATTGATGCTGTTCATGGGATAAGCGAGTGATGCAGCAGGGATCAGCATTACAATTGCAGCTGCAGTTGAAAACATTATAGTAAGCAGACTTTTCATACCCTATCACATCTGATAGAAATTATACATCATCACTATATTTAAATATACTTTTAGATAGAAATCAATTTATACAGTCAGTTCATAAATAAGTTGACTGGAGGAGGAAATAGTCCTGTTTGAAGCAGACGCTGCAATATGAGCGTCCGTGGAGGTTGGATTTGTGTCAAGGACAAGGAACGAACGCATGAACAGGAGATCTGAACAGAGTGAGAATAAGTATAAGAAGAATCCGAAGAGGCCTGATGATGTCGCATCTAAGGGCAGATGGATATCACAGCTCAACAGAAAGCGCACCATCGCCCTCATTACTGCAGCCATCGTTCTTGCAAGTGGGATAATAGTGGCATATGAAATGCAACTCCAAGGTTCTGGTCGCAATTTCAGATCAGGCACCTCACCCGGTAATTCGGCCCTGCCCAACAGCATAGGGGACTTCTCAAAGGAGTCTGGTGCATCATATTCCCCAGTCGGAAATATAAATGTTCTCTTCATAGGATCTCAGGCGTGCCCTTTCTGCGCGGCTGAAAGCTGGTCCATATACCTTGCACTTTCCTCACTTGGTGGAAAGTGGACCGACCTTTCGTTCATTTACTCGAACCGGTCTGACATATTTCCTGATACGCCCGGCCTCAACTTTGCAAATGCAACTTATTCCGGGGGCGGGATCACCTTCCATGGATATGAGATATCAAACAGGAACTGGACTCCGTACCAGAAGCTGAACAACACCAACGATGCGCTTTTCAACCAGTATGACCAGAAGAACGATATCCCTTTCATGCTGATTGGCGGAGTGTACGGGCATACTGGTTCATCCTACCCTCCTTCCATTCTGGCAAATGTGACTGGAGGCACAGTGATGCAGTGGCTGAAGGGTGGAGTAGATAACAGTATAACCGAACATATTGCAAATGAATCCAAGGTCATCTCCCAGGTGATCAGCCAGTTGCAGGGTGATTCTGGCAGCCAGAGCGCTGCATGAATCACATGAAGTATACTGAAACTTAGGACCGCAGAGAACAGGAGTTCCTATGCAACGTATATAATAATCAGCGGGACCAAAGTCGAGGATTCAATTGAGGTGAGTGAAGGGTTAGTCATTGACGTTAACAAAAAGGGGCAGCTTGTTGGAATAGAGATCTTGAACTTTTCAAATACCAAGCTGAATCTCGGTGAATTAATGACCGGGCAGTTTGAAAACCTTGTTTCAGTGGTCAAATGATGGTTTTTATAAACATATGCTCATGTTCCAATAAACTGAGTCAGCGCAGAAATGACAAGATCAAAATCAGGAACGCTTCCTACCAGGCTTGGAATTTCTTTTTCCCATTGGGATTTCAATCTGCTTACCCTTTCTAATAGAATGTCCCTGTTAAATTCCAGCAAGTAGAATTCAAGCTTTCTGGTTACCAGATGCGGATCAAGCTTCACATTTTTCTGACTAAGGTAATACACATCGTACAAGTCTCTCGCCTTGGTTCGTGTCATCAGAGCCCTGATCTTTTCTGACAGAATCTCCCTCGGGTCCATAAAAATGACCAAGTATGGGTGGAGATCACTGTATAACGGAGTTACTATGCGATTTATCGGGGCGAGAATAATCTCTTCCCTCAAGCTTATGTCAATTCGGATGGTTTGCAGTGATAGTGGCCCGTGAAACAAAGGCCCCTCTATCCTCAGCTTGTAGCTTATTGAAGAATTATTTTCGGACTTCGACCCGGAACTTGGGTAGAACCTCCCCACTTCTTCCAGGCTCCGTTCAAGTTTCTCCCTGCTAAGATTTTCAGAAGCTGTGAAATCGAGATCCTCCGAGAACCTGTTCAGCCCAAAGCACTTTTGAAGGGCCGTACCACCTTTGAATGTCAGCTCCGAACCTGTTCTGGAGAAAATTCTAGAAAGGACTATGTGCTGGAGATAATCCTTCTCTTTCTGGTAAAGATTGAAATCTATTGGTGTCTGGATAAGCTCCTCCCTATTCAGCATAAATTATCCTCCACTTCATGTTTTTAGATTTACCTTCT
>JBJKRS010000063.1:0-47435 GCA_046704525.1 Thermoplasmataceae archaeon
CAGCAGGGCAGACGGAGAAATCGGAAGATGTGGAGTCAACGTTTCCTCCCTGAGGGACATGGAGGATATTTTTGACGGGATAGACCTGGGGAAAGTAAGCACCTCCATGACCATAAACGCACCAGCCGCTGTGCTTACAGCCATGTACATTGCTGTTGCAAAGAAGCAGGGGGTTCCGCTTGAGAAAATATCCGGAACAGTGCAGGCTGACATTCTGAAGGAATACATAGCCCAGAAGGAATGGATCTATCCGCCTGAGGCGCACCTAAGGCTGATAAGGGACATGATGGTATATTGCACGGAGAACGTGCCCAAGTGGAATTACATCAGCATTTCTGGCTACCATATCAGGGAGGCTGGCTCAAGTGCAGCACAGGAGCTGGCCTTCACGCTTGCAGACGGGTTCTATTATGTTGAAATGGGCAAGAAGGCGGGCCTGGATGTTGAAAGCTTTGCGCCAAGATTGTCCTTCTTCTTCAACTCATCCATCAACTTCTTCGAGGAGGTGGCAAAACTCAGGGCCGCAAGGCGCATCTGGGCCACCGTTATGAAAGAGAAGTACGGAGCGAAGAGCGAGAGGAGCATGATGCTGCGGTTCCACACCCAGACTTCCGGATACTCGCTTACATGGCAGCAGCCCCTGAACAACATCATAAGGACGACAATTGAGGCAATGGCAGCGGTCCTTGGGGGTACGCAGAGCCTGCACACCAACTCCTATGACGAGGCGTGGGCCCTGCCATCTGAAGAAGCAGTCAAGATTGCACTGAGGACACAGCAAATCATTCATGAAGAGTCCGGGCTCTCAGACACCATAGATCCTCTGGCCGGCTCCTATTACGTCGAGTGGCTTACCAACAGGCTAGAGGAGGAGGCGTACAAGTACTTCGAGGAGATCGAGAAGATGGGCGGAATCCTTGAGGCGGTGAAGAAAGGATACATACAGAGGGAGATTGCAAAAACCTCTTACAGGCGGCAGACCAGACTTGAAGAAGGAAAAGAGATCATGGTCGGTGCAAACAAGTATGTCGAGGACGAGGAGCAGCCAATAAATTACCTTAAAATAAGCCAGAAAGCCCAGGAGGATCAGACCGCCAAACTCGGCTTGGTGAAAAAGGAGAGGAACGAGGCCGGGGTCAAGAAGGCCCTTTCTGAACTCGAAGAAGCCATGAGGACCGAGGACAGGAATGTAATGCCGTATATAATCAAGGCTGTGGAAGAATATGCCACTCTTGAGGAAATATCAAATGTAGGGAGGAAGATCTTTGGAGGATGGAAAGAGCCAGTCATTGTTTAAGAGCAGGCCAATAAAGATACTGCTCGCCAAACCCGGAATAGACGGCCACGACCGCGGAATACTAGTTCTTGCGAAGGCGTTCAGGGATGCAGGCATGGAGGTTCTCTACGCTGGATTGCTGCCCACGCCTGAAGAAGTTGTTGAGACAGCGGTAAACGAGGACGTGGACGTGGTGGCTCTGAGCCTGCTGAATGGGGCCCATATGACAGTATTCAGGAAGGTCTCCGAAATCATGAAGTCCAGGGGTGTAAAAGATATTGCAATAGTTGGGGGAGGCACGATACCTGACCCAGACAAACCCAGGCTTGAGGAGCTGGGAATAACAGGCAACTATGGCCCTGGAACCCCTCTTTCCACCATTATTGAACATGTAAGGATCAGGGCGGCCGAGGCAAGGAAACTGAAGACCCTAGAATAGGTGCATTTGTTGAATACAGGAAGGATAGTGCAGGGTGTCCTGGATGGTGAAAGGCAGGCAATCGCCCGTGCCATTTCGGTGGCGGAAGACCAGAGCCTCATCCAGGAGTCCAGGAAAATTATCAAGGGATTGTATTCGCACACAGGTGGAGCCCATGTCCTTGGCATAACCGGCCCACCGGGCATAGGCAAGAGCACAATGATAGGCGTGCTTTCAAGAATGCTTTCCGAGAAGGGCAGCAATGTGGCGGTTCTGGCAGTGGACGCTTCGAGCCCTTTCACTGGTGGTTCACTCCTGGGAAACCGCATAAGGATGCAGGATTCCCTGTCCAAGTACGGCGTGTTCATGAGAAGCCTGGCAAACAGGGGGCTCAGCGGAGGGCTATCCAGATCAGTCTGGGACTCTGTGATGATTCTGGACGCTGCCGGGTACGACTACATTATCATCGAGACAGTTGGAGCGGGGCAGGCAGATCTGGATGTCGTGTATCTCGCAGACACAATAGTTGTTGTCCTTGCGCCCGGGCTCGGAGACCAGATACAGGCGATAAAGTCAGGAATAATGGAGATTGCAGACATTTACATAGTCAACAAGATGGACAGGGAGGGAAGCTATATTGCACTCAAGGACATCGAGGAGTTCCTCGCTTACTCTGCACAGGGCGAGTGGAAAGTCCCGGTCATAGGGACGAATTCCCTTCAGTCCGAAGGGTACGAGGAATACATGGATGCCATAGAGAAGCACAGGGATTTCGTCAGGAAGGACAGCAGAACCAAGCTGAGGAGATTCCGGCATGAGCTGAGACTTGCCCTTGAAGATGAAATGATGCAGAAAATTGATGCTGAAATTGAGAGGCAGGTATCGCAGAACAGGATCAAGGATCTCCTTGAGAAGAGGACTGATCCCTATTCCGCGGCTGAATCAATACTTCAGGAGATACTGTCTTCCATCGACAGCCAGCCTTCACAAGAGGAATGACTGAGCCCAGAAATTTGCGATCACCGTCTGCATCCGGCGCTAAAATGGTGGAATCGATTCGAAACTAAGCCGGAGATAGCAAGCTTCGGCGCGTTAGCAATAACGTTAAATAACTTCTAGTCATTTTTTAACCATGGCAGATATGTACGGTCCACTGAAATACTTCACTTCAGAAATGGCTAAAAACCTTGGTGACAGGGCAAAGGAGGTCCTGACCTATATGTACCCTCCAGTCACTGTCAGCGAGGAAGGCGGAGAACTGATCGTAGAAGCAGACCTGCCGGGGTTCGACAAGAAGGATATCCATGTTAGACTGGAGAAGTCTACCCTGTCCATCTCTGCCTCAAGGAAGATCGAGAAGAAGGGCATGGTCTACACCGACCAGAGGCCCGAGGAATTCACCAAGAGGCTCAGGCTCCCGATGGACGTGGATGCCGATGCGGCTTTTTCCGCAAAATACTCAAACGGTGTCCTGACGATCAAGGTTCCTGTAAGGGGGTCAAGGACGATCAAGGTCGAGTGATCGGCCTACAAGTTTTTTCTATTTTCTCAGAAGCAACGCAGCGAAGCCTATCAGATCAAGAGCCAGGACTGAATATGAAATGATGGGATGAGCATTGATCATGTAAATGGAACCCAGCAGCACAAAGCCCAGAAAAACCGATGCAGGCATCTTGTTGCTGCTCTTTGAAGGCGTGGGTTCAGATTCCTCCTCCAGGCGCCTCTTGAGAAGAGGTATCACTTCCAGGCCTTTCTCGAGCGATACAATTGCTTTCCTTGCAAATTCACCCATCTGCTTTTTGTATAACTCGTCCAGTAGACCCTCCGAGTAGAGAAGTTCCCGCAGGACCTTTACAAACTTGAACTGCGGGTCCAGTTTCTGGCATATGCCCTCCAGAAGCGATGACATCCTCATGTAGAGAACAAGGGACCTCGGAAGCCTGAAGGGAAACTCAAAGATAACGTTGTTAGCTATTTCCATGAGTTCAGCTATTTCAGCATCGTCGGGGTTTCTGCCTGCCAGCCCTGTCATGGCTATCTCAATGCTTCTCCTGACTACTCCCCTGTTTGCTGCGGGCGACAGCGCGTTCATGCTGATCAGCGAATCTATGACCAGCTCCGCATCTTTCCGTACCAGTCCGTCATAAAGCGCCAGGAGGGAGAAGCGCGTCTCATCATCAAGCGTGCCAACCATGCCGAAGTCGTAAAGGATTATCCTTCCCTCGGGAGTCACCGATATATTCCCGGGATGCGGGTCCGCGTGGAAAATGTCGTCCCTCAGCAGCATGCGCATGAATGCCAGGTCCACACGGAATGCGAGATCCTGTAGATCTACCCCGTATTCCTTGAGTGTGTCCACATCCGTGATTTTTGTACCTGTGACATATTCTGTCACCATCACTTCCCTGTTTGAGACCTCCTTGACCACAGCGGGTATCACTGCATCATCCCTGTCAGCCATGTTTTTCCTGATTCTCTCCAGGTTTCCGGCTTCCTTGGTGTAGTCAACTTCGTCGAATATCCGGCTCCTGAAATCCGTTATAACGTTGCTGACGCTTATGTAAAGGAAGTTCTCGACACGGCCTTTCAGCAGCTTCAGGAGCCTGTCAATTACCTCCAGGTCCCGCTTCAGTATGAACTCCACATCGGGCCGGTTGACCTTCACTGCAACCTGCTGGCCCTTGAAGCTGGCGAGGTACACCTGCCCCAGGGATGCCCCTGATATCGCCTCAGTGTTGAATTCATCAAACACCTCTTCTACACTGCCCAGTGATCGCTCGATGATCTTCTTCGCCTCAGCGTAGGGAGCTGGCGGAACCTGGTCCTGAAGCTGCTCGAATGACTTTATGTACTCCCTCGGAAGCAGATCGGGCCTGGCTGAGAGCACCTGGCCAAGCTTGATGAATGTGGGGCCAAGTTCAATAAATGTCTGGACTGCTCTCTTCCCGTTCCTTTCCCTGAACGCGCTCCAGGTAGGCTCATCATTTTCCTGCTGTGCCTTCTTTCTGTCCTTCAGGTATCTTCGTATCACGGGGGCCAGCTTTATGAACACACGGAGTTCCTGTCTTCGCAGTCCCTTCAGTGGGTCCCTTTCCTCTGGCATCGTCGCCCAGATTCCCAATTTTGTAATAAGCTGTTCGGAATGCGGAGCAGGTACGAATCTGAAGAGGAGGGAACCTCTAGGCGAATACGCAAGGATTTCCCGAGGGTTCGTAATTGCGGTATGCGAAATAACCCTGAACCTGGCTACCAGTAATCCTTGTTCACAAAATCATCGTACAGTTCTGCTATGTAGTTCTTGTTCTCAAGCTGGTGTGTTGCAAGCAGCATGAGCACGGATGAGACCTTTGTGTCTGTGTATTCATGGGCCATTAGCTCAAACACGTTGTGTATGTCGTTTGACATTTTCATAGCCTGAAGAAGCACGCTTTTCATGTCGTTGACATTGACATCCTGCAGGTCCTGTGTAACCAGGTGGTCGAGCATTTCAAAACTTCTAGCGTCTGAGGGCTCGTGGGCTCTTGAGAACTCGCTCCTTTCCATTGCCTCCCTGATTGTATCAAGGTCCTTTTCCTCGTTGGCTATGAGAGTCTCCAGCATCATCCTAACATGATCTGCGGCAGACTCGTTGAAGAGTTCGTGGTACCTCCTTACCATGTTCTCCTTAAGGCGAAAGGCCTTCTGGAGAAGGTTGTCCCTGACTTCTTCCGACCCTCTGCCAGAAATAGTAGATTTAGCTTTCGGCAACGGTATGTCCCCCAAATTGAAATATAATGAATCTGGCATATAATCTTTATGATCTGCTGGCATTATTATGCCCCAGCTCCTCAGTGCCATGTGAAAAAAGATAAGCAGTTTCAGGGATTCGGTATCGCATGCATGTTTCGCCTTCAATAATATCAGCGGATCTGAGAGTGCTTCAGAAGCAGGTGGACGAATGCGTGAAGGCAGGTTCTCATTCCTTCCACCTTGACGTAATGGATGGACACTTTGTCCCTAATCTCACGATGGGGCCCGATCTTGTGAAGGCGATCCGAAAATCCACTGAACTCACCCTTGAGACCCATCTGATGGTGGAGAGACCTGACAAGTATTATGAAAAGTTTCACGAGGCTGGTTCAGACGTCCTCCTGGTCCACTACGAGTCCCCGGTTGATGTTACCAGCCTGTTCAGCAAGATGGACAAGGAAGGGGTCAGACGGGGCTTGGTCATAAATCCTGACACGAGGTTCGCGGATGTTTCCGACCTGATCCATGGATGCGAGATTCTTCTGATCATGTCGGTTTATCCCGGATTTTCAGGGCAGAAATTTATTGACGTCCTTGACAAAGCCTCAGAGGCCTCCTCGTTTATCAGAGAGAACGGCCTGAAGACAATGGTTGAAATAGACGGGGGCATAAACTTGGAGACAGGCACCAGAGCGGTGAAGGCAGGTGCAGACATCCTTGTCTCCGGCTCATACATATTTTCCGGGAATATCTCTGAAAGGATAGGCGGGCTGAAAGATCTCACACCCTAAGGTGGAGTGAGAACAATCCTGCCGTCCCTGATTTCCTCATAATGCTTTAGGGCCTCCTGAATTTCAGATAGCCTGAATTTCCTGGATACCCTCACTTTGAGCCCTTTTCTTGAAACAAGGTCCATCAGGTCTACAAGTTCCTTCATGCTGCCGCCAGTAGAGCCAATTATGCTTCTTTCTCCCGTGTATATCTGCCCTATGTCTACTTCCGCTTCCCTACCCGTCTGGACGCCAAAAGTCACCAGCGATCCCCCTGGAGCCAGGTGATCCATGGATTCTTTCCAGAATTTCTGGCCAATTGAGTTAAGGACTATGTCTGCCGCAAGATCTTCAGGCACCTCCCCTGGAGCGTAGATCTTATCTGCCCCGTAATCCGAAATCCACGCCTTACGCGATACGGCATGCACCTGGAGACCCAGCAGAGACGCCAACTGGGTGGCAAAAATGCCCGTGTTTCCTGATGCTCCGTATATCAGAATTCTCTTTTCGTGGGATGCACCCGCCCTCATTAGTGCGTGGTAGGCCGTAAGCCCGCCAACTGGAAGGCTGACAGCCACCTCGCTGCTCAGCCCTTCGGGGACCGGTGCCAGGTTCTGCTCCGGCACGTTGAAGAACTCCCTGTATCCTCCGTTTGAGGCCACTCCCCAGAGCCCGCCGCTTGAACACAGGTATTCCCTGCCGCTCAGGCACATGTGGCACCTCCCGCAATGCAGGCGCGGGTACACGAGGACCCTGTCGCCTTTCTTTATCCATTTGCCGTCATTCTGCGCAGTGCCAAGTGCCTCTGCGCCCGGAATGTGAGGGATGGGTGCGAGATTGTACAGGACCTTCCCGGCAATGGTCATGTAATCAATCGGGTTCATTCCTGCCGCTTCCATCTTTACCCTCACTTCGCCATCACCGGGAGCCTCGTCTTTCACATCCTCTATCCTCAGGCTCTCCTTTCCCATGGGCTTGTGAGTTACTGCTGCTTTCATGCTTGAACATTGCTTTTCCCGGCTAAAAGCTAACGGATGCACCATGCAGCTTTCGGAATTTGGGGGTCTGTTGCGCAGGGGCAACTTTCATATCTATACATGAACTGGAACAGCCGTTGAGCAACACTCCCGCCAGGATAACTGAAAAGTTCCGGTCATTTCTAGTTGGCGAGCGGAAGAGCAAGCATACTGTGAAACAGTACACCCACCATGCAAGAATGTTCTTGGAGGTGATTGAAAAGCCCCTTACAGAGGTTACAATGGAAGATATAGAGAACTACAAGTCCTACCTTGTGACAGTCAGGAAATACTCAAGGGCCAGCCAACACCTGGCAGTGAATGCAATAAGGCTCCTTTTCAAGTCAAACGGCATCCCAGCTCCGCTGAACCTTACGCCCCCCAGGAAGTCCAGAAAGGTGCCAGTCTACCTCTCCAGCAGGGAAGCGGGTTCATTGCTGTCTGCTGCGAGTGAAGATGACAGGAAGAATGCCATAGTGAGCACCCTCATTTATTCAGGGCTCAGGGTCAGCGAACTCTGTTCACTGGACGTTGACGACGTTGACTTTGACGAAAACATCATCCTTGTCAGAAGCGGGAAGGGTGAGAAGGGGAGAATTGTCGTCATACCTGGCGAGTGTGTTGAAACGATCCAGAGATACCTCGAGCTCAGGTCGAAACTTTCACCACCCGGGAAGGCTCTTTTCGTCAGCAACAAGAGGACCAGGTACGATACTTCCACAATAGAAAGGATGGTGCGGGCTCTTTCAGAAAAGGCAGGAATCAGGAAGAGGGTGACCCCGCATGTTCTCAGGCATACTTTTGCGACCTCCATAATGCGAAATGGAGGGGACATCAGATTCATACAGGAGATCCTCGGGCACGCAAGTGTTGCAACGACCCAGATTTACACACACATAGACGAGGGGACCCTGAAGGAAATGTACCAGAAATACAGACCCAGGTTCTAGTTCTTCCTGCTGATTATGTAATCGGCAAACCACTCCAGAAAGGCCTTTACATCCCTGTCGCCTTCAAGTTTCCTGATGTACTCCTTGCATTGGCCAACCATCTTCTGCATGATCTCCTTGGAGTAGTCCAGAGACCCAGTCGATCTGACCAGTTCCTGAAGCTCTTTGAAATCTCCGTCGGAAATGTCCCCGGAGCCCAGGCATTTCTTTATAAAATTCCGCCCCTGCTGGTCTGCCCTCTCCATTGCCTTTATCATGAGAAGTGTCTTTTTGCCCTCGTTCACATCGCTCTTTATCGACTTGCCGGTGTTGCTCTCATCGCCAAAGAGCCCCAGTATGTCATCATGGAGCTGGAAAGCGACTCCTAGCAGGTATCCGTAGTGGCTGAGGGGGGAGTAATCCCTTGCCGTCCCGCTCAGTATTGCCCCCATGATCAGGGGGCCCTGTATTGTATATTTCGCGGTCTTCCAGAGATGAAGCCGCATAAGGTCGTTCTGTACGAATGATTCATGAATGGATGAGTATACGTCAAGCAACTGGCCGTAGCCAGTCGTTTCAACAATTCTTGAGAGCTCTGCGTTTGCTGCGTTTGAAACGTCGCTGCCGAAGCCTGAGTCAAAAAGGGCCTGATGAGAATAGCTGTCTGCCAGGTCACCGGCGACAATGGCGAGATTCTCTGCGAGTCTCTCTGATCCGGTACCGGAGAGGCCGAGCCTGTTCTTTATGTCCACATGAAAACTCGGCATCCCTCTCCTCAGGCTGCTCTGGTCCATGATGTCATCGTGTATCAGGAGGTATGTCTGGGTCAGCTCCATGCTGATTGAAGCTCTTATAATATGGGCATTTTCCTGAGTGAAGAGATTGTGCCCGAGTATCATGAGTATTGGCCTCAGGCGTTTGCCGCCACGCATGGTGAAGTCCCGGATTGTCTCTACCACAGTGCGTGTAAGCGAGTCCCAGTTGCTGGACATCTTGTCTTTGAAGAACTCATCAAGCTGGCGGTCGACTTTTTCTTTTTTCTCCAGCATTGAGGCCTTGAAGTCAGATTGCTGCATACCTGATACCGACAGGTGCGTAACAAGCCTACATATATTAACGTTGTTTGCAATGTTTGCTGGCATTTTTATGGCAGGGCAGGCTATTCACAGCAGAAATGCAGGGAGGTTGTTCTCATACAGTGCGGCATAGACGAAGCAGGCAGGGGACCGGTTATCGGCCCCATGGTCATGTCCCTTGTATGCGCAGATGCCAATGCCCTGAGAAACATGGGCGCAAGGGACTCCAAGACCCTGTCCAGATCAAGGCGCGAACTCCTTTACTCAAGGATCAAGGATGTCGCTGAAGTCGTGGAAATCCGAATCATCACGGTTGAGGAACTGAATACACAGATGAATTCCATGACCCTGAATGAGATAGAGCTCAATCATGCAGTGGAGCTCGCCTCATTTGCAAAGGGTGAAGTTGTCGTGGACTGCTTTGATGTGAATGAGCAGAGGGCGACAGATGCCATGACTGAGCAGTCTGGAAGGAAGATCACGTGCATGCATAAGGCTGACCGTGACTTTCCCGCAGTCTCTGCGGCCTCAATTATTTCAAAGGTGACCCGAGACCGAGAAATTGACCGGATAGCGGAAAAGTACGGAAGCTTCGGGTCCGGCTACCCTTCTGATCCCGCCACAAGGGCATTCCTTGAGAAGTCTTTCAGGGAAGGAGTCAACCTGGAAGGGGTAATAAGGACGCACTGGAGCACAGTTCGGGAACTTTACAAAAAGTACAGGACAGGAGTCCTCTTCTGATACATGCTTACTCCGCCCCACTCCCTTAACACTTTTATATTCCCTTTCATTGCGTGAACTGTGCCAAGCAGATTCGGACCAACAGATAAGGATGAGATGGCGGACGACTACAACGAGCGCGGGATATCCTACTTCAACCTGAAGAAATATCCGGAAGCCATCGAGCAATTCACAAAAGCGATAAAGGTTATCGGCAATGAGCCGGATTACTATTTCAACAGGGGACTGGCGTATTATTCAATGAAGATCCTTGATCAGGCAATCAAGGATTACAAGAAGTCTGTGGAGATTTTTCCTGACCATGCCGATTATTACAATGCACTTGGGGCTGCCCTTGAAGATGCAGGTCAACTGGAGGAAGCCCTGGAGACGTTCAACAGGGCAATCAAGCTGGAAGGAGACATCCCGGATTACTACTACAACCGCGGAAACCTGTACTGGAAGATGGGGAAGATGGACGATGCACTTGCAGACTTCAACAAGTGCGTCAGGCTCAACTCTACAGACCAGATTTTCATATACCGCAGGCACGAACTCCTCGTGGCCATGGGGAAGAATGATGAAGCCATAAAGGATCTGGAGACTGCCCTTAAGCTGGTTCCAGAGAATTTTCACTTCTATATTGCCAAGTCAGAAATATATGAGAAGATGGGAAAAACAAAAGAGGCCCTCAATGAGCTTGTGGAGGCGAGGAAGTTCATGACCGAGCCTGAAACCATTGAATCCAAAATTGCTGAATTGAAGGCAAAGGTCGGAGCCTGAGCCCGACACTCTATTTCTTCCAATCAAAGCTCACTGCCGCTTTCTTGTCGTAAAGCAGAGGCAGGAACTCGCAAGTTATGGTGAATTCCGTCTCATCGGCCGTCTCAGAGATTCTTTTCAGCTCCGGCTCTTTCTTCACAAATACCCAGAATGATTCGGGGTGCAGGACTATCATATGGTCTCCTCTAAGATATGGCGAGACCTGGACAGGGCCAACTCCTTCCCTTATCAGGTCTATCTCTGGCTGTCCACTTTCTTCAGACTGCCTCAGGAGCAGCCTGTTTACATCCGGCGACACAACAACAAGCGGCTCCGAGGTGTATCCTGCCTGAAGGATCTTGTTCCTTGCCTCTATGGCATCACCGAGTATTTCACCCTCCTTTGACCAGTCCCCAGGCTTCATCTTCTCAGCCCTCCTTGAAAGTGCCAGGTCATTTCCCAGAAGTATTTCTTCTCCTATTTGCCGTATCACTTTCCTGAAGTTCTCCCTCACTTTCTCTTCCCTGTACAGATCAAGCCCACCCTTCCGGACTCTAAACTGGTGCACCAACCTCTTCAAGGGCACTATCTTCGCCTCATCCTCAGGCATGGGAACACCTTCACCCTCCCACTGTATGATTCTGAAATGACCAAAGTGGTGCCTGAAACCTGTATCCTTTTCCAGTTCGCTTTCCCCCTCTTTACCATCGCCTGTCATGAAATTCCCACCTTCCTTTGCTGCCTCATTTCCTGACAGAAGGCCTGAAGCCTCATCCCAGCCCTCCTTGATTTTCTTGAAGTCATCAGGCTCATATTCGTAAAGCAGCCTCATGAATTCACCGAAATGGGTAACTTCCTCCTTCGCAATGTCCTCATGAACCTTCTTGAAAGCTCCCTCCGGGATCAGGCTTGACTGCTGCAGGTAGAAGTTGATTGCGTCTAGTTCAGCGGCAAGAGCCAGCCTGATAGACCTGGATATCTCCTCATCACTCATTTTTTCCTTTCTTACAAGTTCCGACGGGTCCCTAGAGAACATATTTCATCAGTGACTTAAGATCGATTCAGAGTATTTGTATATATCTCGATGCCCCCGACATGATGCTCACGTATTGGGAACGCAGCATTTTGAGCTTTGAGACAACATGGCTTTATACAGGGTCGGTCTACTAATTTGATATTTTGAATAGCCAGACTGAGCTGAGAGGATACCAGAAGAAGGTTGTTAATTTCATCATGAAGTCCCTTGAGGATAGTGTCGGAGCCGCATTTGAGTCTCCCACCGGATCGGGCAAAACCATCATGGGCCTGGTTTCAGCACTCAAGTTCAAGGAATCACATCCTGATTTCCGGATCCTGTACCTCACCAGAACCAATTCCCAGCAGGAACAGATAATGAAGGAACTCCGTACACTCAGTGGCTCTTTCAGGACCAGGGCAATTCCATTCCAGGGAAGGGGCAACCTTTGCCCTCTCTACCACGAAATCGAGGGAAATGAGGAGTTCAACTCTGAAAGCCTATCCAAGTTCTGCTCATCGAGAAAGAAGAAAGTACTGAACGGCAAGGCCGATGCATGCAGATTCTTCAATTCCAAGGTGAAGGGGGAAGAGACTGCTGAGGTGATATTCTCCAGGCTTCCAACCGCAGAGGAATTTTATGCCTACGGGGTTGAGAATAGTGTCTGCCCTTATGAGTCGCTGAAATTCAACATGCACAAGGCCGACATTATTGTCGCGCCATATGCCTATTTCCTGAACCTTCCTGTTGCAGAGAGGTTCCTGACCCACTGGGGAGTGTCAAGGGATAAACTCATCATAGTGATGGATGAAGCCCACAACATACCTGATCTCGCCAGAGAGGTCTCTTCCTTTGAGATCACGGTAAACCAGATAGACGCAGCTGAAAAGGAGGCCGTTGACCACGGGGACATAGAACTGATGCCATGGGTCAGGGCCTCTGATTTTACAGAGATGCTGAGATCTGGCCTCTTGAGCCTTGTGGATGATCGCCTGGAAGGAAGGGATGACACGAGAATCAGGTTTGACGAGCTCAGGGAGTACGTGATGATGTCCAACTCCATCAACAGTGAGAAGTTCAAGAACCTGGTTGGTTGCCTAAACATACTTGGAGACTATATTCTGGAGAAGAAGGAGGACCAGGGCAAGGTCCCCCGATCAAGGGTCCACTCCCTCTCGGACAGGATAATGTCATGGGAGGACATAGACGATGAGAGGTATGTGGCCATACTATCCAACAGAAGGGGAGGTTCAGTTGAAGCATTCTGCCTTGATCCCTCCATGGTGCTCTCCCCGCTGAAGGAGTCCAAGACAATACATATGTCCGGGACACTTGAGCCGGTATCCATTTACAAGAACGTAACAGGCTTCCAGGACATCAGGCACCTGACTGTTCCGTACATGTTCCCGGAGGAGAGGCGCTCGGTCATATATTATGAGGGGCTGACCACGAAGTATGACGAGTTTCATTCTGAAGAGATCGAGAAGATGAGGGACATGATATCGGGGCTCGTCAACACCGTGAAGAGGAACACAATCGTGTTCTTTCCCTCGTACAGTATCCTGGAGAAGGTGGTTGAGACAGGACTTGACTTCAAGTTCATAGCTGAACACAGGGGCGCCTCGCAGATGGAATCCATGGACATGGTTGGCAGGTACAGGAAGGGTGGAGGAGCCCTGCTGGCTGTTGCAGGAGGCAGGATTTCCGAGGGAATGAATTTCCCCGGAAAGGAACTGGAGCTCGTTGTCATTGCAGGAATCCCGTACCCGAGGCCCGACGCAAGACAGCGTTCTGTCCATGGCTATTATGAGCACCTGTACAGAAGAGGATGGGAATATTCTGTGACATTTCCCACCGTTATCAAGTTGAAACAGGAGATTGGCAGGCTTATCAGATCCGTTGAGGACGCCGGGATGGCAGTTATTCTTGACAGGCGGGCCGCTTATTTCGGGAATTACATGCCCTACATGAAGCTGAGCGATGATCCTGTGCGGGATGCTGCCGCATTCTTCCGCAACCTTGAGTAGGAATAGTTGACATTTCGCGAAAAACGCGTGTTATAATGTATATATACCGACTTACCATTCCGTGACGCTTGTTAAATGAGTCTTGCAGGAATCGGGAACAGTAGACTGTTCAAGAGCATGATGTCAGGATTTACAGCCAAATGGGTAATAATGGGCGTAATCATAGGCGTCATTGCGGGACTCGGTTCGCTTGCACTTTATTTCGCAATTGACCTGGTTACAAAGTACTTCTTCACGGGAATCACCGGGCTGACCCTCCCAACGCCGGGAGGGGAGGGGGGCAGCCTTTCCTACACAATGGGGCATTACAGGAAGCTCCTCATCCCTGTTTCCACAGTACTTGGAGGGCTGCTCTCAGCATTCATTGTTTACAGATTTGCACCGGAAACAGAAGGGCATGGAACTGATGCTGCAATCGCCGCAGTCCACAAGGGAATCAAAATACACCCCAAAGTGCCAATCATCAAGCTTGTCTCATCTGCCGTAACAATAGGTTCAGGCGGAAGCGCGGGGAGGGAGGGGCCGACCGCTCAGATAGCCTCAGGTTACGGCTCGTTTGTTGCTGATGTTTTCCGCATGAATGAGCATGACAGGAGGATTGCCATGGCTGCAGGAATCGGTGCAGGAATCGGCAGCATATTCCTTGCTCCCTTCGGAGGTGCGCTCCTCAGCACAGAGATCCTGTACAAGCAGGACTTTGAGGTCGAAGCTTTGATACCTTCCATCATTGCTTCCATCATAGGGTACACTATCTTCGGGTTTGTCTTCGGGTACCCAGCCAGCATTTTCATAATCCCGGGAGGAACTACACTTGGCTTCTACAACCCCGTATCGCTCCTGATCTATGTGATGCTGGGACTCATATGCGGAGTGGGGGGCATTTTCTATGCAAAATTCTTCTACTTCATCCAGGGGCTGTTCCAGAGGATGAGAAGGGTGTCAAGGTATCTCAGGCCCGCCATCGGTGCGCTCATCGCTGGAGTGATAGGCATATTCTACCCGCAGGTCCTTGGGCTTGGATACGGCTTCGTGCAGCTGATACTTGGGAATTCACTTCTCGCTGTGCCCTTCTGGTTCCTCCTCATAATATTTGTCCTGAAGGTTGTAGCCACCTCCTTCACGATTGGTTCAGGGGGGTCAGGCGGAGTTTTCGGCCCCGGGATGGTTTCCGGTGCATTCCTCAGCGCAATGGTTGCTGTTCTGATACATCCATTCTTTCCTGAACTCAGCGCCGCTGACATCATTATTGTTGGCATGATCGCCTTTTTCGGCGGGATATCGAAGGCCCCAATCTCAGTTATGATCATGGGGTCAGAGATGACTGCGGGATTTGCACTTCTCCTTCCACTGATGCTGACCACTTCAATCGCCTACTTCGTTTCAGGCCCGAAGAACACCATATACAAGGCACAGTACCTGAACAGGGCAGCTTCGCCAGCGCACAAGCTGGAATACCAGAAGCCTGTAATGGAGGAAGTGACAGTCTATGACGCAATGGAAAGGAATTATGGAAGAGTCTCTCCTGACATGAGCATCAGAGAGGCCCTGAGCATTCTTCACAACACAAGGACAAAAGGCGTAGTTGTAGAGAAGAACGGTATGCTTGAAGGGTACCTTTCACTTGAGGATGTCAAGTACGGGATGGACATATACGGTGTCCTGGTAAGGGACATGATGTCACGCGACCCGTCAACAATAACTGGCGGGGAGGATATAAACCACGCACTCGCATTGTTGACAAAATCCACCTCGGGAAAACTGATAGTGGTGGATGACAGCAGCGGCAGGAAGAAAGTGCTCGGCACCATCGGTTTCTCTGATATTGCAGAGGCTTATGACCGGGAAATAAGGCTCATCAAGTCCAGACTGCGTTCTGAGTAGCGGACCAGTAGTTATTTGCGCCCTGTGAAAATAGAAAACGGTATTAGAGTGGGACGCAATATGAAACAACATATTCATGGCATTGAAAAGCAGGGATATTGGGAAGGTAAGAAACGCTGAAGTCTCCGATATCGAACGGGTTGTTGAGATCGCCAATTCATCCCTCACAGAGTATTACACGACAAATCTGATGATGGATCTTTACCAGTCCTGGAGAGACGCATTCATGGTATACACCCTGAATGACAGGATTATTGGATTCATTGCCGGCGGAAAATTCTCCAGGACAGAGGCCAGAATCCTGCTTCTTGCGGTCGAGGACAGTTTTCGCGGAATGGGTATCGGCAAGGCCCTTATGAATGACTTCACCAGCCTCTGCAGAATGCATAACATCATGAGCATAAGGCTGGAAGTACGGACTGACAATGCCGAGGCAATACAGTTCTACAACAGGTACGGGTTTTCAACCATATCTACGATAAGGGCATACTACAGCGACTCTTCAGACGCATTCCTCATGTGGAAACTGATATGAGTCAAAAAAAAGGTGGGTTTAGAAGACCCCAAGCTTGCCTTCAACGAACATCTTTGTGAGGTCCGAGATGTGCTCAAGCCTTTCGTCTGCTATTCTCGCAATGTTATTCTTGTGCTTTGAGGGATCCACTCCGTCCTTGTAGATGACGTGAAGACTCGCAACGTGCGGGTCGTCAATCGGCCTCCCTATCTGAGAGACAATTCTTACAAGAACCTCCTCGATGTCATCCCCGGTTTCCTTGACCACATCGTGGGCGATCAGGTTGGACAGAACGTTGTACAGTTTTCCTACGTGTGTGACGGGATTCTTTCCTGCTGCTGCCTCCATGCTCATGGCCCTGTATGGAGTGATCATGCCGTTGACACGGTTGCCTCTCCCCACGGATCCATCATCTCCGTTTTCCATTGAAAGACCTGTCACCGTAAGGTAGGTTGCGGATTTCTCGTTCTCCTCCTCATCTGCAGTGTTGACATACACATTAACATCCTGGTCAGTGAACTTGACAGCGTTGTCCTTAACCATGTCCTTTAGCTCATTCTTGATTGAGAAGTACTCTCTCCGGTCCTTTACGTACTTGTCCACATATGCTGCAGCTATGGTGAGATTAATTGTCCCCTGCTGCCTGAATCCCATGACTTTCACGTCATACCCTATGGCCTGAAGCTTCTTCTTCAACGGGCCGTTGATATACCTCTCCGTCTCCAGAACGAGCTTCTCGGTGTCGCTGAATGGGGCAAAGCCTACACCAAATGATGTGTCGTTTGCCCTGAGCTTGGACGTGTCATATACATCAACAAGATCAATAGAGCCGTGACCTATCCTGGAATCGACCATTACATCTGCATCAAGATCAAGATGCTTGAACTGGCCCGAAAGATAATCCTTGGTGGCCTTGATGGCCAGCGACTTGAACGGTATCCTGTCTTTTCCAACCTGGGTTGTTGCCCTTCCGCTCAGGAGTATGTATGTGGGTTCTAGCACCTTTCCTCCTCCAAAGTGTGGAGCGGACTGTCCTCCTACTACTTCGACCTGGTCTGTGTTGTGGTGAAGGATTCGCCCATATTCTTTTAGGTAATATTTGCTCAGTTCTCTGCTTACTGCTTCCGCAATACCGTCAGATACACTGTCAGGGTGACCCAGCCCTTTCCTCTCAACTATCTCCACTTCCTTTCTGGGAGTGGGGGTCTGTTTTAGAGCTTCAACTGAAATGTTTCTTGACATTGTGCTTCCTCTCCGGTTCATATTGAAAAAATATTAAATGTTTTGTTGTCTTCCGACTGAAAATTACATGACGCATAAGTTTATGATTGACGGTAATATCATATGAGGAGTCTTAAGCACAGAAAGCCCATGGAAATCTGAGTCTCAGGGAGATTCTGTACCATCACCGTACTCAGGAAGATCGCCAACTCCCATGTCTGGATGCTCCTTCTGCCAGTCATCTAGGGTAAGCTTTCCGATTGGAGTTACCTTGTCAAAGGATCCTGCACCGCAAGATGGGCATTTGAAGTACAGGCTTGCAAAAATATGGGGCCTCAGGATGTCGGTTGCCCTGAATTCGTGCTTGAAATTGTTCCCGCAGGATGAGCAGTGCACTTCCCAGATATGGACCATCTTTGTCATACTACTTGCAGCGGTTTGACAAGAATCAAATTTTCCATTCATCTCAACTTGGTGAATTGGTTAATAACATTGGGTGACATCTTCAATCAATGAGGGCTTTCATTAGCGTCTTCAACAAGTCCGGGCTTGTGCCATTTCTCAAGGGGATTTCAAAACATCTTGATGATGTCTACTCCACTGGAGGGACTTTTTCCCATCTCAAGGAAAACGGGATTCCGGTCAGGAACAGCTCAGACCTCACAGGATTTTCCGACATCCTGGGAGGGAGGGTCAAGACACTTCACCCCAGGATATACGCAGGGATACTCTCGAAGAGGGATCCAGAAAGCAGAAAGGAGACCGAGGGCATCGAGGCCCCTGAATTCGACCTGATCATCGTGAATTTTTACCCCTTTGGAAAGGCGGCAGAAGGAGGCAACCTTGATGAAATGCTGGAGAACATAGACATTGGAGGAGTGTCACTGGTGCGTGCAGGCGCCAAGAATTACAGGAATGTTGTCGTACTCACAGATCCTTCCCAGTACAGGGATGTTTCCGAGGAGCTTGCCACTACTGGTTCCCTCTCCATGAGGACAAGGGAGAGACTTGCTCTGAAGGCGTTTTCCACTGCGGCGGGATACGACGTGCAGATTTACAATGCCCTTCATGATAAAATCACAGGAACGGTGCCCGATGAGCTGTTTCTCCACTTCACTGGAAAGAGTGAGCTCAGGTACGGGGAAAACCCTGACCAGAAAGGCTACCTGTTTTCCGACGGGTCAGAAAATGGCATAGCAAATGCCGAGAAGCTCAACGGGAAGGAGCTTTCCTACAACAATCTTGTCGATGCTGATGCTGCCATGGAGACTGCGCTTGAGTTTTCAGAGCCAACAGCGGTCGTCATAAAGCACAACACCCCCTGCGGAGTTGCATCCTCCGGTACGCTGGCCTCAGCCATGACAAGGGCCATAGCCGCTGACAGCGAGTCGGCCTACGGCTCTGTGATAGCTGTCAACAGAGAGGTTGACATGGACACCATTGATTCAATGGGCAAGCTGTTCGTCGAAGTCCTGATTGCCCCCTCATACAGTGAGGATGCTCTTGCGAGACTTCAGAAGAGAAAGAACCTGAGAGTACTCAGGGTCCCTTTCAAACCCAGCGTTACACTCAAATACAAGTCCATATCCAACGGCATTCTGGCACAGACGCCACTCAGATCGGAACATGGAAAGCCTGAGCTGAAGACGTCTACACCAGCTGATGGCGCATCGCTTGAGGACCTGGAGTTTGCATGGAGAGTTGTCGCCCACTGCCGCAGCAATGCCATAGTCCTTGCGAAGGAAAAGGCCACGATAGCCATAGGCAGCGGCCAGACTTCCAGGGTGGAGGCGATAAGAATTGCAACCCAGAGAGCGGGCGATAAATCCGCAGGCTCTGTGCTAGCGTCAGATGCTTACTTCCCATTTGCCGACAATGTTGAGCTTGCCCATGAAAAAGGAATCAGGGCTATCATCCAGCCTGGAGGCTCAATAAGGGATGAGGAGGTAATAAATGCCGCAGAGAATTACGGAATACCCCTCTATTTCACCTCCAAGCGCGTGTTCCTGCACTGATCCTACAGGATGCTGAAGACAAAGTAGGCGACGAGGAATCCGCCTATCACGCCTGAATTTATAAGGGGAAGGCCGGGGGCCGGCTTCTTGACAAGATTGGAAAAAAGCAGGGCCATGCCGACAAGCCCTCCGAGCAGAGGCAGCAGTGTGAACCAGAGGATGTGCCCTGCACCGTACATCGCCGAGGAAACAACCATTATGCTCGGGAGGGCGACATCGCCGAATCCCAGCATGAGAGCTTTCCTTTCCCCTCCCTGCTCGATATTCACCTCCTTCATGTCCATGCCCCGCTGAGAAGGCACCACGAATAGCATTGGAAGCGATTCATCCATTGCAATCTGGGCCAGGCTGATCATGTGTTTGGTCTTGTATACCGAGATATAGTCGTATACGGCAAATGCTATCAGGAAAACAACCGCCGCCCATATTCCTATGAGTACTCCCCATATTGCGGAAACTCCCGCTGCGAGGAAGAAGCCGGCCAGGTTTGTGACTATCCAGTTGTTCCTGAACACCAGGAAATAGGCGAATATGATTGGGGCGGCTGTTATGATTATGTAATATTCAAGATAGGTGTTGGCAATGACTGCACCAACGATGAGGAACACGTAGAAGACCACGTAGATTATCAGGAACAGGAAAATGCCCTTCATGATTCGCATTCTCTTCTTCCTTGCAAGGTATATTATGAAAAAGCTCACCGCTATCGCAAAAGCCAGGTAGACAAATACCATCCCTATCCCCGTTGTAGGGGTTGTGGAGGAGTATGATGAATTTGCTTCCCTGAGCACTCCTGCAAGGAATATGGCAAAGAGTGATGAAAGGACGAACAGGGAAAGCGTTGTAATTTCAGCTATTCCTAACCTTTGCAGCTTTTCCACCTTTCTTCTTTTTGGGACTCTCTGATTTGCCCTTCTTCTTGTTGAACTCACAGTCCATCTTTGGGCAGAACTCCCATTTCCTCTGGTTCCTGAATGCGACTATCAAGGGCGAGCCGCAATGCTGGCACACCTCTCCGGTGGCCTGGAGCGAGCCCATTTGCGGGAGTGGATATGTCATAGTGCAATCCGGATAGCTGGAGCATCCTAGAAACCTCTTACCGTACCTTGACTGCCTGACAACCAGGTTGCCTCCGTCCTTGGGGCATTTTCCGAAATTGTCCTTCTTTGTGTTGAACTCGCACGCCGGGTCTATGCATCTTATGTCTGGAGACTGGCCCCTGCGTATGGCTTTTATCTGAGGGAGTGAGCACACAGGGCACTCCTTCTCAGCGAGCTGGATAAGGACGCGAGAGGGTGCCTTGAAGTCGATCCTGCAGCCCTCCACCTCACATTTCAGCCTCGAGAATGATCTTTCCTTGATGTGGAGGATATTCTTCCCCTTGTGCAATGGGCACTCCCCGATGGGTTTGCCCATCTTGAGGTGTTCCCTGATGGTTTCCCTTATGAGCGCCTCGTTTGATTTCAGGTCCCTCAGAACACCATGCAGCATGTCCCTTGAAATCTTGACAACGTCCTCCTTTCCCACCTGGCGGTTTGCAATCTTGTCCATGTCCACTTCTAGAGTGGCTGTCATCTCTGGCTCCGCTATTTTCGACTCAACCGTAAGTATTGATTTTATAAGACCAATGCCAAGCGGCGTGGGCCTAACCGGATTTCCCTCTATGAAGCCTCTCGCCTGAAGCTTCGCTATGATGTCATGCCTCGTGCTCTTGGTCCCAAGGTTTAGCTCCTCCATCTTCTTGAGCAGGGAGGATATGTCGTACCTCCTGGGTGGCTTTGTCATGTCCTCCTTCTTCTGCCAGTCCTTTGCCTGCACTTCTTCCCCTTCTTCCAGGTCAGGGTGGTAGTTCTCCTTGGGGTGGTAATACTTGTAGATCTCGAGCCAGCCCCTCTGGGTGATTGTCACCCCATGAGTGGCAAAGTTGAAGTCTCCAACTTTGAGTGTTGCCTCCCTGACTTCCCTCTGCCCCTCTTTGTACAAAGTTGCCAGGAACCTCCTTACAACCAGCTCGTATATCTTGGCATAGTCCCCCTTCAATGACCCTTTCTTGGCTGCAGAGGTTGGGTATATTGGAGGATGGTCAGTTGCCTCTGTCCTTCCCCTGGAAGGGTATATTTTTTCCTGGGAAAGCACTTTTTCGACCTCTTCAACGAACTCTGTGTCCCTCAGCTTGTTGAGGACTCCCTTGAGGTTGATCGACTTCTGGTAAACCGTGTTGTCAGTCCTGGGATAACTTATGAGCCCCCGCATATAGAGCGATTCTGCTATGTTCATTGCCTTGGCCGGGGCCACCTGTATGCGTGAAGCCTCCCTCAAAAACTCTGTCGTGTTGAAAGGAGGGGGCCTTCCTATGCGTTCCTCGCGCCTCTCAAATTTCTGGACAGTCCCGTTCCTGCCCTCTATTCCCTCGAGGATCCTGTCTGCTTCTTTCTCGTCGAAGACGTCCCCGCCTTCATAATCACCAGTAAAATCACCTTTCTTGTTGAAGACCACCTGAAGTTTCCAGAACTTCTGGGGCACAAAGGCCTCGATCTCAAGCTCCCTGTTGACTATGAGCCCAAGTGTCGGTGTCTGGACCCGCCCTACCGAAAGGAAATCCTTGCCGTACCTGTTCGACGCAACCGAGATGAAGCGAGTCAGGGCAGCTCCCCATATGAGGTCTATCTCCTCCCTTGCGGATGCTGAATCCGCGAGGTGATAGTCCACATCGATGAGGTCGTCGAAAGCCGAAGATACTTCGTCCCTTGTAAGTGCGCTGAACTTCGCCCTACGTATGTTGGGCTCGTCTCCGCTTTTCTTTATCGCTTCCTTTATGATGTTTACTGCCTCCACCCCTATCAATTCGCCTTCCCTGTCGTAATCGGTGGCCACAACAATTGTGTCAGCACCCTTCGACAAGGCCTGAAGCGTGTTGACAGCATTCCTGTTCTTCGCGTTATGGACGATCCTGGAGTCAATAAGCTCGTTGAGGTCAACCGACTTCCAGTCCTTCATGCTCTCCGGAAAATTAATCTCCACCACATGGCCGCTCAACGGTATCAGGTAATACTGCACACCATCCTTCTCAAACTCGATGTAGCTCATCCCCTTGGGGCGCTTCTGCTTGGAAGAGCCCTGGGAAAGTATGTATGCAATCCTTCTGCCTGCGTCGGCTTTCTCCGCTATGATAATCTTGCTGGACAATACCCTTACCTCAAGCTGTGGGGATTTGTGAAATTGGTGGGAAGTATTTAACACATGCATTGGAGGCAGCAGAGTTTTGTTCCTCGTACGACAACGCTTTCACCGTATCCCTCCCAAAATTGACTCGAGTTCCGATTCCGGGGAGTTTCCACCTGTGATGACAAGGCCAACGGAGTGCCCCTTGAGCTTGTCAGATAAGCGCTCCAGGGCTGCGATTGAGGAAGCAGATGCAGATTCTGGCACAATTCTCGCACCAAGGATGGCATTCCTCCAGGCTGCCCTTATTTCATCATCATCCACCAGTATGAAATCATCCAGGCAGTCCCGCATTATTTCCTGGGTGAAATCATAGCTTTCGCCTGTGGCCAGTCCCTCTGCGTATGATTTGTTCCCTGCCACTTCATGTCTTCCACTCTTCCACGAGTTGAATGCTGCAGGCGACTCCTTTGACTGCACGCCGATCACGCTGACCTTGCCGCATGCTTTTGCAACCACGCATGCGCCGCTGGCGCCACTTCCGCCACCCACTGGAACTATAACCGTATCGATCCCTGGTTGCTCGGAGAGCAGCTCCAGTGTGTGCGTTGCTACCCCGGCAACAAGCATGGGCTCATTTGCAGAGTGTACGTACCGGTATCCCTTCCTTTCAGCAAGCTCTTCCGCGTGCTTCCTTGCATCGTCGAATTTCCCCCCATGGAATATGATCTCTCCGCCAAGTGCACGTGTAGCCCTGACTTTGGCTTCATTGGCCCCTTCCGGCATCACTATGACTGCCCTGATTCCGTACTCCCTCGCGGCCCAGGAAACACCCTGGGAGAAATTTCCAGTGGATGCGGCTATAACCCCTGATTCCCTTTCCTCTCTGCTCAGCTGGGAGATCAAGTAAGTTGCACCCCTGATCTTGAATGACCTTGTTGGGAGCATGTTTTCCAGCTTCAGGTATACGTCCGTCCCGGGATATAAATCCGGAGCGAGCCTCATAACCGGGCTTGGAGGAAAATGCCTCCTCAGAATCTTTGCTGCCTTCAGGACCTCCCTGAGATCAGGGATCTTGAATTCACTCATGACAGCACTCAATCGAAGTACTTCAATAATAACCCTCCCGTTCCGGCAAACCTTTTGTCCGGTTCAGCAATGACTTGATGCCTGTGCGGAGAAGTAGTATCAATGAGCGTTGAAGACATCGTAATTGAGGAATGCGAAGGCGTTTACTCGCCTGCCGAGGACAGTTACCTTCTTCTCAGGAGCATGGAATGCGGAAGGAAAGTGCTTGAGATCGGCTGCGGGACAGGCATTCTCTCAATCTCGTGCGCAATTCGGGGTTCAGATGTCCATTCTGCAGACATTAGCGAGAGTGCCCTGGAGTGCACATTGAGAAATGCTGAGAACAACGATGTCACAATCCGGGCTTTCCATTCTGACATTTTCTCGGGTATTCCATCTGGTGAGATGTACGACACAATTGTATTCAACCCTCCCTACCTGCCTTCAAGCGACAACCTGCCAGAGGCAGAGCAGTGGAATGGCGGCATTGATGGATTTGCTCTTACTAGGCCTTTCCTGAGGGAGGCACCCGGCCATTTGCTGCCGGGAGGCGAGATATACCTTGTCCTCTCAAGCCTGACCTCCATAGAGAGCCTGATCAGGGAGTTTCCAGGTCTCAAGTTCTCCATAGCCGGCGAAGAGAGCTATTTTTTTGAAAAGGTATTAGTCTTTAGAATCACTTCAAGTGAGGCCACCGAGTAGCGGACTTTTGTGGCCGGAATGAGAAAATGGGTGGAATAGAGGACAGGATCAAGGATATTGAGGAGGAGCTCAGGAAGACCGAGTACAACAAGGCGACTGAGCACCATATCGGTATCCTTAAGGCAAAACTTGCAAAGCTCCAGGCTGAGGCAAGCGAACGCCACACAGGTGGAGGAGGAGGTTTTGCTGTTCCCAAAGCAGGAGACGCAACAATTGCCCTTGTCGGATTTCCATCTGTTGGGAAGAGCAGCCTACTCAACAGGCTCACCGGGGCTGAAAGCAAGGTAGGCAGTTTTGCATTCACGACCCTTCGTGTTATACCGGGAACTCTGGATTACAAGGGGGCCCAGATACAGATACTTGACCTTCCGGGAATCATAGAAAACGCTGCCCTTGGATCCGGCAGGGGGCGGGAGGTACTAAGCATGGTTCGTTCTGCCGACCTCATCCTCATTGTGACAGACACCGACATGAAGGGGATAGACAGGATCATCCTTGAGCTCGAAAAGGTTGGCATCGTGGTTACGAGGAGGAGAAAGAACATAGCCATGAAGAAAGCCAACAAGGGTGGCATAAAGATCCACAAGCCCAAGAATGTTGAGATTGATGATGATGACATAAAGTCCGTCATCAAGGAGTTCAAGATAACCAACGCCGACCTTTACATAAGGGAGCGGGTTGAGATGGAGGACATAATTGATTTCCTGAGCGGAAACAGGGTTTATGCCAAGATGCTTGTTGTGGTGAACAAGATTGACCTTCCACACGACACCAGGAAGGTGATGTGTGAATCGTCAAAGTACGCTGACGTGATCAAGGTGTCCGCAGCAACTGGCGTAGGGGTCGAAGAGCTGAAGGAGTACATACACAAGGAACTGGATCTCGTGCGGGTTTACCTGAGAAAGAGATCAGGAGTCGTGGATTTTGAACGGCCACTTGTACTGACGAATGGGTCAACAGTGAGGGAGGTGTGCAGGAGAGTCAGCAGGGAGATGCTGCGCTCCTTCAGGTATGCCCTCCTTACAAGGAACAGGGGGAAGATCAATGACCAGAAGGTTGGCCTGGACTACGACATTGAGGACGAGGACATTATCACCATTGTGAGCCGAAACTGAGCCATGGTTAGTCTTTTAACGCATAGTTGCATTGTCAGGTGATGCCTGTCACCAGAAGGGTAAAATTCTACGGGAGAGTCCAGGGGGTCTACTTCAGGAGAAGGACTCAGCAGGCAGCCTATGATATCGGGGTGTGCGGCTGGGTGAAGAACCTGCCCGATGGAACCGTGGAAGCCGAACTGTCAGGAGAGGAGGAGAAGGTCGACCGCCTGGTGGTTTACTGCATGAAAGAAATGCCTGTCGCAAGGGTCGACAGGATTGAGACTTCTGACCTGGACTACAAAGACCACAGCGGGTTCGAAATCCGCTACTGACGGCACTAGCTGAAGGTCTCGGTCAGTACCTCGAACCTGTAGCCTATTTCCCTCAGCCTTGCAAGCAGTTCCTCAAGATGTTTTTCTCCTCGGAGGCTCAGGGTGAACATTATTCCCTGATAACCAATGGGAGTGTCCTGCATTAGGTTGTCCACTTCTGCGTGGAATATATTTGCGCCTGAATCTGAAATTGCGGTGGTAATGCGCTTGAGTGCGCCGGGCCTGTCCGGGATGCTGCACATTATCCTCACTAGCTCAGTCTTGTTTTCCAGGCTCTTGTAGATGATCTTTGAGAGGAGCAGGAGATTTATGTTTCCCCCAGAAAGCACAACAGCAACCTTCTTGCCCTTTACATCGACCTTGCCCTCCAGGATGGCCGCAAATGCTGCAGCACCTGACGGCTCAACAAGCGTCTTGTTTCTCTCCAGAAGCCTGAAAACGGCATTCGCAATGCCTTCCTCGCTTACGGTCACAACACTGTCCACGTATTTTTGGACAATCTCGAGGTTCAATTCGCCGGGGTACTTGACAGTGATTCCGTCGGCAATGCTGTCTGAAGTAACATGAGAGATGATCTTTCCTGCCTGGAGAGAAGCCAGCATTGAATCTGATGCCTCCGTCTGAACTCCGATTATTCTGACATCATCCCTTATATACCTGGAGCCCAGTGCCACTCCTGAGATCAGGCCGCCTCCTCCAATTGGAACGAGTATAATGTCCACGTCGGGGAGATCCTCCATGATCTCCAGTCCCACAGTAGCTTGCCCGCATATGATCGTCGGATCATTGAATGCCTCAATGAAGACCCTGTTCTCGTTCCTAGCAATCTCGTTTGCCTTCTCACGCGCTTCTGCGTAGTCCTTTCCATGAAGGACTGCCTCTGCACCGTAACCCAGGACCGCGTTGACCTTCGCGGGGGTCGCAAACTCTGGCATGACGATCTTCGCGTTTATGCCGTTCATCATCGACGAATATGCTACTCCCTGCGCATGGTTCCCTGCGCTGGCCGTAGTGACGCCTCTTTTCTTCTCGTCCTCGGAGAGGCCAGAAATCTTTAGCATGGCCCCCCTGGTCTTGAAAGAACCTGTCTTCTGGAGATTCTCCATCTTGAAGTACAGGTTTGACTGGTACGTCCTGCTCATGGTGCTTGAAAAATAGAGGGGAGTCCTGTTTACCTTGCCTTTGAGGAACTCCTGGGCCTTCCGTATCTGTTCCAGGGTGGGGATGCTGTTGACGGTCATGTGAAACACGCAGACAGCACACAATACCCTGATAGATTGTGAAACTTTTGCTCAGATGAGCCCTGTTATCTCGCCCTCTTCATTCACGTCGATATCGTCAGCGGCAGGATGCTTGGGCAGCCCCGGCATTGTCATAACCGACCCGAGAAGCGGAACCACGAACCCTGCCCCTGAAGAGGCAAAGACAGATGTGACCTTTATCTTGAAATTCTCAGGGGCATTCAGCAGTGAAGGGTCATCGCTGAAAGAGTACTGCGTCTTGGCCATGCACACAGGGGCTGTTTCCATGCCCAGTTTCTTCAGCGCCTTCAAGTCTTTCTCCGCCTGAGGCTCGTATATGACGCCTGAAGCTCCGTATATCTTGCTTGCTATCTTGTCAATCTTGGTTCGCACGTCGTCTCCTTCCTCGTAAGTCCTCTTTAGCGCAACGGGATGATCTTGGATTGTGCTCAGGACCAGGTCTGCAAGGTCTTTCCCGCCTTCTCCACCCTTTGAGAAAACCTCAGACAGGGCGAATTTCACTCCTTTTCCCTCCAGGAGGTCCCTGAGCGCGCTGATTTCTTTGTCCGTGTCCTTCGGGAACCTGTTGATCGCAACAACTGGATTGAGTCCGAACGATCTCATGTTTGCAACATGCCTGAGAAGGTTTGCCGAGCCTTCGACCATTGCGTCAACATCCTCTTCGTTTATGTCCTTGGCACCTCCATTGTGCTTCAGTGCCCTTATCGTTGCCACTATGACAACAGCGTCCACGGGAAGGTCTCCTGACCTGCTCGCAAGGTTCAGGAACTTTTCTGCCCCCAGCTCTGAGCCAAAGCCTGCCTCTGTGATCAGGTAATCAACCAGCTTCAGCCCAATCTTGTCAGCGAGAATGCTTGAGGTTCCGTGGGCTATGTTCCCGAACGGGCCGGTGTGCACAAATGCCGGGACTCCTTCCTGGGTCTGGACTATGTTTGGCCTGATCGCATCCCTGAGGAGAGCTGCCATTGCCCCTGCAGCCTTTATGTCCCCAGCGTAAACCGGCTTGTTTGTCCTGTCATATGCGACTAGTATCCGCGATAGTCGTTCCTTGAGATCCCTGTACCCTCTGGAGAGGCCGAGGATTGCCATGATTTCAGAGGCCGGGGTTATGACGAACCTGTCGCTCATTATTGTGCCTGTGTCCCTGCCGCCAACGCCCACTACAATGTCCCTGAGAGATCTGTCATTCATGTCAATTGTGCGTGGGAAGAATATCTTCTTCGGGTCTATGTTCAGCACATTTCCGTGGTGTATGTGGTTGTTGATGAGTGCAGAAAGAAGGTTATGCGCGGCAGTCACCGCGGGGAAGTCAGATGTGAACAGAAGGTTTATCCTGTCGGATGGCTCTACCGTTGATTTTCCGCCTCCCGTTGCTCCACCCTTTATTCCGAAGCAGGGGCCAAGGGATGGTTCTCTCAGCGCTACTGCAACCTTCTTGCCAAGCTGGCTGAACGCCTGGGAGAGCCCGATGCTCGTGGTTGTTTTGCCTTCTCCCGCGGGAGTTGGATTGATCGCAGTGACCAGAATCAGCTTCCCGTTCTTTTTCCCTTCCCTCTTTGACAGCGCCGACAGCGAGACCTTTGCCATTGTCCTGCCGTACGGCTCGTACTCGTCTTCCCCAAGTCCCAGTTTCCTGGCTATTTCAGATATGTTCTCCAGTTCCATCCATTCACTTCCCTATTTCCGTGTCCACCAGCCTGATGACCTGCGACTTTATCCTGTCGCAGTCCTCGAGAAAGAGTGAGAGTTTCGTCCTCTCCTCCTTCACGAACTCCTCGTCCCTGATGGACAGAAGATTGATTCTGACATTATACAGCGCACCGTGTATGGCAGCATGTGCAAAAAGTGCAGAGCAGGCGGCGTCTGTAATTGCGTTCTTGTTGCCGTGTTCAGCCAGTTTCTTTGACAATTCAAGAACCTCTCTGGCAGAAGCTGCAATTTTCCACGGTGTCTTGGCGGCTCCACGCATGGCTTTCTGCATGGCATTTCTGCGAGCTTCCTTTTCCTCGTCGGACTCCTTGGGCATCCTCATGGCCTCGATGATCTTGTTGAATGCGTCCTCGTCCTCCTTCATCAGTGACCTGAGGTCTGATTCCACATTCCTGCTCTTCTCAACTATGCCTGCCATCTCAGCCTCGTGCTCAGCATACTTCTTCTTTCCCTGTGTCAATGAGGCTACCATCTGGTTCAGGGAAGATGCGACTATGGAGACCATGGCGCTTGCTGCACCGCCTCCAGGCGCGGGTGAGGAGCTTGCCAGCCTTTCAATAAAACTGTCGTAGCTTTCCAGCTCAATCACTTCCACATTTTCCTCTCTAGGACCTGCTCGTTTTTGAAGGAGTTCAACTGCAGATAAAACTTGGACGCTTCAAGTATTGCATCCATTGGAACCAGCCCAACAATCTCAGACTCCACAACTGTGACACCGTACCTTGCGGCCTCCATCTTCACAAGCTCAAATGCCCTGTGCAGAGGGGTCTTTTTGTAGTTTGTCAGGTTCATTGAGATCTGGACCATTTTCTTGTCTTCCAGGAAAAAGGCCAGCGACTTGACGTACGTGAATCCTCCGTCCTTTGCCCTCAATGCTCTCGCGATCTTCTTGCCAATTGAGAGATCTGCGGTATTCAGGTTGACGTTGTATGCTATCAGAAAGTCACGTGCACCTATAATTGTGGCACCTGCACTGCCCACACTGCTCGGACCTGAGTCCGGCTTCCACTGGTCCTCGCCTATGGATGCCTTAAGCTGCTCGTACTGGAAATTCTTGTTCCTGATGTCTTCAAGATTCTTCCTGGACTGAACAGCTGCAGCGTCCCCGTAGAGGTAAACGGGAATGTTGAGCTCCTCCCCGACCCTCTTTGCCAGTTCCCTGGCAAGGTTTACGCAGTCTTTCATGTCCGCTCCGCTTAGTGGGATGAATGGTACCACGTCTGCCGCACCGAATCTCGGGTGCTCCCCTGAATGCCGGCTAAGGTCTATCAGTTCGGCAGCCTTCTTGATTCCCTGGAATGCTGCTTCCACGACTCTGTCATAACTTGCGGTGAACGAGACAACACTCCTGTTGTGGTTCTCGTCCATCTCCATGTCAAGAATGGTGACTCCCTGAACCGAGGATATTGCCGACACAATCTGGTCGACTCTCTCCTTTTTGCGGCCTTCACTGAAATTGGGGACGCACTCGATCAATTTCATGCCCTGGAATCGAAGCAATGCTTAAAAATTTGAGACAGGTTTTATTCTATAGCTGACATAATAAAAAATCGAGATTATATAGAATAAATAAGTGTATATTATCACGTTCACAAAATATATTTTGAGATTTCCCGGTACGGTTAATTTGGCATTCTTGGGATATTGATCCAGATTTGGTAAAGTATTAGGTGTAATATATATTATCTAATTTGCATCCAGAGCTAATAAAGTATCAAATAACAAAAACTCTATTATTAGATTTGCAGATGGTTAGGTTACCATCTCGGAGGCTTATGAATGATAAACCAGATAGTAAAGAGAGATGGCACAACAGTGCCATTTGACAAAACAAAGATTACAAGGGCCATCTACAAGGCAATGCTCACCATAAAGAAAGGCTCGATGAACGACGCGGAGAAGGTTGCCGACAGAGTCGTAAAGGAGATCGAAAAACAGGGAAAAACCCCTACGGTGGAGCAGATACAGGATCTTGTTGAAAGGACCCTGATGACCGTCAAGATAAACAACCAGTCTTTCAACGATGTTGCCAAGGCGTACATCCTCTACAGGGAAAAGAGAAGAACCATAAGGGAAGAGAAGGAGAGGCTCGGGGTAAAGGATGATCTCAAGCTCTCAATAAATGCGGTAAAGGTGCTTGAGGCCAGATACCTCCTGAAGGATGAGGAAGGCAAGATTATAGAGACTCCGCGCCAGATGTTCAGGCGTGTTGCCATGCACCTTGGAATAGTGGACGCGCTGTACGATTACAAGGATTACCAGAAGTCTGGCAAGCCCAGGAAGGACGGGAAGAAGCTTTCATACCTGTCCAAGACCCAGGAGGAGACCCTGCACAGGGCCTTTGACAGCATGGTTGATGAGGGTGAGCTCAAGGGTACTTTTGAGGAGTTCCTCGACTTTGCATATACCAAGCCCACCACCGCAGAGGATACAATCAACGACTTCGAGGAGATCATGCAGAACCTGGAATTTGTCCCTAACTCACCTACCATGATGAATGCAGGTGCAAGGCTGGGACAGCTCTCTGCCTGCTTTGTGCTTCCTGTCGGTGACAGCATTGAAGAGATATTTGACGCCGTCAAGTACACCGCGCAGATACACAAGTCAGGAGGCGGAACTGGGTTTGCATTCTCCAGGCTCAGGAACATGGATGACCTTGTTGGATCCACGAAGGGTGTAGCCTCCGGTCCAGTTTCCTTCATGCAGATATTCGACAAGACCACTGACGTGATCAAGCAGGGCGGCAAGAGAAGGGGGGCCAACATGGGCATACTCAGGTACGACCACCCCGACATAATGGAGTTCATAATGAGCAAGGATTCTGAGAACACAAAACTTGCCAACTTCAACATCTCTGTTGGAATGGAGGACGAGTTCTTCGAGAAGCTCGACCAGGACGGTTACGTCGAACTCAGGAATCCCAGAACCAGGAAAGTGGTCAACAGGATCAAGGCTTCCACAATGTGGGACGCAATAGTGAACCAGGCATGGAAGACAGCGGACCCAGGCCTGATATTTCTGGATGAGATTAACAGAAAGAATCCTGTCAGGCACATTGCTGAAATTGAGGCGACTAATCCATGCGGTGAACAGCCTCTCATGCCCTATGAGTCGTGCAATCTTGGTTCGATCAACCTTTCAAAGTTCGTCAATGACGGTGAAATAGACTACGAAAGGCTCAGAAAAGTCATAAGGCTCTCTACCAGGTTCCTCGACAATGTTGTAGATGCCAACAATTTCCCGGTTGAGCAGATAAAGAGAATGACCAGGTCGACAAGGAAAATAGGCCTTGGAATAATGGGATTCGCCGACATGCTCATAAAGCTGGGGGTCAGGTACAACAGCGGTGAAGCCCTGGAAATGGGAGAGAAGATGATGAGCTTCCTGCAGGAAGAGTCCCACATGGAGTCCGAGAGGCTCGCAGAAGAGAGAGGTACTTTCCCGGGATGGGAAGGCTCTACATGGCAGGAGATGGGTGTAAAGATGAGAAATTCCACCACCACTACCATCGCCCCAACAGGGACTATATCAATAATCGCGGGCTGCTCCTCCAGCATTGAGCCGCTCTTTGCAATAGCGTTCATGCGCCATGTGCTGAACGGTCAGGAGCTCATTGAGGTCAACCCGCTCTTTGAAGAGTACCTGCGGAGCAAGAACCTGTACTCTGAAGACCTGATGCACGAGGTTGCCAAGACCGGAAACCTGCACGGCGTCGATCTTCCGCAGGATGTCAAGGATCTGTTTGTAACCTCGCATGAGATAGAGCCAGAATGGCATGTCCTTATGCAGGCAACATTCCAGAGATACTGTGACTCAGGTGTCTCCAAGACCATAAACCTCCCAGCAGACGCTTCACCTGGAGACATAGCAAAGGCATACAGGATGGCAAAAGACCTCCACTGCAAGGGAATCACCGTTTACAGGGACAGAAGCAAATCAGAGCAGGTTCTATACTCTGGAACGCAGAACAACCAGAAGATGGAAAAGATCAAGGAAGCCCCCTCACACGAGGAAGAGGACAAAGTAATTGAGCTCATTACAAAAGTTCCGGACAAGTACCTGAAAGTTGACTCAACCTTTGACCCTGCCTGTCCCACTGGAAAGTGCGACAAGTAACCCTTTTTTCTTCGTATCGTCAAACATTCCCACTTTTCCCTATTTTTGCTTACTCGCACAGTAAATTAAATATCATATTTCCCAATCCCAATGAACAAAGCAGGGGTTGTCGAGATTGGTCAAAGGCGCTAGATTGAGGGTCTAGTCCCGTAGGGGTACGTGGGTTCAAATCCCATCCCCTGCATTCCACATATATTTCAGGCAAATCCATTCAGGATGGGTTATTTTCAGGCTGGTGAGGCTCAAATAACTGAATGAGTCCATAATTTTTTAGGTGAGCCGCTTAATACTTCCACCGGCATTTTTCTTTGTGCCTGCTCCCGGTGGATGGGTTACCGGCTTTCACGTTGCGATGATCAGCCAGATCCCGCCGTACTCACTCTGGTGGGTGATGCGGGCCGGCACTGGCGGAATGATATGAAAACAGATGTTGCGTTTGTACACCCACCGAGCATATTCAACTTCAGGAGCCGGGACCTCAGGACTGGCCCAATAAGTGATGTAGTCCCTTCAACCCCGGTGTTTGAGATGTACCCCATCGGCCTGATCAGCATGCTGAATTATCTCACTGAGAGGGGGTACAACGCCCGGATAAGCAATACTGCCGTTCTAATGCTTGATTCGCCCAAGTTTGACGTCGACGCGTACATCAAGCGAATGGAGTCGGACCTGTTCGGCGTTGATCTTCACTGGCTCCCCCATGTGCATGGGGCCATCAACCTCGTTCGGACAATCAAGAAGCATCATCCCGATTCAAAAGTCGTCATGGGCGGTTTCTCAGCATCATATTTTGCTGAGGATATTATGCAGAACTACCCTGAAGTGGATTTTGTGCTAAAGGGCGACCTGCAGGAAAGATCCATGCCTCCGCTCGTGGATTTCGTGCAGAACGGCGGAAGTCCGGAAGGCATCGAGAACCTGCTATACCGGAGTGACGGTGCGGTGAAGGAGAACAGGAGATCAAATGACCTGGAGAGGATGGATGATGTATACCTGAATTATGAGTGCCTGATCCGCAATGCGCTCAAATACCACGACATTAAGGGGCACATGCCCTTCCTGTCCTGGATAAGGAACCCCATGGCCATGACGCTCATACAGCATGGCTGCTCCATGAACTGTGCGTTTTGCGGTGGTTCGTACTACTCATACCACACCAACTTCTATCCACACTCACCGATTATGAGAAGGATCGAAAGGGTGGTTGACGAGGTAGAGATAGTGCACAGGAACCTGGGGGCACCTATATTCATCGCTGGTGACATCAACCTTGCCGGAGAGAAATACTACCTGGAATTCCTCAGATCCGTAAGGGACAGGGGAATAGATATCCCACTCCTGACCGAATATTTCATTCCGCCTGGCTCCAATTACTATCAGGAGCTGAAAAAGGCATTCCCACAGTTCACTTCGGAGATATCGCCCGAATCATCCATTGAGAGCATACGGCTCAGGACCGGCAAGACTTACACTAATGCCGATCTGGAAAAAAGTATTGCATATGCCGGAGACAACGGCTGCAGGAAGTTTGACGTATACTTTTCCATAGGGCTTCCTACACAGAGGCCTGAGGATGTTCTGGCTGATGTTGACTATTCCGAGAGGCTCCTCATACTCAACAAAGGGGGGCGCATGAACGTGTCTACCTTCATCTCGCCGCTGGCGCCTTTCCTTGACCCCGGATCGCTAATCTATGAGTTTCCTGACCGCTATGGATTCAGGATCCGGACAAAATCAATACAGGGATATTACGACCTCCTGGACTACGGATCCGGATGGGAGGATTTCCTGAACTACGAAACTGACAGGCTGGACAGGGAAACGCTGGAGAGGACCACTTATGCAGCTGCGATAGGCATGGCTGACATGAGGTTCAGGAACGGTCAGATAACTGCTGAGGAGCACAAAAAGATTGTGAAGAACATCCATAACTACATTGACGGAATTCCTGTGGAGGAAGGGGGAAGAAGCGATCACCACCTCACCTACATGAGCAAGGAAATAGAGTGGTCCAGGAAACACCACCTTACCCTGTCATCGTTCATGGTCTTCATGTACAGGAATTATTACGCCCTCACGAAGATCATGTCCCACAGAAAGGGAGAAAAGAAGGCTGTGCCGGGAACCTAACGCCCGGGCTTCAATCCCTTCCGTACACTCCCCGGTAGACAGCCTCTTCGATTATGTTTCTGGAGTATCCCCTCTTTAGGGTGGTCCTCCCCATAGCGGGCTTGATGATATCAGAGGAGTCCAGGGCGTAAAGGTGGAAAATGTAGGTGTGCGGCTTACCGGGTGGCGGGCAGGGTCCCCTGTAGCCGACAGTTCCGAAGTCATTTGCCCCCTGGCATGCGATTGTGCCTATTTTGTTGCCTTCTGGCACTTTCCCCAGGATTTCCCTGACTTCAGGGCTGATGTTGTAAACAATCCAGTGCGTGAATGTTCCGGAAGGGGCATCAGGATCGTCAAGCGCCAGTGCCAGTGAGAGCGTTCCTTCCGGAGGGTCGTTCCATGATACAGCAGGAGACCGGTCCTCGCCATCGCAGGTAAATTCCGCCGGTATCCTCCCGCCGTCTTCAAAGCCTTCCACGAGAAGCTGCATCAGTGATCAAAAGGCTAACTGGTTAGTTGTTAATATTATTACGCTTCGGTAATCCGTCATACACAGGTTTTTATTACTCCTCTTTCCAGTTAAATGCCCTTATTGTGGCGATAAATATCACAACCGACACCACTATGCTTACAAGAATGTCTACAGACGCTGCCCTCATGTTGGAGTACACCATTACTGAATTCAGGCCGTTGATAATGTAATACAGGGGTAGAACGTGTGCAACTGTCTGCAGCCATCCAGGCATGATCTCCACCGGGAAGAATGTGCCCGAGAGAAACATCATGGGAAACGTTATTATGTTTCCAATAACGGACGCACTTTCTTCCGACTTTGAAGATGAGCCTGCCAGCACCCCGAGGCTTGTAAACAGGAACACGCCGAGGATGATGAATGGAATCATGAGTGGAGTGAGAGTGACCTGCACATTGAACAGGAAGTGGGCCACAGCTATGATTTCCACAGCAGAGAGTGCGGATATGATTAGGTACCAGAAGAACTTTGACACGAACCATTCACTCCTGGTCAGCGGGGTAAGGGACAGCTGCCTGAAGATCTTGTCCTTCTTGTATGAGCTCACAACAAACACCATGGAGAACATGGGGGAGGTAAGTATAACCAGCCCAATCAGTCCGGGCACCAAATATGCAGTAGTGCCTCCCGACTCAAACGAGACTGTGGTGCTTGCAAGTGAGATCGTCTGGTTCTGGGATACTCCCCTGCTGTTGAACTGTTGTATAACAAACTGGATGGCTCCCAGTGCGGACTGGCTGGTGGACTGTGACGGGTTGTAGTACAGAGTCAGGTTCACATGGCTTCCGCTGAGGAAATCTCCGGAGAAGCCCCGTGGGATAAGGAGGGCTGTATTGATGGAGTTGTGTGAAATGTATGATGATATATTGGCGGATGCCGGGATATATGCTATACTCACAATCTTAGTGTCGTTCAGTGATGTGATGAACTGCTGTGACAGCGTGGAGTTCTCGTCCAGGTTCTGCACATAGAGAGTGGGGCTGCTGGATCCTCCGCCTGAGAAAATTGAGCCGAAAATGAGCATGAACAGAAGTGGGAATATGAAAACAAAAAACAGTGCAGTCCTGCTCCTCATGTAGTTTTTTCCATATAGGACAAGCTCGGACAGTATGTTTCCCAGCTTCATTCTTCCTCCTCCATTCCAACAAGTTCAATGAAAATATCCTCAAGAGTGTCCTCTCTCAGCTGGAGGTTCTGCAGTGGCACGCCTTTCTCCTGAACAAACGAAAGGATCCTTATGATTTCTGAACTGTTCCCGACAGTTACTGAGATGGTGTCCCCTTCCCTGGTTGCATCAAGGGAAAGGTCGTTTTCAATGTAATTGAGAAGCCGTTCGTCGAAGTTCAGTACAAGCCTCTTGCCCTTTCCCTTCTTCATGATTATTTCGCGTGGCGTCCCCTCGACAAGCATCTTTCCCCTGAACACTATGCCGACCCGGTCTGCCAGCATTTCAGCCTCCTCGAGGTAGTGGGTTGTCAGGATAATTGTCCTGCCTTCCTCCTTGAGCTGCGATATTAGTTTCCAGATCCTTCTTCTTGCCCTTGGATCCAGACCGGTGGTAGGCTCATCCAGGAAGACTATCCTCGGGTTGTTGACCAGAGCGAGGCAGATTCCAAGCTTTTGCTTCTGCCCTCCTGAAAGGTTCTGGAAGTACACTTTACGGACATCCTTCAGCTCCACGAGATCAAGAAGTTCCTCTGTCTTGTCCCCTGTGCCGAAAAGCTTGCAGTAATACCTGATGGCCTCTTCCGGCGTGATGCGCTCCACGAACCTGAAATCCTGGGGCATTATGCCTACGTTCTCCCTCACATGCGATCGCGACAGCCATGGGTCCTTTTCAAGAACCCTGACTTTTCCGCTGTCGGGTTTCCTGAGCCCCTCCATTATCTCCACGGTTGTTGTCTTGCCTGCCCCGTTTGGACCCAGAAGGCTGTACACTTCGCCTTCCATCACCTGGAAGGAGAGGCCGTCGACAGCCCTGATTTCTGAGTAACTCTTGTGAAGGTCTTCCACCGATATTGCAATGCTCGTGGACGTCATATTGAACGGTGCCCCGCGGGAAAGATGTTAGAGTTAACCCCCAGTCCTTCCCTCCTAAAGAGCACAATTTTTGGAGCATATTAAATTGATCACCTTATCACAGGTTCATTCCGGGTCAAGGCTGCGTAGTGTTTTAACTCTGAAATGCATGGCTTTCGAGGAGTGCGCCATATGCCGGATTATGCAAAGAGAATACAGGATTTCATGGAAAGGGTCAGGAACCAGGGGCTTGAAGGAGCAGTAGTGCTTTCAAAGGAGAACATCTGCTACCTGACAGGGTTCTGCGTTGGTGGACATGAGAGGCTGACTGCACTTATTGTCAAAGGAGATCAGTCCCACCTCGTGGTGCCCAAACTCTCCATTGGACAGATAGAGAACGTTCCTGTGGACAACCCCCTGGTATGGGATGATTCACAGGATCCGTATGCAATGGCGGCAGCTGCAATGGAAAAGGGCGGTAGTGGGAAACTGGGTACTGAAACCAGGATGCCCCTCTCCCATTATCTTAAATTCCGGGCAGGACTCGGCGAGAATCCGGTATTTGTGGATGAAGTTCTTGAGGAAATGCGCGGATTGAAAGATCATGATGAGATCGAGAGCATGCAGAAAGCGGTTGAGATAAGTGAAAGGGCTCTTGGCAAGACAGTGTCTGAAATCTCACCCGGCATGACTGAAAAGGACCTGGCTGGAGTCCTTGAGTACAACATGAGAAGGGAAGGATCAGACGGAAGCGCATTCTCAACAACAATAGCATCCGGAAAGAACAGTGCAAACCCGCACCACATTACTTCCGACAAGAAGATCGAAAAGGGAGATTCGCTGGTAGTGGATTTCGGTGCCGCATACAACAGCTACACATCAGACCAGACAAGGACATTTGTTGTAGACCACCTGCCAGTAGGGTATGAACCAGTATACAATGCTGTCAAGGATGCCCAGAGAGCGGGCGTGGAGTATGCCAGACCAGTCATGCCTGCTGGAGACATTGATATCCATGTGAGAGAGATTATAGAGAAGCGCGGGTACGGAGAGTACTTCACCCACAGAACTGGCCATGGAATCGGCCTGGAGGTGCATGAGGCTCCGTACATCAATGCGAGCAACCGTGTTCCGCTCAAGCCGCCTGTGACATTCACGGTTGAACCAGGCATATACATTCTCGGAAGATACGGAGTGAGGATTGAGGATACAGTGCTCATGGACGAGAAAGGCGCAAAGCCACTGAACAACTTCAGCAGGGACCTTACCGTGGTCTGAGAGGTTTACCTGTCCACCCTAATCTTCAACGCAATGCTTTCAGTCCACTGTGATGTCAGGCCGCCGTCTATCACATAAGTGGCCCCCGTAATGAATGATGCATCTTCGGATGCAAGGAAAGCCACCAGCTTTGCAACTTCCTCCGGCCTACCAATCCTTCCCATGGGGTACATTTCCGAATAGGCCCTCCTCGCAGTTTCTGGGTCACCGAAATGATCGAAGTCATCCATGATCATGGCTGTCTCGATGGACCCTGGAGCAATGCAGTTCACCCTGATGCCGTGAGGTGCCAGATCCATTGCCGATGCCTTTGTCAGCCCGATGATGGCGCCCTTGGAGGCGCAGTAAGCGACCGATTCAGAAGAGCCCTGGAGACCGAGGGCCGACGAGGTGTTGACGATCACTCCTCTGGTCTTTTTCAAGTGTGGCACTGCATGCTTTGAGCAGTAGAAAGCTCCACCTATGTTGGTATTCATGACCTTGTTCCAGATATCAGTGCTGATCGTATCGATTCCATAGAACTCGTATATCCCGGCATTGCTGAAGAGGATGTCAAGCCTGCCGAATTCTGTCACAGCCTTTTCTATCATCCCAGAGACTGATCCCTCACTGCTGACATCAGTCTTCACGAATATGCATTGTCCGTTCCCTGATGCGCGCATTATTTTGACAGTCTCTTCCCCTCGTTCCTGAGAGATGTCTGCAACGCAGACTGATGCTCCCCTGCTTCCCAGTTCGATGGCGGTTGCACGCCCGATTCCTGAGCCTCCACCGGTCACTATTGCTGCCTTTCCTTCCAGATTTCTGATTGAGTTGCCCATTTTCCTGCTCCCCGATCATGAAGTGAGCGTGTCACTATTAATCATGTTCTTTCCGCACATGGGGAAGTGTGTCCGCGCAGCAAATTCATGCCACTATTTCGCAATTAACTTTAAGTACTATTGAAATCTCGCCTGACCGTTGGAACTGTCTGCAAATTCCGATAGCAAAGCCCAAAGCAGGGCGCTTGGCAGAGGTGTCAAGAACTACTGGTTCATAAGCTACCTCTTTTCCAACACAGCCTACGGGCTGACCATACCCCTCATACCCCTTTTCGTGGTCACATTCCTGGGACAGGGAGTTGTCTGGGATGGGATGGTGTATTCAATATCCTCTGCAGCCTCGGTTCCTGCCCTGCTCCTGTGGGGCAACCTATCGGACATGGTGAAAAAAAGGAAGATCTTCCTTCTGGTTGGGTTCATCGGCTCAGGAGTTGCATTCATACCCATCATGTTCGTTCACTCCCTTTTCCCTTACATAATATTCCTTGTTGCCGCACAGGTCCTGGGAATGGCCAGCGTTCCAGTGTCCAACCTCCTTATCTTCGAGCACACCGACCAGTCCCGGTGGTCCAACGTCATGGCAACTTTCAGCATAGTCGGCTCAGGAGGGACTGTTCTTGGTCTGGTAATTGGCCTGGCAATGGTATTTGTATACAGTTCAGGCATCGAAGCATCCATACCTGTTTTCTATCTCGTCGCGGGGTCCATATACCTGTTGGCTGGGGTCAGTGCGCTTTTCACCCTGAAGGAGTCAAGGAGGAAGATTTCGAGGGCGAAGCTTTCGGCGTACTATACATTCAGGATCATAGAGCGTGTGAGGTACTTTCCGGGAAGCGTGATACACATAATGTCTTCAAGGAAGGGGAAGCACCCAGTGCCCCTATCCCCTCCACTGAGGCACTACATCTACTGGAGCGCTTTCCTCATGTTCTCCTTCCAGCTCTTCATCCTGGCATTTCCAGTTTATCTTATCCAGAAGCTCAGTGCAGGCACACAAGACATATTCTACCTGTACCTGATAAATGCAATAGCGTCGACCGTCACGTTCCGCAGCGCTGGAAATTTTCTCAAGGAGCGTGGTGGGAAGAGGACAATGATGTTGTCACTGGCATCCAGAGTCCTTACATTTGCTGCTGGTGCAGCCCTCACATTTGCTGTGCTTCCTTTGAATGAGGCGCTTATCCTTGCCATGACCGTATACGCCATGGTGGGGGCATTCTGGGGGTTTATCAGCCTCGGCCAGATTTCGTTCGTATCAGACAATGCAAGGCCCAAGAACAGGGGGAAGGCCATCGGTCACTACAATTCATTCTTCGGGCTCGGCCAGATCGGAGGATCATTTGCCTCAGGGTACCTTTCCCAGCTCTTCGGGTTTGGGATAGACTTCTCGGCAGCTGCCTTCGGAGTGACGCTTGGCGCTGTAGCAATCATGAGGTACTACCCCCATATCCGCATCATGTCACACGAGGTCGAAACGCATCCCTATGCTGACTGACAACCTGCAAGACGGCAAAGCGTGAGCAGAAATCTTATAATGTGTTTAGTTACCTGACATTACTGGCAGGCGGTGGATTCACTGATGGACAACAACGTCACGGAGCAGATTTCAGGGCCTTCTCCAAGCAATAAATGGTTTCTGAGCTACCTCCTGTCCAATCTGGCAGCTGGCCTCACATCTCCCCTGATACCGCTCTACGTTGTGCTTTACCTCCATTCCAATGTACTGGAAGTGGGCATTGTATCCTCACTCTCCTCTGCTGCCTCAGTGCCGTCCCTGATCTTCTGGGGAAACCTGTCAGACTACGCGGGAAGGAGAAAGATATTCATCCTGACTGGATTCTTCGGATCCTTCCTGTCCTTACTTCAGATAATTTTTGTCAGCAGCCTCGGGGAATACATAGTCATGCTCGTGACCTTCCAGGCACTTGCAATGGCTGCTGTCCCTGTCTCTACACTGCTGATACTCGAGACCAGGCAGGAAAACGAGTGGCCACAGGTGATGTCTTCCTTTAGCCTGGTCTCTGCTCTTGGGACAGTCATAGGCCTGGCTTCGGGCTCTATGATCATAGTTCTCTGGCATTACTTCTGGGCCATACCTGCCATGTACCTGATAGCGTCCGGAGTTTACCTCACGGCAGCCATAACCGCGCTGGTTGTGCTTCCTGAACCGAAGAGGCAGATACTGAGAAGCAGGCTGGCAGGGGTATTCTCATTCCGTATACTTGAAAGGGCGCGGCATTTTCCAAGCCACGTGATTCACATCATCCCCTTCGGAAAGAACAAAGCTTCAGGGCATGCCCTATCAGCTGTCACGTGGAAGTATCTCATCACAACCACCTGGCTCATGTTCGGTTTCCAGATATTTGTCGTACCCTTCCCTGTCTTCTTCATAGACGTGGGCAGGGCAACAGAGACCCAGGTGTTTATCCTCTACCTCGTGAATGCTGCTGTGTCCATGGCCACTTACAGGATATCAGGGACACTGATCAAGAGAAGCGGCATAAGGAAAACTCTCGCCATGGGAATAACCCCCAGGATCATCCTGTTCGTGTTTGCAGCAATACTGGCATTCGTTACAGACTGGTCAGGACTGGTCCTGGTTTCCTCAATTGTGATTTACGGCTTCCTGGGCGGGCTCTGGAGCCTGATAAGCATAGGGCAGGTCACAAGCATATCCAAGCTCGCACTCAAAGTCAACCGCGGGAAAGCAATAGGTTACTACAACTCCCTGCTTGGTGTCGGCCAGATCGGTGGAGCAGCAGTTTCAGGGTTCATCGCTATCTCACTGGGCTATCCGCTTGACTTTGCAATTGCAGCTGTTGTTGTAATAATCGGTACGGCCATGATATTGAGGTTCGACCCTGACCACAGAAGAGTTACCGGCACGGGGTCCCCGGTTGCCGCGGGCCTAAAATGAGCTTCTTATCCTGTTCCTGTCTATTCCTATTCCGCTGGGAGTGATAGCGATAAGGTTTCTTGTTATTCCTGCGACATCCCCATCAACATCCCTACCTATTGATCTGACTTCCTGAATGATTCTCTTCATTTGGAGGTCATCCCCTGCTATGGGTGTGCAGTCCAGTATCATTATGTCACCGTTGTAGACGTACTCGCTTATCTTCATGAGGTCCTCAAGCCTGTGTATCTCGGCAACCTTGAGGTGCTTGCTGTTGTCTCCGTCAGCAATATCCGGAAGCTTGAAGTCAGCGAGGTCTATGAATTTCCTCTCAGGCCTCGGTTTTCCCTTGTCTCCATCCCATGACTTCTTCTTGAGCAGAGGTGCCATAATGCAACAGATTCAACTATGCCCATGCACGATAAAAAGCTTTTGCCATCGCCTGAGAACTGGAGTTCCCGTAAACTGCACCAGTCCCTCTGAGATTTCAGGGCGGCTTTCCTATCTCTCGACTCTTTTTATGAAGAGGTTGAACAGGTTCTTGAAGCCGTCGTTCCAGGTCCTGAGCTTGGGTTTGGTGATCCTTACGCCGTATTTCACTGGTACCTCCATGAACCTTCCGTTCCTGACAGCCTCGATCTTGATGTCCTGCGAAAATGACATGCCGTCCCCAAGCGGCCCCATGGAATCGTAGAGCTTCCTTGTAAAGATCCACATTCCACTCTGCGAGTCATTCATCCGTACCTGGAAAAGAAGGCTGATTGTCTTGTTCAGAACACTGTTCCCCACATAATGCAGCGTTGTGTAATTTGTTGATGTGCGGAGAGTCATCCTGTCGCAGGAGATGAAATCAACCTCGTTGATCTCCATTACCCTGACCAGCGGGGCCACTATTTCAGGAGGGTAGGTCCCGTCTCCGTCCAGGCATACGATTATTTCACCCGTTATATGTCCTATGCCGGTCTTGTAGGCGAGCCCATAACCGCGTGCCGGCTGTGGCACGACCCTTGCACCCTTTTCCTCAGCAATCTTTCTGGTGTTGTCTGTTGAGTTCGTATCCACAACAATGACTTCCACGTCATCGAGTTCCGCCAGGCCGTCTATGACCTTCCCTATTGTCTCCTCCTCGTTGATCGTGGGGATTATTACGCTGATTCTCAAGAGTACACACTTTCCGGATTTGAAAGTAATCGCTGTAATTAATATTAATCTATTATCATAGTTTGCACTGATCGCGAAACTGGAAGCCTTTCCTAGGGTCTTCGAACAGCACGAAGTGATTATCCTGCCTCCACGGTCGAAATTCCGCCCTTCTTTGTGACTTCAAACGAGGAATCCGCTGCAGAAGTCAGCTCAGCGTGGTGTGTGATCATGATCATCTGCTGGACCATGTTTTCATCCCGCAGGGAATACTGAATGATGTCCTTGAGGTTGCTCCTCCTGTCCTCGTCCAGGTAGTTGGTAGGCTCATCCATGATCACCGTGCTGACCCTCCCTGTGAGGTACCGGGCGATTGCAAGCCTTACTGCAATTGCAAGGGATATTCTTTCTCCTCCGCTAAGAGAGTCAAGCGGCTCTTCCACTCCGTTGTTTATCACCTTTATGTCAAAATTCTCATCTATCCTGACGTCGTCAAATTCGAAGTTGAAGGAAGAAAGGTAATTTCTTGTCATGTTGTTGATGGATACTGATGAGTCCTTGCGTATGAGTGATTGGATCCCGTTCCTGTCAAACGCCTCTCTCAGCTTCTCCAGCTTCAAGCCTGCTTCCTTGACTCTGGCAAACCTTGACCTGTCTGTTTCGAGGTTCTGGATCTCGGCCCTGAGATCTTCAGCCCTTTTCTCCGCTGCTGAAATGCGTTCCCTGAGTGCCGATAATCTTTCCCGAACCTCCAGGAGAGACTGCTTTTTTTCATTGAGGCTCTGGCTTGACTCATTGAGGACTGAGACCACGTCGCCCATGGAGCCTGCCTCTTTTTTCTTCTCGCCCATTTCGGTTTCGAGCTCCCTGGCGTTGGAGGACAAGCCTTCAAGGGTAGTTCGGAGCCTGCTGTATTCAGCCTCAGCCTTCCTGGCTGATTCCAGCTTCTCTTCAAGTGCCTCAGCACGTTCAAGTGATGATTCATCCGGGACAAAGCCCAGTTCTTTCTCAATCATCTCCAGGCTGTGGGCAATCTTCTCTTTCTCATTCTCGTAGCCTTCCTTCTTTTCCCTGTATTTCTCCAGCGGAACTCTCTTTATGGCAAATTCAAGAGACGAGTGCTCCTTTTCCTTGCTCTGGAGCCCATCCAGCTCCTCCTGCAATTTTCTCTGGCTCTCTTCTGCTTTCCCGAGAGCTTCGAGCTTCCCCTTCATTTCAGAAAGCCTCGCGCCTTTCTCTTCCACTGCAGAGGCGAGCCGGCTTCGTTCCTCAGACGCAGCCAGCGCTTCCTCAACCTGGCTTCCGCTGAGCCCTGAAAGTTTTGCCTCCGCCTCACTGAACTGTATGGCTGCCGCTGATGCCTGTTCAGCTACGGTGGCAGAGTCATTCATGAGTTTTTCCTCATCCTTCCTGTACTTCTCGTGTATCTCAGCTAGATGGTCTTCATCAAGCTCGGTTCCGCAGACAGGGCATCTGTGGTTGTCTCCGAGCATTCCCTTGCTTTTCCTTAGCTCCGACAGGGCACTGTTGATGGTTCCCATCCTCTCTTTAAGAGCAGTCTTCCTGCCCTCCGCTTCCCGGAGTGTCCGCTCAAGCCGAGTGCGTTCTTCCGAAAGCTGTTCACGGTTCAGCATTCTCATGCTTTCGGGCAGTCCGGACAGAAAACTTGACAGATCCCCGATTCGCCTCTTGTCCTTTGCAAGCTCCTCCCCCAGGCTCTCAGAAAGGGCCCTCACGCTGTGCAGTGCCTGAACATCCTTTGAGATGCTTTCGATCTCTGATCGTATGCTTTCATACCTGCTGTGGCTCTGATCAAGTTCAGCCAGCCTGGCCCTGTCCCTCTCGTAGTCCTCTATTGCCTTCTTTACGGTTGAGATGGACTCATTGACAGACTTGAGTGATGCCAGGCCATTCATGTACCGGCCAATGGCAGATCTCCCCTTGAGAATTGGATCGTTCTCAAGATCCTCCTTCTCCTTTCTCGAGAATGAAATTCTTGCAGCTTCGGATTCTCTGGCAGCAATCTCCTCCCTGGTTCTTCTGAGCCTTGATTCTATTTCAGAAATGCGAGCTTTCAGGGACTCATACTGAGTCTTCCTGCGCAGGGCTTCCTCTCTCGATCTCTCTAACCTGTCCACCTCACCGGAGAGCTCTTTCTCGGCTTTAATTGAAGTCTCAAGGGTTTCCCTGCCGTTCCCTGCCTCCCTTGACGCGGACCGTAACTCCTCCTCCCTGGCAGTTACCCTCTCCTCAAGATCGGAAAACCTGGCTTCCTCAAGTTTCAGGTCATACCTGATATTCTTCAGTTTCTGGGCGTTTTCCGACAATATGTCTATTCCTATGATCCTGCTGAACATCCTTTCACGGTTTGCAGGGGTCTCAGAGATCAGGGCATCCATCTCGCCCTGCCTCACAAAGACTGAGTTCAGGAAGATCTCCTTCGGTATCCCCAGGCCGTTCTGAATTTCTCTGGTTACGCCTTCAGCGGTTTCCGCTACCATCTCACCGTTCTTCTTCAGCCACGAATCCCTTCTGGTAATGTTGCCGCTCTTTGCCAACCCGAGGCTCCTGAAAACCTCGTAATAATTCTCGTTGAGCTTGAAGCCCACTGTAACAGAGCACTCCTGCGCCCGGCTCCTTATGAGTTCAGATATCTTGTCTCCCCGCTTCTCCCCGAACAATGCGAAGCGGATTGCGTCAACAATGCTGGATTTGCCTGCCCCGTTCTTTCCGTAAATTATGTTCACGCCATTCTCGAAGTTCACCGTGGTGTCTTTGTGCGAGAGAAAGTCCTCCAGCCTGATGTAGTCAATTATCACGGCCGCCCACCTCAAAATCTACGCCGAGTCTCCGGAGAATCTGGCTTCTGGCGTCCTCGTATTCCCCGTACCTGAGGGAATCGTACACGTCACTGGCCAGGTCCGCCATCTCATCGTCGTTGAAGAACGCACTGAAATATTCCTTGAGGCTGCTCATGTTTGGCCTAGCCACGGCTTCCTGTTTCTGCGGGTCGAATTTGAGCCTCCTGAAATAGAACCTGTCAGAGAGCTTCTTGAGATCCCTCCGAACTGATTCCCTGTCTGCCTCGCCTACAATTGTGAGCAGGACCAGGGGCCTCTTGTCCGCAATGCGGTCACTGTATTTCGAAGCGGCACTCTCAATCTCGTCGAGATAGGTATCCCGGCCGGCCTCGACCTCAATCTGGAACCTTGTGCTCTTGAGCGGCCTGCGCTCAACCTTGGCGGTTCCTCCCTCAATGTCAACAATATTGACACCTTTGCCCTGTTTCAGGAACCTCTGAATCTCACTTGAGCTTGTCATGTCTGTGGAGCCCGCATACGAAAATACGGGAAATTCCTTGGAACGGAGCACATGGTCGTGTATGTGCCCGAAGGCAAGGTATGAAAAAGTCTTGGGCAGCTCATCATAGGTTGTCTCACATGCCTCAGGGTGAAGATAGGGCTTCACCGCCTGGTGCGACAGCAGTACAGATGCCTTGAAATTCCTGGCCTCCGACTCTGCCTTGCGGTACTCATCCCTCAGCTGGTCCCTCCGCAAGCCCTTCATGTTTGAAATGCCATAGATCATCAGTTCGTCGCTGCCGCTTCCCACAGTGGTCCATCTGGCAGGCGATTCCGAACCGTCATCAAGCAGTTTCACCCCTAGGAAGTCGAAAATTTTCGATGCAGGATCATCCTTCCTCTTGGGCCTGTCATGATCCCCCATTATCAGGTACATCCGCTTACCTGCGTCAGAGATCTGCCTGGCAAAATCCTTGAATTTGAGAAGTGTGTGATTTCCGGGGCTCCATGTGTCAAAAAG
>JBJKRS010000064.1:0-5058 GCA_046704525.1 Thermoplasmataceae archaeon
AGATTATCCGCGTGTTACTGAGCGGTTCGCTGGTGTCTTACGACCCCTTAACTCGCATGGCTTAGTCGTAACCTGATAGCAGTGGCCGCCGGCAGGATCAACCGGAGTTAATTCCTGTCTTACACAATTATATAGAATCGGCGAGCCATAGTTTGCACCTTTCCCTCTCAGAAGTGAGCTTCGAACTCACAACCTCACATTTACCAGCCTTGGAATGGTATAGTTCATCCACATGCTCCAAGCATCGTCCCTTACCCGCCTGTTAGCTGGATATTACAGTTGTTTCCTGCACTTTTAGTGCGTAATGTCCTCTATAACTAGACTATATATAACTGTTTCGAGAGCCGGTAGATTTATAGCTCAATTGAGATTTTACACACAGTTGTTGACTCTTCCATGTTTTAGAAAATCTTCACTTCTCAATACTCTCATTTGGGAGGTTTAGCATTTCTGGAGGAACCCGATAAGATTCGCCCGAAATAAATATGGCCAACTCGCCTTCCACCGTGATGGCAAAGGCATCCATGGTCATTTGGCAGCCATGAACCCAATCTTCCATGAAGCGCATCGCTTACAGTGGAATGCAAGTCTTATTGTTGCCCTGGTCGATGTCTTCTCCTTGCTCTTCATTGCAAGAATCTTGAGATCGTCGAGATCCGCGAAGGCCAGTAAAGGCTTGTTAGGTTCATGAAACCCGATAAAGCAGTGTCGATGGCAGACAAAGTGGGCTGCCTTATGCCCGCCTAACTGAATTTTATGGCACAGTTTTGGACTCAGCCACGAATATGCTCATTGGATTCGGAATTCTGCCTTCCGTTCCTGTGGCTCTTCCTTTCCCTGAGAACTAGAAGAAGGGTGATCACCAAGATTGTAGCTGTACTGTCGCCAACTCCCTCTATCATTGCAGTAGTGAGATTTGCCAGATGGATCAGAAAAGGAAAGATGCCTGAAATGAAGAATATAAAAAGCCAGAGTGAGACAGCAATTTCCGTCGTCCATCTGTGTCCTTCGCTCAATTCCAGATCCATTGATTGCATGGAGAAGTCTGCCCAGTATAACACTTCTGGTCTCCGCAATCCTGGAGGGCCTTATGTTTCCTGCTTCTTTATTGTGATGGGTATGACATTGTTGTCGAATTCCAGCATAGCGATATCCACAGGGTCTATGAACTGGCTGGGGACATCTATTATTACAGGAGCGCCCATGGCAATCTGCAAAGCTCTCGCTCCGATAATTCTTGCCTTTTCAAATTTAGTAAATGTCATAAAAATCATTGGGAGATGTGATATTAAAATGCTGATATTAAATTTTTTCACTGCCCACGTGCATTCTCACCAAAGGGCCGATATTGGAGTGCCTAAATTTTAATAGTTAAATTTTGGCTGCTACTAACATCGTAGCGTGAAAGTTAAATTATTAAGGGGTTCTTACTTTACGATTGCCCCATCCTTGCTGTTTCCGGAAACCAGTGCATTCTTCCCGGCAATATTGAGAAATAGCCTTTTCCCCTGAAGGTCTGCGGTTACGTTATACTCCCCTCCGGCCTGGGCAACTTTCAGAGAAAGGGCCTGAAGGTCCTTGAGTTCGATTGTGCCCTTTTCATTGTAAGAGTACTCACCTATCTGAAGCGATGTGCCTTCTTCGACTCCCTCCGGGACAGTAACAAACCTGACATGTTCGCCGTCATCAGCAGCTAGCATCATGCCTTCTGAAACCTCGCCGCGAAGCTTGGCCTTCTTCAGGTTCCTCACTATTATGATCCTCTTGCCGATCAGGTCAGCGGTTGCGTAGTGCTTCTTGAGGCCCGCGACTATTTGCCTCCTCTCATCTCCAAGCGAAAGGGACAGTACATAAAGGGCATCAGCGTTGGGGTGGTCTTTCGCATCTAGAACTCTTGCCACTCTCAAATCCAGTGGATTGGGGTTGACCTCCTCGAGCTCGATCTTGTCAAAGGGCTTGGGGGGCTTCTCACCCAGGGTTCTGAAAGCCTCGTTTTCTGCGATACTGAAACCCTTTTCCTGAATTGAAGAGGACACACCGAGCCTCTCGAGCATCATGCTCCCAAAATCCGGTGTAATGGGGGCAATCATGAGGGTCAAGTACTGGGCAAGCCTGTAGGCAACCCAGATCTTGGTCTCGCATTTTCCCCGGTCAGTCTTGATCAGGTCCCAGGGCTTGGACGTGTTAAAGTAAATGTTGGCTTCTTTTACGAGTTCAAGCCACTCCTGGTGCGCCCGTTTTATTTCCACAGATTCGAGCCTCTTCCTGTAGTTAGCGTATTTTTCGCCTGCGAGTCCAAGAATTCTCCTGTCTTCTCCATCAAGGCCGTTGTTGCGTATTTTAAGCGAGTTGTTGAAGGCAAAACTCGTCACTCTGTGAATGAAATTACCGTACTTGTCGATAAACTCGGTGTTGATCCTCTCAGCCATGTCTTCCGGCGAGAAGTCTGCATCACTGCCCTCAGGCAGTATTGCAGCTATGTAATAACGGAGGTAGTCCCTTGACACCAGGCCCAGAGATTCGTTGGCTGTGAATCCGATACCCCTGCTCTTGGAAAACTGTTTCCCCTTGAATCTCAGGAATTCGTTGGCAACCACTTCGTATGGCAGGTTCATCCCTTCTATCCCGAGGAGAACTCCTGGCCATATTATTGCGTGGAACGGGATGTTATCCTTTCCGATGAAATAGTAGTTCCTGACCTCCGGATCCATGTAGAAATCTTTCCAGTAGTCCTCATTTCCGATACTCCGGGAGTAAATCCTGGCAGCTGAAACATAGCCAATGAGTGCCTCAAACCATACATAGATCCGCTTCTGCTCGTAGCCCTCGAGAGGTACCCGCACACCCCACTCTATGTCCCTTGTTATTGGCCGTTCCTTGAGTCCGCCCTGCACAAAATTCCTGGTGAACGACAGAACATTATGCCTCCAGAAGGATTTGCCATCCAGCCATTTGAGTATCTGGTCCTGAAGCAAATCAAGCCGCAGGAACATGTGCTTGGTCTCCCTGAACTCCGGTACCGAGCCACAGATCTCGCATTTTGGGTTAATCAGGTCCTGGGGGTCAAGGAGCTTCCCACACTCATCGCACTGGTCTCCTTTGGCCTCTTCAAACCCGCAGTTCGGGCAGGTGCCAGTGATGTACCTGTCCGGCATGAACCTGTTGCATCCGGGGCAGTAAGGCGCAATCATTGCTTTCTCAGTCAGGAGCCCCTCTTCAAGCAGCGTGAGAAAGTATTCCTTCACAGTTTCCGCATGTTCAGGAGCAGTGGTCCTGGAAAATATGTTGAAGTCCACCCCGAGGTTCCTGAAGGTCTCTCTGTGCTCCTCAAAATAACGGGTCGCAATCGCAGCAGGAGTTGTCTTTTCCTTGTCAGCCCTAAGTGTAATTGGGGTTCCATGCTCGTCGGACCCGGACACGAACAGAACTTCGTGTCCTGACATGCGCTGGAACCTGACGAACACATCAGCCCCAAGGTATGCCCCGGCTATGTGTCCCAGGTGAAGCGATCCGTTTGCATATGGCAGAGCACAGTTGACAAGTATCTTCATGTTGGAACCTCCAGATATGTCTCCGCATACAGGCAAATGGAATTAACCTTTACCTGCCAAGCGCCGAAGAGAGCCTTTTTACGGCAAAATCCTTCCCCAAGGTTGATAGGAAGTAGCCAAGCCTGGGCCCGCGGTCCCTGCCTATGAGAATCCTGTAGAAAGCGGCAAATCCCTGTGCAGGTTTCATTCCCGATTCCTTTATGAGCTGGTGGACTGTGTTGTGGATCTCCTCTGGGGTCCACTGGATCTCTTCCGAGAGCGCAAGAAACTTGCCGACAACGTCTCTCTGCAAAGAGTCGATACCCGCTTCTGCCTCCATGGGGAGAAGGCTGAACTTCACGTCTTCAGGGGCGTAGGATTTCAGCCATTCTCTTATGGCCTGTATATTCTCCCTTATTACAGGAGTGACTTCAGCAAGCCCGCTGTAAGTTCGCCTAAGAACGTCCTGCAGATCCTCCTCCCTCGGGTAGATCTGTGTCAGTGTAACCAGGTGCCTGAACCCGATCTTTGTCAGGTTGACAGTGCTTTCATCGAGCCTGGAAAGCTCGTAGACTCTCCTCTCATCATCATCGAGCCCCTTGCCTTCCATGTAGCTTGTCTCGTATTTTTCATACTCGTCTATCAGATTGAGCAGGCCAGAGGACGGATCGAAATTAATGTGCCTGGAAGGCTGTGTCCTCGCAATGAGAAACCTCAGAGTCTGTGGCGGGGAGAATCGTACCATTTCTGCGGCCTCAATGACATTTCCGGTTGAGGAATGCATCGCGCCTTTCCCCTTGAGCAGGATACGCTCGTAAGTAAGCGGCTTTGGGGCCTGTGACCCGAAAATCTCCTCTACGATTCTCTTGCCAGTGTCGTAGGACCCCCCTGGCGCTCCATGATCCTTTCCGAACGGTTCCACCGTAACACCGAGTGCATGCCACTTTGCGGGCCATTCAACACGCCATGGCATCTTTCCCTCTGCCTTCCTTATGTCTGATGTGCCCTCATTTCCGCACTCGCACAAGTACCGGACCTCAGGAAACTCATATGAGATGACCTTTGTCTTGTTTATGCGGCCGCACTTGCTGCAAATCGGGTTGTAAGGATACCATCCCTCCGGCATCTCCCTTCCGGATACCTCGGAAAGGATGCGCGACACATCCTCCTTTCTCTTCATGACCGTGTCTATGGTCCCTGCAAATAATCCCTCCTCGTACAGCCGGGAGGTGCGAATTGCCTCCAGCTTCACGTTTATTTTTCCCAGGGTCTCAAGTAGTGGGCCTACAAAGTGTTCCGAGTACGCCCCATCCCCGGATGGGGCTGGTACCTTGTAAAGCGGCATGCCTACATACTTGCTGTAGTTTTCTGGCAGGAACGGGTACACCTTCCTGAGGGGATCGATGTCGTCACAGAGGTAGATGAACCTGCTTTTCAGCCCTTTTTCCACCGCTGCTTTGTAAAGAAGGTCCGCTGTCAGGATCTCACGCATGTTGCCAACGTGGATCGGGCCCGAAGGGGATATGCC
>JBJKRS010000065.1:0-15464 GCA_046704525.1 Thermoplasmataceae archaeon
TGCCCCTGCACCCGAAAACAGACGAAGGGCTAAAGAGATTCCTGGACGACTGGAACAAGGTTTCCCCCAACGGAGAATTCCCCTTCTGATTGCATAGAATGATGTGGTGAGAAGGCTTAATTTCCACTCTTTTTGGCCTGAACCCTGATTTGATGCTCTTCGTAAAGATAGCCATTTGAATCCTGGTGTAGCTGCAGTGTGGTCTGCCGCGTTTTTTAAGAAACTGTCTGGAATGTAAAAAATAGTAAGTTGAGTAACCTCAACTCTTCTTACTTTCTCTTTCTGGTCAGTGTAACTCCAGCTGCTATTGCAACGACCGCGACGAACCCCAGTCCAATGTACAGGATCGTGTGATTGCCAAGTGGCAAACTGGGCGAACCTGATGCGGTTGAACTGGTTATTTCAACGGTGTGTGTCGAGAAGTGAGGTACATGCAGTATGATCAGTGTACCACCATTCACTTTCTTCGAGAAGAAGGTTGCATGGGTAGAGCTGGTTGCATTTATCACTCCGTTGGCGCTGGATGTTAGGCTCACCGTCTGGCTGTCAAACTTCACCGTTATGGTGGAGTTTGCGTTTATGACTCCGTTGGGCACGAAGAACGCTATGTTGGTCCCCTCGTGTGACTTTCCACTGACCTTCAGATACACGCTGTTTGTATTGACGCTCTGGACGCTAACCTGAACTGACCCGTTGTAGTTCATGGTGACATTGGACTGTGTCTGACCAGGCTGTCCAAGGACAACAACCGCAGCGAGCTTCCCATGGTCAATTCCATACTGGAGGGCTCCACGTAGAGTTATGTTCTTGCCCTGTACGCCTGGTGGCGCGACAAAGGTCATTTGAGCTGTCTTGTTTGAGTGAACCTGTATCGAGTTGCCTGTAACCGAGACGTTTGCTCCCCTGACGAAGAGTGATCCGCTGAAGGTTGAGTTGTGCACCATGACTATGGTGGGTGATGCTTCGACTTCGTACTCTCCTCCAAGGTCGACATTAGTGTAGTTTGCGAGGCTTGTCCCGACTGAAGCTGAGCCGTTTGCAGAAATGTCTCCCCTCACCGGGTGGATAACGCTTATGTTAAGGCCCTGTGCAACATTGAATGTCGTGGTTCCATTGTTCAGGTAGTAGTTAGAGACCAATGACGGGTTGTCATGAATCTGGTAGACTGCTGTGTTGTTCGCGTAGAAGAACACGCTGCCAACAACTATAGGCTGTGATGACGGGAATATTGGACCCGGGAACCCTCCACCTATGGACCCGTTGCCTGAGCTGGCGACAGAAGTGAATATCTGGGTGCCTGATATGGAATCCGTGAAGTTGCTTATGACTCCAGTTGTTGTGTTGAACTGAAGTGAAAGGAACCTTCCGGTCACCTGTCCCGACGAATTGTTGTAGAAGAACTTGTTGACTACGTGGTCGCCGATTTCCTGGTGTATCTTGTCCTTCAGTGCACCTGAGGAGCTAATGCCCACCACAAGAGGTGCAATTCCAAGAGTGTTTGCGCCTGTGTACGTAACTGTGTTGTTTGACCTGGTTGAAGCGTAGTTTGAAAACACGAAATACTGGGTTCCGTTTGCCTGAATTCTGTATACCTGGTGCTTGACGAATGTCGACATCATTCCGCTGGAATTTGAGCCGAGATAGTCAGACTGGTAAGTGGTGAAATTCACGTTTGTTACATTGCCTGTAAAGTCAAACTTCATGGAAGGGGCAGAAAGTGACGCGAGCAAACTGTAAGCCTCTGAGCTGAAAAGAACGACGTTCCCGTCTGATGCCGTTGTGACGGTCAGGTTATTCAGCGAAAGGCTGTTTGAGTCCTCACTGCTGCCCATCCCCGTTGTGGAGTTCGCGCCTGAGGTAACTATAGAGCTAGCTATCGTGGTGGATCCGCTGTCAGTCTTGTATGAAAGGTTGTAGATGTTGCTTGTACTTGCGTTGTAGGAGAAGGAGTAATTTCCAAAATCCTTCACCTGGGCTGTATTCACTGGTGCAGCTATTGCTGCGACTGACATCGCTGATAAGGTCATTATCAGTGCTATGGCAATCATTGCAATCTTGTTAGCCATAATCGGTCAAGATAAAAATGGATATATGCAGTTATTGGTACAGTTCTGCACTTTAGGCTTGCCAAATGGCTATATTTCAGGATCTGTCGATGGACCTTACTGCTGATGCTGTCCCTTCCGAGCCATGGTCAGTACAGCCTCACAGTCTCCAGGTTCCTCATTGCAACTGAATCTATCCCGAATCTGGACCTTATCAGGCGAGCAAATTCAGCAGCCTTCTCACCGTCCCCGTGGTTCACAAGCACCTTGTGCGGCTTTGGCTGCATAGTCGCAATATAAGCGAGAAGCTGCCTCTTGTCGGAATGTCCTGAGAATCCCTCAGCTGTCTCTATCGCCATGTTTACTGGATACCTGTTCTGTTTTCCGCCCTCTGAAAGGTTGACTTCAGAAGCTCCCCTCTGTATTCTCCTGCCGAGAGTGCCATCTGCCTGGTACCCCACAAACACAAGGGAATTGCGCTTGTCGTCCACCCAGTTCCTGAAGTACTCCATTACCGGGCCACCATTCATCATTCCAGAGGTGGCGAGCACTATCTGGTTTTCACTTGAGTCACAGATCTGCATTCTCTGGTCCCTGGACTCAACCTTCTTGAAAATCGGGCTCAGGAATGGATTCTCCCTTTTGAGCATGATTGACTCTCTGAGCTCCCTGTTCAGGTATTCCGGATAGGCTGCGTGAATTGCAGTTGCTTCCCAGATCATGCCGTCCAGGTATACCGGGGCATTCTTGATCTTTCCGTTCCTCATGGCATCCTCGAGGACCAGCATTACTTCCTGCGATCGCCCTACTGCAAATACTGGCACAAGAACTGAGCCTCCGCGGTCAAATGTTCTGTTTACTATGTCAACGAGCGTTCTTGATGCCTCTGGACGGGAGTTTGTATAATCCTCTCTGCCGGCGTATGTGGATTCTGTCATGAATGCCTCTGCCCTTGGGAACTTGTTGTTGGCGGGGTTGAATAGCCATGACTTCTCGAACTTCACATCACCGCTGAGGACAACGTTGTACATACCTTCGCCAAAGTGCAGGTGGACCGATGCTGAGCCGAGTATATGGCCCGCGTTGTAGAATGTTAGCCTCACGTCACGTGTGATGTCCGTGGTTTCATTGTACCTGAGAACTATGGAATGCTTGATCTCGTCCCTTATGTGCTTGGACTCGTAGGGAGCCTTCTTCCCTTCCGCGTGAGCAACCTTGATATAGTCATTCTGAAGCAGGGCAGCCAAGTCCCTTGTTGGGGGCGTCATGTAGACTGGTCCCTCATATCCGTACTTGTACAGGATTGGAAGCAGCCCGGAATGGTCAAGATGTGCATGGGTTAGGATTATAGCATCAAGGTTGGCAAATGGCTGAATCTCAGGAAGGTAAAGGTATGGAGCCTCAGCCCACGGCTGTTCATCGTCTGTTGTGTTGAGCATGCCGCAGTCAACAAGAATGCGGGAATTGTTTGTTGAAACCAGGGTAGCACTCCTTCCTACTTCCCTGTGTCCGCCAAGGGCGGTCATCCGTATCCAGTTCTCGCCTGGCATCGGGGGCGCATTCAGCTTTTCCCCAAGCTGATGAAGAAAACCCTTGCGGTCGCTCTTGAACTCCCTGAGAAGCTCCCTCATCTCCTTGACTGTCCTTGAATATATGGGAGGAGCGCGGACAACCCTGGGAGACCACTTTGTCTCTGACTTGATCTCGGAGATATAATTGGAATTCTTCGAAGTGACAAGAGAGGGTTCATCAACCTCTATCACGACTTCACCTGTGTCCTGCTCAAAATATACGTCGTGAAGGCCAGCATCCTTGGGAACAATAGACTCAATCTGCTGTTTGGCTTCGTCCTCCAGGCCGAGTATTGAAGGGTCCGGCCTGATGCTTACCCTGCGCCTTATCTCCTGGGCAACCTGGCGTGCCAGGTCATCCCTTTTTGAGAACAGATCAAGATTCGTTGTGTAGAGGACAATATTTGGTCCCTCATAATCAACCTCGGTAATCTGATTGTCTGGGTAGAGTTTGTCGAATAAACTCCTTGTTTCTGATAAATAGTCACGAAAAGACATTGCGTAAAACGCTCCTATGATTTTTTTGAAGATTTAGATGGATAAGTGGAATATTTGGTTAGAGTTTGAGATCAAGGCTTTTGATCCTGTTCAGGACATCTTCCTCTGGAAGTTGCTTGAACCCGTCCTTCTTGTCTATTACAGCGACATCTATCACACCGCCTGAGGCAGAGTCTCTCTGCTTGGCTGCGCTTATGCCCCTGATGACGAGCTCTATGCCCTCTTCCTTGGACATGCCTTTCCTGTAACCGTTCTCAAGAACACCGTATACGAAAGGAGAGCCTGAGCCCGTGCTTGCGTATATGTCCTCAACTGACCCGCCTGCTGCATCTACTGAGTATACGTGAGGGGTCTTGTCCACACCAGCAACCAGTATCTGCACCATATACGGGTAGAACTTTGACTGGTTCAGTATATTTGAAAGCAGGGTAGCTGCCGCAGAAATCGGCATGTTAACCTTCTTCTGAAGCCTGTAGAGTTCAAGTTCGGCGGACATGTATCTCACCAGGACCTGAGCGTCACCTACTAGCCCAGCTATTGTCATAGCGGCGTAGGTGTCAATCTGATGAAGTTTTTTACCATCCTTGTGCATGATAAAGTGGTCCATTGTGACCCTTCTTTCTGTCGCCATTACGACCGCATCCTTGACGGTGATGGCAACAGTGGTAGTTCCAGTCTGTAATTTTTGCTCCATAACGTCCACCATAATAACGCTCCATAATTTTACCAATATATTAAACCATTTCCTAAAGCGGCAAGCTTAAAACAAAACTCTGTCCAGGGCGGTGTGGGTTATAGTCTCGGGGCCCTGCCACTCCTTAAATAACTCGATGATATTACTGCACATGGTCCTGTATGCACAAGACATCATGCAGAAGGCTCACGGGGCACTTTCTTCCTCGGTGAGTGCGTCCAATGCATCTAAGATCATGGCGAATGATCATGTCGGGTTCATTGTTGTTAATGTGGAGGGTGTTCCTGCCGGTATAGTAACAGAGTGGGACTTCATCTCCAAGGTAATATCCAAGGGAATAAACCCAGAAGAGATAACACTTGGTGAAATGATGGAGAAGGACCTAGTTTCTGTTGAGCCCACAACACCTACGGAGAAAGTTGTAGCAATAATGAACGAGCGAAGCGTAAGGAGGATCCCAGTCATGAAGAGCGGGAGACTTCTCGGGGTAGTAACCTCAAAGGACATTCTCAGGATTTTCAAAGAGTACATGGACAACCTGACTGAAGTGATAAGCAGGTTCGGAGATATCTGAACAGTCTGCAGACTGACCGGAGGGATTCTCAGCCCGAGAAGATTGAGTGGTAAATTGCCAGTATATCGTGGGTGTCCCCTTCGCAATATTTCAGGAATTTCTCCCTGTCATTTCTCCAGAGGTCCCTGATTACCTCGCCCTTTCCCTTGCCTTCTGAAACAGCAAGCTCCTTGACCCTCATGAGAGGGAGTTCAGAATAGCGGTTATGGTTGACCGCATCCATGAGCTTTCGCATTCTGTACCGCTCACCACCGTCTTCAAGGTCAAGAGCAATGACATACATCATGTCAAGAGTGTAAGCTGTCCCGAGGTAATACTTCACATTCCAAAGCTGGCTGTCATAGCCCCTGTTTCTTGTCTTCATCTGCAGTAGGGGGAGATCATAGCCAGTGTGATTATAGCCTATGATCACTTCCGGAGAAGCCGACTGCAATATGGAATCGAGTTCATGGAGAATCCTGTTCTCCTCCTCAGGGGTGTCTTCATCAGACACCAGGACCTCGGTTCTGATCTTTCCTAATCCCATGCTAAGTGATACTGCAATTATGCTCTCCCCGCTCAGAAAGCCTCTCTCAGGCTCTACCAGCGTCTCAAGGTCTATTGCCACGACTCTTTCCGGATCTGTTCCGGAACCCTTGAACCAGTCGTAGGCATGCAAACCCCTCGGCCTCATTGAATCAGGAATGATCTTGTAAAAGATAAAGATTGGAGTGGTAAAGAGAAAATTCGGGGAACCTTATTTCCCCTGAACTATGTTGTCAACAAACCTTGCTCTGATTAGAACCTTTGACTTACTGAGTCCCTTGGGGATTGTCAGGTTCCTGACGCCTGTGATTGCTCTGACGTACTTCTCAAATCCGTCATTGTCGAGACCCTCCAGAGTGAGGTCGTCTATGTTCCTGATGTCGACCGGGTGGCCGATCTCCTCCAGATCCTTCTTGCTGAGTGTAAGGTTCCTGATGTTCTCAATGCTCGTGATCTTTGAACCACGGGCGCCATCTATGAAACTCTGAGATACGTGCCTGGCACCGTCCACGGTGCTTATGAAAGTCCTGTACGCGTCGTTGGTTATCTCCCCTAGGGTCTTTCCGCTTTCCCTGGCCAGATGCATCATCCTCTGGTATACGTCCTTCTTGACTCCCTTGATGGACACGCTCTTCTTTTCATCTTCCTCTTCGCTTCTTTCCTTTTCCTCATCGGTCATGGTTATCAAGCTATCATGCAAGCCGGGTATATTAGATTTCTGGATTTCCAGAATTCCAGGTTTATACATCTATTCGAATCAATTTAGTATCCTGTAAGCATGCCGTAATATGAAGAGTGCAATCAGGGAGTTTCAGGGCAAGGATACGAACCTATCCAATCTCAGTGAACTCATTACAGATTTTTTCAAGGAAGAGGGCTTCAGGACTCAATCTGCAACCCATCCCCACGGGTTTTTGATACAAGCCAGAAAGGGCGGAGTGATGAGAACCCTCCTGGCCATGGACAGAGCCCTTACGGTTACCATACAGGGGGACAAGAATGATTTCAAGATCCGGATTGGTGTGGCAAAGTGGCTGAAGAACCTTGGAGTTGCGTCCATTGAAGCTTTCTTTTTCAGCCCGCTTGTTGCCTTTGTAGAGGTGCCTGAGGCACTATGGTCATACGAAATTGAGCACCACCTCTGGCACTATGTTGAGACACAGATCGACCTTGGGATACAGTGATAAAACTACCAGCCCTGGCCGGTTATGCGCTCAAACATTGTAACATAGAGGTCCGAGGTCTTCTTTATAAGGTCCTCGGGGAGCGGAGGTATGTCGGGCTCCTTCTCGCCCTTTTCCCTGGCTGAGTAGAGCTTCTTGTGGTATCCAATTTCGCGGTAGTACTGCCTGACGAATTCCTTGCTGAGCTCCTGAATCTTGCCATTCTCGTACTCTTTCAGATCCCAGAACCTGTCCTCGTCGGCAGTGCCCATTGTGTCTATGAGTACGGGCACACGCTTGACACCAAATGCAACCTCTTTCTTCCCGTCCACATGGATCAGCCCGCGACTCCTGACCTGCTTATTGATCCTCCTATCAACCTTGAAAATTGTTTCCTTGATTTCCGTAAGTTCCGAGTTGCTCATCCCCCCGAGGTCCTTTGCCTCGTCAGTGGACAGGGGGCGGTCGAACTTCTCAAACTTTGTTGTCATTTCGAAAAATGGATCGTCGAGTTCATCTCCATACTCTGGCATTGAGTTCAGCCCTACATCGATTGGCTTCAATTCACCGCTCTTAAGCCTGTCGAAGAGAGATCCTGCGACAAAATACCTTGTAACAAACTCGATCGGTATAACATACTCAACCTCGAAGGGGTTTCCCTTATGATCAGGTATGAAATACTTGGTGACCCTCATCTCGTTTCCTGATACAAGCTGCCTGAAATGTGTCTGCACATGGGCAGACTCTGCAGCAATTTTGAACCAGTATGCGGAAGTCCTGCACAGTGATTCTCCTTTGTGCGGAATCAGTGATGGGATTATCTTGTCAAATACTGAAATCTTGTCTGTAAACTTAAAAAGTAGTGTCTCACCTTCATCGTATACTTCTTTGACTTTCCCGACCCTCACCGGCTCCATCTTGCGACATTAGCCCCTGAATTAATTAACTTTTCTTCCGTTTTGCACTTGAAATGAATATGCAGATCACCCTTTTTTAACAGGCCGCACATACACAATGGTTGAAGAATGAAAGGAAATTTCTAGCGACTCTCAAAAGCCTGATCAGGGATGAAGGGAGACTTGAGGAAGCCAACTCCTTCATAGACGCAATGATCGAGGGGATCCGGTCCGGCCACGATGAGAGGAAGCTGAAGGCAGAGAGCCCGACCGCCCCTATTCCATTCGATGGAGCTTTGGAAGTGGCCCGCGCGAGAATCAGCGTTTCAGGAAAATACAGCAGGTGGAACAGGTTGTGGCTCGATTCCTACTCTGCGAGTTATTCGACCCCGGAGGCAGTGGCTTCGTACAGGGGCAATCGTCTCGGATATGCCAGAATTATAGACATAGGATGCGGGGCTGGAATGCAGAGCATCTTCTTCGCAGACAAGGGGCAGATCACTGACATAGAAATTTCTCCTTTAAGAGCCGCCATGGCCGCACTAAATTTCACCGTGTACGATCGTAGACCCCGCAGGCTAATCAATGCAGACTACGCCTCCGTACTTGAGAATATGGAAATTTCCAATGGTGACGTGATATTCTCAGACCCTCTTCGGCCAAAGGAAGAGGGTGAGAGAACATTGATGTCACTTGTTCCTTCCCCCAGCGTAATACGAGGGATGGCATCGGGAAGAACGGAGAGTTTCGTTTTTGATCTTCCTCCCCAAATGCAGTGGGGCAACATGGATCTCAAAGGAGAGAAGGAGTATATTTCCATAGGAGGCTCTTTGAACCGCTTTACACTTTACCAGGGACCGCTTGCAGGTGCTGATTCATCCGCAGTATTGTTGCCGAAGGGTGTCAGAATTTCTGGTGAACCTGCCGATCTGGGACTCTCCCTTGCAAGTGGACCCGATGAACACCTTTTCCTTCCCGATCCCTCCCTGGCTTATTCCAGGCTTATTCATCTCCTCGGCCAGATAGGAGACTTCAAGGCCCTGAACAGTGACAGGAGAAGGACGCTCCTAACTGCCCATGAGGTGCCAGGATCCTACTTTCCAGGAGAGGTGTTCCTCAAGAGATGGACCGGCCCGGAGACAGGGCTTTCAAAAGCGTTGAAAGAATTAGGAGGTGGACATGTGCTTCCGAGATTCCATATTTCTCCGGAAAAATACTATCAATTCAGGTCCAAGTTGGAAGAAGGGCAGGTGGGTGAGAAGGAAATGCACCTGTTCAGACATGAAGGCAATTACATTATTGCAGAGCGAATGGAAGAAAATGACTTGAAAAAAGCAGATGGAAGTATAGTCCGAGAAATTTCCTGAACTTGATGGAATACGCAAAAAACTGCTTTACGATACGTTTTATACCAATAATAACTAACAGTTGGGAAAGATGTTCGAGTATTATTCCAGCGCGAAGCTCCCGACCATGGCCGGGGATTTCACCATTTACACTTTCAGGACTGATGACAGCTCAGAACACGCAGTCCTTGTCAGGGGGGACGTAAAAGGCAAGCCCGAGGTTCCACTGCGAATTCATTCAGAGTGTGTCACAGGGGATGTGTTTGGTTCGCGCAGGTGTGACTGCCGCGACCAGCTGATAAAGTCGTTAGTGTTTGTTGGAAAGCAGGACTACGGCATCCTGATCTATTTAAGGCAAGAAGGCAGGGGAATAGGCCTTCTGAACAAGATAAAGGCTTACAGCCTCCAGGACCAGGGGTACGACACAGTTGATGCGAACCTGAGGCTGGGTCTTCCAGCAGACAACAGGGAGTATGAATTCGTTGTCAATGTGCTCAGGTATTTTGGCGTGGAGTCGGTGAGGCTGATTACCAACAACCCGGCAAAGGTGAAGTACCTCGAGGAACACGGGATCAAGATTGAAGGGCTTATCCCTATCAGGTCGTCACCGACGGAGTTTGACGAATTTTATCTTGAGACCAAAAAAAAGCGGATGGGCCATCTCCTCTAGTTACTTCTCCCTCTGTCTGCGTCCTTGGAATTGCGGTACAGCGTGAATGGTGACGATTTTAATACCGTAACCAGATAACCATTCATGAATTCTTTGATGGCAATCACGACGTCAGCCCCAAAGGGAGGCGTCAGGTATGAGCGTATTAGCATGGAGGATCCTCCTGATTACGAGGTAAAGCTCAAGCCTGTATTCACAGGAATTTGCGGTACTGACCGTGGAATGGTTTCCGGTGCACTCCCCTTTGCGTATAACCCCAAAGGAAGGGACAGGCTTGTCCTTGGCCATGAGTCCGTATGCCAGGTTATTGATGTCGAGGAAAATACATACGGTATAAAAAAAGGCGATTATGTTGTCCCGCTCGTGAGGAGACCGGGTGGTTGCGTCAACTGTTCCATTGGCAGGCCCGACAACTGCTCGGACGGTGACAAGCATGAGGCCGGGATAACTGGTCTTGACGGCTTCATGAGGGAGTATTTCTTTGACGAGTTGAAGAACCTTGTTCTGGTTCCTGATGCCAACATATCCAGGGTTGCTGTACTCACAGAACCGCTTAAGAATGTTGTCAAGGGGTTCGAAGTATTCGAAGCTGTCAGCAGGAGGTCCATATTCGCAGGAAAGGACTCCACGATGTCAGGAAAGAGGGCAGTGGTCATAGGAACTGGAACTGAGGGTTTCCTGTACTCATTCATGGCAAGGGAGAAGGGGCTGGATACCTTCGCAGTCAACAGGCACCCCATATCCGGCGACTCAATGAAAATGCTGTCCACCTTTGGCGTCAATTTCGCCGATTATACAAAGGATGAATCTGCTGCCACTGGAAATGGAATTGACCTTCTTATAGATACAAGCGGTGACCCGGGAACGATTTTCAGGTTCATGGGCAAGCTGAACTACAACGCGGTTGTCCTCCTCTTCGGGACAAATGGAAAGGCCCCTGGGGCACAGGCAGATGGAGAATTCATAGACTACATGATAGAGCGGAATATCACGGTAGCCGGTGTAGTTGACGCGGCAAAGACACACTATGAACAGGCGCTGGGCCTTATAAGGAAATGGAAGTACGTTCATGGAGATGCGCTTGACAGAATCATAACGAAAGTTTTCAAGCCGGATGACACCTCTGTCTTTACAAAGAAGCCAGAAGGAGAGATAAAATCAGTAATAGGCTGGCAGTGAGGCGAGAGGTGTATCATGCTGATTGACGGCAAATCAGTTGCAGCTGAAAAGAACAAGGCCATTGCAAGCAGGGCAGCAGAGATAGCAGAATCTACGGGCAAGATTCCAATGTTGAGGCTTGTGTCTGTTGGCTCTGACCAGGCATCTGAGTCATACATCAAGTCTAAAATGCGATACGGTGAGAAAGTCGGGGTAAGGGTAGAGCACACTTCCATTGGAAAGGAGACTCAGCAGGCTGAAATTAGGAGGACGCTTGAGAGCTTTTCCAGAGATCCTGATACCAATGGCATAATACTTGAGGCTCCCCTCCCAGCGGGAATGAATCATGTCGACATGGGGCAGTCCGTGGACCCAATGAAGGATGTGGACTGCATTACCGCGATGAATCAGGGAAGAATTGCCCTGAACAGAGAATTCATGCTACCTGCCACAGCACAGGCAATAAGGACACTCATAGACTTGCAGAACCTCCCCAAGGGCTCATCGGTTGCGATCATAAACAGGTCACCTGTGATTGGAAGACCTCTGACTCAGATGCTCCTGAACAGAGACTATACTGTTACTGTATGCCACAGCAAGACAAAGGGTCTACCGAATATAACAAGACAGGCTGATGTTGTTGTTGTCGGTGTAGCCAAGGCAGGTTTCCTGGGGAAGGATCATGTGAGAGAGAGCAGCATCGTCATTGATGCAGGCATAAACTTCGTGGAAGGAAAAATGACCGGGGACGCAAATTTTTCAGCCATCGGTGACTTGGTGAAGAGCATCACTCCCGTTCCCGGTGGTGTGGGACCTGTTACTACTGCATGCATTTTCGAGAATCTGCTCACGGCAACTGAGGCCCAGATGAAAAATTTCGTCCATTGAAGGATCACAGTAAAAATATTTTCAATTATTTTTATAAATGATAGAGGAATATTCAATAAACTGCCTGATACTTGACTCAGTAATATTTATGTGAGCAATAAATATATTGAAGCGTGACAGACAGGCAGAGGCAGGATAACCTGAGAGAAATCACAAGTTTCCTGTCAGGAGTTCTCTCCGGAAGGAAGGCAGTAATCGGGATCAGTGGTGGCATAGACAGCGCGACTGTCCTGATGCTGATTTCGAAGGTACTGGAAAAGGAGGACATAACTGCCCTCTTCATGCCAGATGATCGCACGCCAGAATCTGACTATAAGGATGTCAGAGAACTCTCTGAGGCTTCCGGAGTGGAAATAGAAACCCTGAACATTCAGCCCATGGTAGATTCGTTCAGGAAGACCCTCAAGGCAACTGAACCTCGAGCGATCGGAAACGTGAAAGCGAGGATACGAATGATAAACCTGTACTATTACGCCAACACTGGAGGAGGGCTCGTTGTTGGCACTACAAACAGAAGCGAGAATCTGATAGGCTACTTCACAAAGTACGGGGACGGGGCGTGCGATTTAGAGCCGATCATTGGCCTTTACAAGACCCAGGTAAGGGAACTTGCATCGGATCTGAATGTACCAATATCCATAAGAGACAAAAGGCCCTCGGCTGGTTTGTGGGAGAGCCAGTTTGACGAGGACGAGATTGGAATGTCCTATGAGGAGCTCGACCGGATACTTGTGGACCTGTTCGACAGGAATTCGGGAGACGCCACAGAAAAGCATACGCGCATAAGAAGGATGTTTCTGGACTCAGAACACAAGAGGAGAATGCCACTGGAAAAGGACAATTGAGGATGAGCAGCATAAATGGCGATACTAACCACAACAGAGGAATACTATCAGATAAGTCTGATCCTGATATTCGCAGCTTTTGCCATACCTATCGCGAGAAAGGTCTCTGTTGCTGAAATCCCAATCCTGATCGTCCTTGGAATTGTTTTTGGGCCGATTCTTGGTTTCGTAAACACCAATTTTGCCGTGAACCTGATGAACAATTTCCTTGGTCACGGGTTTGGTCTGCTGGCACTCATGTTCATACTGTACTACGAGAGCCATAACATCAACTTCAGGGTGCTGAGGAGGCACTTCTGGAGAATAATTTCCCTGGACACTGTCGGCATCGTAATTACAGCCATCCTAGCGGGAGCTCTATTCTCGTTCATAACGGGTGCTCCATTCTTAATCGGCTTTCTTTTCGGGGCCATAGTCTCACCAACTGACCCTGTCACCCTGATCCCCCTTTTCAGGAGGATGAGGATAAAGGAGGACCTGTCAGGCACCCTCATAGGAGAGAGCCTGTTCAATGACCCCCTGGGTATCATACTGGTCACCATTGGCATTGTACTGGTAGCCCCAAACTCAAGCTATGTGTCACTTTTTGACGTATTTTCCGCACATCTCGGGCTGGTAGGCGGCCTTGTGTCCTTCTTCATACTGCAGGTCTCCGTTCCGTCAGCAATAGGAATAGCCGTAGGCTTCACTGTCATCTACCTGAACAAGCTCCTGAATTTTGAGAACTTCATTGTCGGACTGCTTCTTGGCATTGTTATCCTGGAATTCACCTTCCTGGAAGCCGTTGGCTTTACTCCTTTCACGGCGCTCATTGCCACTGGCGCAATTGTGGGGAACTTTTCGGACAAGAGCATTTTCTGGAACCGTGAATCCAACTTCCAGCAGAACGTTAGCTTTCTGCTCACGACCGTGATTTTCCTGCTTCTTGGCAGCCAGATCACAAGGTCAGATCTTGTAAACTTCGCCCTTATTGGCTTCGGCCTTTCACTTGTAGTCATATTCGTCACGAGGCCGGTGTCAGTCTTCGCTGCCCTGGCAGTCTCTGGAAGGAAAGGCCGTGGCCCTCCTCTCAACAACAGGATACGGCTCTTCTTCTCACTTACCGGGCCAAGAGGCGTGGTGACAGTCGTGCTTTCGACATTGCCCTACTCAGTGGGCCTTAGCACCGGGAATGCGAGCCTTGAGCAATGGGGTCCTTTGATATCTGTGGCCGCTTCCATGGTAGTGCTGTTTTCCATCGTGCTTCAGACAATCTACCTCCCAATTCTCTCAAACAGGCTTTTCGGCAGCGGTGAAGAGAACAACAATGCAGAGCAGATCAGGGAGGAATAAGGATCTCCTTGATTACAGACTGCCTGTCACGGTGATATCTCCTGACAATTCCCGCAAGCTCGTCAAATCTCTTTATTCCCTTGGACTGAAGTGCCTTGAGGATCTCAGCCCTGATATCCAGCTCCCTTACCAGATCGTCAAGATCCTGCCCGGTCCTGAATGCAATTCTTTCGAGAACGTAACTGAAGAATGAAGTTTCATAGCTGCCTGAGGGCACATCGTACCTGTAAAGTCGGTTGACTATGAGCTCATCTGTGTCCGGATCGACCCCGTTGACTTCCGACACATTGGATACCTTCCTCTCCAGCCTTCCTGATTTTTCCAGTGCAGAAAGCACGATTACCGCATCCAGTGAAGATACCAGGGACCTTGGCACATCAATTGGCTTGGACTCAAGCCTGTGGACGAGTGTATCGACATCCTCAGCGTGGAAAGTGCAGTACGAGTACCTTCCGACAGACATCGCCTGGAAAACTGCGAAAGTTTCCCGGCCCCGCACCTCCCCTATGACAACATAGTCAGGCCTGTGCCTCAGGGAAGAGACCAGGAGATCGAACATGTCTATCTCGCCTGCTGACGACCCCGGCTCCGCCTTCCCGTAGTTCCCCCTCGTGACGGTGGATAGCCAGTTCTCGTGAAACAGGTTGATCTCCTTTGTGTCCTCGATAGTAACAATCTTTTTCTCAGGCGGAGCGAACAGGAGTATTGAGTTCAGGAACGTTGTCTTGCCGGTTGCAGTTCCGCCCGCTATCATTATGTTTGCCCCGTATTCAGCAAGTATCCACAGGTATGCAAATACCTCAGGTGTTGCCGTCCCGTTCTCCATGAGATCGATGGGGCTCAGAGGGATCTGCTTGAATTTCCTGATCGTGAAGCTCGGGCCGTTTGTTGTAATATACCGTCCCAGTGAGGCCTGAAGCCGTGACCCGTCAGGGAGAACAGAGTCAGCCAGCGGGGAGGAGATCGAGACATTCTTCCCGGTTTTCTGGACAAGCCTCCTAATGAAATTGTTGAGGAATTTCTCATCGTCGAACTTCAGGTTTGTGGGTATATATCCATAGGAAGAGTGGTAAACATAAACGGGAACGCCGGCGCCGTCGCACGTTATGTCCTCTATGTTTGGGTCTTTCAGGAGCCCGTCGATGATATCATATCCGATGAAGTCCCTGGTCAAATAGTAGTATAGTATCATCTTTCCCTTCTTTTCCAAAGAAGAGCTTTCCAGGGCCGAGATTATTGTCGCATCGATGCTTCCCTGG
>JBJKRS010000066.1:0-34126 GCA_046704525.1 Thermoplasmataceae archaeon
AAAGAGTCTCCATGATTCCGGAGTACTTCCTGTCGTATGATTCCCTGCCAAGCTTGAGCCTCCCGGCTTCAGGGTCAAAGAAAACCTGCTCCCCGTACTTCTTCATGCAGTGTACGCACTCAGCGGCAGACTCCTCAGTATTTTCAAGGTCACTATAGCATACCTCAAACGTGTCCTTCATTTGTCGTCACACCTCTTTCCGTCGAACTCAGGGAACCTCACGTTGTACCTGTCCGCCGCCAGCCCTATTTCGTAGAGGAAGTTGTCAAGGAACTCGCCGAACTCTTCAGGGTCGACGATCTGTGACCTGATTCCGGGGATCTTCTCGATTTCTTCCCTCAGATCGTGTTTGCTGATTTCGCCAGACAGGAATCTTCTCAAAGTGGCGAGGAAGCGCTCACGTGAGTCATACTTTCCCTTCTTTGTCACGCGCCTGTATATGGTGATTTTCTCAAGTGCGTGGTCTATCCACGCCATGGCATCGTCCACTTCACCTGCGAGCATCGCGCTCCTTATCACTTCTACATCAAGCTCTGAATGCAGCATTTTATATCACCCGAATAGCCCTGGTGCGTAAGACATCAGCGTGTATATGAGGCCGAAGGCCAGGCCAAGCCCTACCGTAATGAAGGCCGTGGCTATGACCGGAATCTTGGTTGTCACTGAGAGGTTGAAATCGGTGGATCCCTCCGGATCACGGAACATGGACTGTATTATCCTGAAATAATAGAACACTGAGATGGCACTGTTCAGTATAGCAATCACAGCCAGCCACCAGAGCTGGCCGGCGATCAGTGCCAGGAACAGGTTGTACTTGGCGAAGAATCCTCCGGTCACGGGAATTCCTGCCAGTGCCAGAAGGATTATGGAAAAGCTGATTGCAACAGCCGGAGATTTCCTGTACAGCCCGGCAAGGTCAGATATCTCCACCTTGTCCTTCCTGACTGCATTCATGGTGAGGAATGCCCCACCCTTCATGAAGATGTAGACCAGCGAGTAATACATACCGGTGGCCACTGCCAGGACGACTGCATTCGAGGAATTGTTTCCAACGAAGGCAACCTGTGCGAGCACAAGAATCAGGTATCCGACCTGTGCAACACTTGAGTATGCCAGGACCCTCTTGACATTGTTCTGTGAGAGTGCAGCAATGTTTCCGTAGGTCATGGAAGCGATGGCCAGGACAGTGAAGAGGTAGAAGACAGCCTCGAAGTCACCGGCAAAGCCGACCAGGAATACCTTGAGTATAATCACAAATGCCAGTATCTTGCTTCCTGTAGACAGGTATGCAGCCACGGAGTTCTCGGCTCCATCGTATGTATCAATGGCCCACTGGTGCATAGGGAAAATGGCCATCTTGAATCCGAAGCCTACTGCGAGGAACAGCAGCGCAATATCCGTGGATTGCATCGAAGAGAAAGAGAGCGATGACGACAGGTCAAAGGAGCCCGTGGAAATGTAGTAGAAAGATGCCCCGAATGCAGTGAACGCGGTGGCGATTGTGCTAGTGAAGAAGTACTTGAGTGATGCTTCCAGCTGGCGCCTCTCCTTGCCGAAGGCTGCCATGATATACGTACCGATGCTCACTGCCTCGAATGAGACAAACATCACCAGCAGGTTGTAGGAGTATGATGCTATGATTATGCCTATGTTCACGAAAAGAAGCGTTGCATAGAAAATGTCCGGCTTCTTGGTGAGCCTCTTTCCCGCCGGGAATATCACGAGTAGCGATGCAAGTATCATGATCATGGCGAAGTACGTGCCGAACCTGTTGTAAATGGTAGTGCCTGACAGCACCACATTGCCTGAGACAGGCAGCAGATAGAGCCAGAAGAAAACCACAGCAAGTGCTGCGAAAGTGACCCATGAGAATAGCCGAGTGCTCTCGATCCTTATGCCTATTGCCAGTATTGCGAATGCAACAATGCCGAGAAGGAAAAGTGGATAGAGGTTTCCCAGCTGGGAGAGTCCCATCCCCCCCAGAATGTCTGAAATGATTGTTTGTGTGATCATGCCAATCCTCCCAAGTAAGCGGTGAGAAGCCCGTCAAGAAGTCTGGGCACAATTCCCAGGACAAATATCAGGATCAGGAGGCCGCAGAGTGTAGCGAATTCCCTCCTGTTTATGTCGCCGATATGGCCCAGCCCCTCGTTGTATGGACCGTAAAGTGCCCTCTGTGCAACCCAGACATGATAGGATGCGGTTATGATCATGCCAAGTATGATGAAGAATATCCACCAGGATATGCCCTGATACACGCCCACCACTATTGAGAACTCACCTATGAAACCTGCAAGGCCAGGAAGCCCCAGGGATGCAAAGAGGCCGGCAAGCATGAAGGAGCTGAGCATCGGCGCCTCCCTGTAGATGCCACCCAGCCCGAAGACCTTCTCGGAGCCAGTGTTCCTGCGTATGTAATACAGGGAAGCAAAGATTAGGGTCATGATGAAGCCGTGGGCAATGATCTGGAACATCCCGCCTGAGAGCTCAAGCACCCTTGGGTATCCAGTCTCCAGTATCCCTGTTGCGAACGAAATTGTTACGAAGCCCATTGCACCGGCACTTGCAAAAGCCATCATCCTCTTGATGTCCTTCTGGAACATGGCCACGAATGAGAAGTAAATCAGGCTCACGATGCCCAGGGCAGTCAGGAAGTAGAGCAGCGACGAGCTGAATATGCCTGATGCTGGAAGAAGTATCCCGAAAAGGCCGTAGCCCCCCATGAGTGAGAGCCCGCCAGCAAGTATTATTGTTCCCGGGTACGGTGCAGCCTGGTACGTGTCAGGCAGCCATGAATGAACCGGGAATGACGGGAGCTTGACAAGGAACCCCACCAGGAATCCGAAAATGAGGAAGTCTCTCCAGAACGCCGGTATATGGGCAGTTATGAATGACGTTGACATCAGCGTCCCTATGTTGAGCGTGAACGTGCCTGAATAGACGTAGTAATAATTGTAAAGGGTGAAGAAGGCCAGCAGTATGAATACCGAGCCAATGTGCGTATATACGAAGAACTTGAGGCCTATCCTGTCCCTCCCCTTTCCGCCGTCCCTGATTATGAGGAAGTACATCGGGACGAGGACAACCTCCCAGAATATGTAGAAGAAGAGGAAATTCCTGGATATCAGGAGACCGAACATGCCCACTTCAGTGGAAAGTATTAGGCCGTAGGTGGATGCCCCGTATTCTTTTCCAACAACCAGAAGGGCTATCAGTATTATCACTGCCGAAAGTATGAGAAGGCCATCGGTGAAGCCCGTAATTCCAGTGCTGAAGTTTATCCCGATCTGCGGCGCAACCGAGAAGCTGTACTGGTCCATCAGTCCCCCCGAATAACCTCCGCCGAAGACCCTGTAAGTGAACACAGCTATCAGCGCTATGAATATCGACGCCGAGGACAGGGCAAAGAGGCGTGCACGCTTCCCAGAAAGGAAGGTGAGGAAAGCAAGCAAAATGGACAGGAAGAAAGTAACAAGCATCAGCATTTATCCCACCACCTTCAGAATCTCGACTATCAGGAACACGACAGACACGCCAATGATAAGCACTACAAAATAGTTCTCCACCACTCCGTCCTGCATTCTCCTGAGTACAGTCCCAAAGCTGAGGGCCCCGGACCCGGTCCTGTCCACTGCAGTGTTGTATGAGTTCTCAACCGCTGCAAATGCGGCTGAAATGGGCAGAATGACCCTCTCGGCGATTATCCTTGTGTAAAGCACATCCATGTAATATTTCCATCTGAGCAGCTCGTAGAAGAAATGACCCTTAAGGTTGATGCGCTTCCATCTTCCTGTGCCGTAGAGGGCCAGAGCAACGAAGAAGCCTATGGCAACGTACGCAAGAGGTATGTCTTCGACATATGCCGGCACTGAGGGGAGTGTCACACTGGAGGCAAGGAAGCCGTAGAATCCACCCTGGAAGAAGTATCCCCCGAAAAGGGAAAAGAACGCCAGCACAAACAGTGGGACAAGCGCGATTATGGGGGCCTCCTTTGCATGCTCTGCTAGATGTGACCTTGGCTTGCCCAGGGCCACAAGGAAGAACATCCTGAAGGTGTAAAGCACGGTGAGCAATGCTCCCAGGCTCAGGAACAGCCATGGGAGGAATGATGCGATGTTTCCGTAGTTGGTGAAATACACCCATGAGGCCGATATGATCGTGTCCTTGGAGTAGTACCCCGATGTCGGCGGTATAGCTGCAAGTGCCACTGAGCCTATGAGGAAAAGAGTTATGGTTACAGGCATCCGCCTCCACAGTCCGCCCATGTCACGGACATCCCTGAGATCCATCAGCGAAATGAGTATGGCGCCGGCCGTAAGAAAGAGCAGGGCCTTGAACATTGCATGGATCACCAGGTGGAACATGCCGAATGAGACAGCCTCCGCCCCCAGGACGGGCGCAAGACCTATGGCTGCCATCATGTAGCCCAGCTGGCTGATGGTGGAATAGGCTAGTATTCTCTTTATGTCGTTTACCACAACCCCAAGGGTTCCAGCAAATATGGCAGTGAATGAGCCGATGATCGCCACCGAATACATTGCGAAAGGAGCAGAACTGAGGAATATCTCATATGTCCTGGCAATTAGGTACACCCCCGCTGTTACCATTGTGGCAGCGTGAATGAGAGCAGATACTGGAGTGGGGCCTTCCATTGCATCCGGGATCCACACATGGAGCGGGAACTGGGAAGATTTTCCTGCGGCCCCGCCAAGAAGGAGCACCGATGCAATGCCGAGTGTGGTCGGTCCCATGTAGGATGCAATCTGGGATGCGTTCCCTATCAGGAACGGGATGCTCAGCGGGCTGTTTCCTGCAAGCCCCGGGAATCCAACGAGCGAGTTGTATATGACCGCCATGCCCACCAGGAACAGGAGGTCGCCAACACGGGTGACGATGAATGCCTTCTTGGCTGCAGCAGTTGCGTTGGGCTTGAAGTACCAGAATCCTATGAGAAGGTACGAGCAGAGGCCGACAAGTTCCCAGAAGAGGAAGAATATCACAAGGTTTGAAGACACAATGAGTCCCAGCATTCCTGCTGTGAAGAGTGAGGTCTCCGCGAAGAAGACGTGCCTTCCGGGGTCACCCCTCATATAGTACATGGTGAAGAGATGTATCACCGTGGAGACAAGTGACACCATGAGTACCATTATGAGTGAGAGGTGATCGACATATACACCCACGCGTATGTTGTCAAACCACGGATAGCTCTGATACAGTGCATGACCGGCAGACTGCACATAAAGGAACGTCTCATAGGATGCCAGCAGCGAAAGTCCCACCATTACGGAGGAAATCACGCCCCCCAGCATCTTCTTGTATCTGCCTATGGACCATGAAAGGATGAATCCAATAAGTGGGAATATGAATATTAGCCAGGCCCAGATGAACATGTTACCACTTAATCTCCCTTATCAGCGAAATGCTGATCTTGCCGTACTTCCTGTAGATAGCAGCCATCAAGCTCATGCCGATGACGGACTCCACTACGCCTATAGCTATTACAAACAGTGCAAACACGAGTGGTGAACTTGAATTGAAGAGAATGCCTGCGCCAATCAGGCTCAGTATTGCAGCGTTGAGCAGTATCTCAATGGATATGAGCATCTTTATCCCTATGTTTGACACCATCACGCCGTACAGGCCTATGCTGAACAGTATCAGCGAGAGCACGTTGACGAATTCTATCTGCATCTATTCATCCCTCCCTGCTATGTAGAACATGCCGATGATTGCGCCCACCAGGATTACAGAGAGCAGCTCAAATGCCACAACATATGGCCCGAAGAGGGCCCTGCTGATGCCTGCTATATTCTGGGTTGTGGGCGTCAGTGTCCCGGGAATCTGAACCATGTAGAACAGAAACACCAGGAAGAACATTATTACGGCGACTCTTGAGAGGTTCTTATTCAATCTCCTTACCTCCCGTAAGCATAAGTGTGAATATCAGCAGGGTAACCACCGCTCCAACGTAAACCAGAAGCTCGATTGCTCCCACTATCGATGCGCCCATGAAGATGAACAGCGAGGCCAGTACAAAAAGGAAAATCATGAGATACACAGCAGAATGCACGAGGTTCTTCTCCCTTATGGTCTGGAGCGCAAACGGGACAAGAATTGCAGCAAATATCAGGAATATGATTGTGTCAGCTATCATCTCTTGACCTCGTCCTCTGTCAGTGTCAGCTCCTGCGGGGAATATGTGAAGCTGTTCCGTGTCCTCGATGTCTCGAACTCGTGCGTCAGATAGATCGCATCAGTGGGGCAAATCTCTTCACAGTTCCTGCAGACAGTGCATGTGCCGAAGTTCACATCCGGGTATATCTTCCTCTTGTTCCGGGGGTTCTCCCTGTCGACAGGCTGCATATGAATGGTCAGGTTAGGGCAAACCTGCTCGCAAAGTGTGCACCCAACACAGTCGTCCAGGCTCAGGAATATCCTGAACTTGAACCTTTCAGCAATGTAGGGCTTGAGTTCAGGGTACTCCACTGTGGCCGGCTTCTGAAACAGATGTTTTGCCACCAGCAGCATTCCCTTGATCGAGCCAATGAGCGGGATCTGTTTCTTTGGTTCTTCTACTTCCTTTATTCCTATCACAGCGACCACCCCAATGTCAGTATTCCAGCAAGGACAAGATTCACAATGGATGCGGGGAGCAGATACTTCCATCCGAAGTTGACGAACCTGTCAATCCTTATCCTGGGCATTGACAGCCAGACGGTGAAAGAAACCAGCACCAGTATCCAGGTTTTTATGTTCAGGTAGATGAATCCGAGGTTGCCAGAGTATGGCCCATTGTACCCTCCCAGGTAGAGTATTGATATCAGCATGGAGCCAAGGAATATGCCTCCGAAAAGTCCTATGTAGAAGATCCCAAACCTCATGCCAGTATACTCGGTGGAATGACCGGACACGAGCTCGCTGTCGCTCTCCCCCATATCGAAGGGGGTGTAAGATGCCCTCGCTATCATGGAGATGAAGAAAACACCCAGCCCAATTGGCTGGACTATTCCGTAAGCTATGACATTCTTGGCGCTTGAGGCAATTGACTCAATATCAAGCGGTGATGAAGTCTGGGCAGATGCCATCATTACAAGTGCAAGAATGGTTATCATCATGGGTATCTCGAAGGATACGTCCTTGGCAACTGCCCTAAGCGCACCCACCATTGCATACTTGTTATGGGAGCTGATACCTGCAAGTATCTCCCCAATGGGCATTATGGCAATTACTGCAATCAGCAAGATGAGGCTGACTTCCGAGTGGGTAACAGTCAGCGACCCGATGTAGTAGAAGCTGCCGTACGGCATTATGGTAAAACCCAGGAAGAGGCCCATCATGACAACGACAGGGGCAACCTTGTATGGCAGGTCGTCCCTCATTTTTGGGAGAATGGATTCCTTCTGCACAAGCTTCAGCATGTCGGCAATCATTTGCAGCACCCCGAATTTTCCAACCCTGTTCGGTCCCCGGCGCTGCTGAAGCCTTGCCATGTACTTCCTGAAGATGAAGATGACCGCGATAAGTGACAGGGTCAGGAATATGAGCATGAAGAGGACCTCGAAGAAGTAGGCCAGTATGAAAGACAGGTAATGCCCCAGTATGGTGAAGAAGTCTGCAAGCCTGAAAAGCACGCTCATCTGTCCACCTCCCCGAATACTAGGTCAATTGTGCCTGAAGTTGCGACTACGTCTGCTATGAGCTGGTCCTTTGCGAGGTATCTGAGCACCGACAGGTTCCTGAGCGTCGGGCTCCTGACACGGACCCTGTAGGGCTTCACAGTTCCGTCCCCCACAATGTAAACGCCGAATTCCCCTTTGCTGGACTCTGTCCTGGCGTAAACGTCGCCTTCCCCCCTGAGCCTGATCATCAGCGACTTCTTGGCCTTGGGGTTGAAGTATTCTCCGTCAGGCAGCTTTGAAAGTGCCTGCTTGATGATCTTCAGTGATTGCCTCATCTCCTCGAACCTGACGGTGAATCTTGCCAGGTTGTCCCCCCTGTGGGAAATGGGTATGTCGAAATTCAGTTTGTCATATACCAGGTAAGGTTCCTCCTTCCTGACATCATACGGCACTCCAGACGCCCTGAGCATCGGCCCCGTCACAGCGTAGTCGAGCGCCACTTCCTTGCTGAGTATTCCCACTCCGCGATTCCTCGAAAGGAAGACATCATTCTTGATGAACAGGTTGTACAGGTCCTCCAGCTTGGCGGGAAACTGGTCGCAGAATTCAGCGATCTGCTGGACTATGGTTTCGTTGAAATCCTGGTAAACGCCCCCAATGCTCATGTAATTGACCTCCTGCCTTGAGCCCGAAACCTCAGTGAATATTTTGAGTATCTTGTCCCTCTCAATGAATGCGTAAAAGAACGGGGTAAGCATACCAAGGTCAAGGCCAAAGGCGCCAGACCATACAAGGTGTGAAGCTATCCTGCTCAGCTCAGCCATTATTACCCGTATCCATTGGGCGCGCTCTGGCGGTGGGATTCCCAGCAGTTTCTCCGCGGCCTCCAGATAGCCCACTTCCATCTTCATGGCAGCGACGTAGTCCATTCTGTCAAAATAGATGATTGAGTCGCAGTAGTAGTCAAGTTCGCAGATCTTCTCCGCATTCCTGTGCAGGTAGCCTATAACGGGCTCAAGGCTCTTTACAACCTCGCCGTCCAGTTTGACCTTCAGCCTCAGGACTCCATGCGTTGACGGATGCTGGGGCCCCATGTTCAGGTCGACCCACTTTTCCTGCTGCTCAGCCTCAGACATCACCAACCATCTCCCGGGTCAAAAGTCGCATAATCTTCCCCGTCTTCATCCATGTTGATGTACTGCACTTTGCTGAGGTCGTAATTCTTTCTTAGCGGATGGCCTATCCAGCTCTCAGGGAGGAACAGCCTTCTAAGGTTCTCGTGTCCTTCGAACCAAACCCCCATCAGGTCCCAAGTCTCCCTTTCGTCCCAGTCCGCACTTGTCCAGAGATGCATTACGCTCGGGAAGATGTTGTCTGTTGTTTCTGACTTTATAACAACGATGTTGTCTGTCTCAACGTTGTGAAGATGATAAACCAGTTCAATCCTGTCTTTCCAGTCCACAGCTGTTATCAGGGAAAGATGGTTGTAGCCCTGTTTCTTTAGCTCTTCCATAAGCTCCAGGAAGTTTTCCCTGGACACTTTCAGAACACGCCTGCCGTCTTTGCCCTTTGACTCTTCAAGTATTTCGGCCAAGTCCTTCACCTGTCCGTTTCGCCTCTTATTTTCTTCTTCAGGGTCACTATGCCGTACGCAAGTGCCTCCGGTGTGGGCGGGCACCCGGGCACGTAGACATCGACAGGAATGACGCGATCCACACCCATAACTACTGAATAACCCTGGTTGTAAGGTCCGCCTTGTATTACACAGACCCCCATGGCAATAGCATATTTCGGGTATGGCATCTCATCATAGAGTCTCCTGACCCTCGGTGCCATCTTCTTTGTGACAGTGCCTGAAACTATCATCAGGTCGGACTGTCTGGGGGAGTTACGGAAAATCTCGCTCCCAAATCTCGCAATATCAACGTTTGATGCCTGTGTGGCCATCATTTCGATGGCACAGCACGCAAGCCCAAAGGTGAGGGGCCACAGTGAGTTGCTCCGTCCCCACTCGAGGGCCTTTTCAAGTGTAGTAGTGACAATTCCGGCGTCTCCAGTTTTCACTTCAACCACCTCATGTAACCCTCCCTCATTGCATAGTACACGGCAAACATGGGCATGGAAAGGAAGAGGAGAGTTTCCAGGAAAGGCAGCAGTCCCAGGTACTTGAAGTCAAATGCCCAAGGAAGCAGGAGAGCCATGTCAATGTCGAAAAGGACGAAGAGGAGAATTACAATGTAGTACTGGACACTGGCATATTTCCCGAAATCTCCCTTTGCCACTTCGCCAGACTCGTAGGACTCAAGGTATCTTGTATCCTTTACGGGAGGGTTATTCTCGTTTACAAGATTTTTAAGTACGTTTTCAACTTTAAAACTGATCCTGCTTGAAGGATCGTACCTCTTTGATGAAATAGATGGAAGTATGGAGAAAAGTGCAAAGAGGGAAAGCACCATAAGCACCAGCGTGGTAAGCAGTGCTATGTACCCATCCAACATATCCAGTAATCGATCCACGATATTTAATAGTTATTTAGAACGGTTTCATTGGGCTTCGTCAATCAAAATGGCATCATGAAAAAGTGTAAAAATTTCAAAAATTGTATTTAAATATTACCCTTGAAAGTTACGTACTCCCCTATTTATATCAATGAGCTCCCGGAAAGGTTCATAGGTTCTGGAGAAACCCAATTGCAGCTTTTGGATCGAATGATCTGTCAGTGCGCTTTTTTATCTCTGCGATGAGCAGACCTGGTTTGATCTCCTTCCCGTGTTCCGAAATTACCTCCTCCACTATGTCCCTGAGCTGTCTATCGTCCAGGGAAAGGCTTTCAGCCCGTTTGGCGGCCTCATCTGGCGTAAAGCTTTCAGAAACTACTGCTTCAAGTGCGGCTTCCAGCGTTGTCCTCGACCACTTCTTTCTTGCGGATAATGAAAGCAACTCACTGACAGACGCGGGATCATGCTTCCTTCCATGCTTCTTCTCCAATTCAGGGATGGTCTGAAGCATGATTCTGGCTGCTATCTTTCCGTTCCCGGAAGATTCAGCAAAGAGTGCTAGCATGTCGGTTTCACCGTTCGATGCTATGGTTCCGGCGTCCTGGAGGGATATTCCATACTTCCCTGCAATCTCCTGAGCTATCTCATCCTGAGTCTTTGGCACGAAGGATGAAGCGCGGTCCAGCGTTTCAGGGCTGATTCGCACGACAGGAACATCAGTTTCCGGGTACATCCTATCACTTCCTGGGAGTGGCCTCAGGAATCTCGTAGTGCCGTCCTCATTTGGGCCCCTGGTTTCCGAGAAGTCCTTGTTCATGAGTTTCTTCATCCTCTCATTCAGGGCGCCATTGACAAGCTCTATTCTGGACGGCGGTGCAATGAGAAGCAGGATTGCGTCCTTTTTGGTGGCCTTGAAGCTGGATGCTGCCTTCTTAATATCGTCAAGACCAATCCCGAATGCCGGCATTTCATCCGTGTGCATGATTCCGCCCAGCCCGTAAGCCTTGCAAATGTCTGACAGATCCTTGCCAAGCCGGTGGTCCCCATTCTTCAACAGGCCAGACAGGTTGGATCCAACTGAGCAGTATACAGATTCGCCTTTATCCAGTGCTTTCTTGAGCATCCTGGAATCAGTTTTCCTGAAACTTGCAGTGACATCCGTGAAGTTGAACGGAGACACGAATCCTCCCCTTTTCCGGATCTCTTCCACCGTTTTCCCCATGGCAGTCTGCCTCTGGATTTCATGGGATATGGAATCGCCTATGAGGGAGAGTTTCTGGATCCCCTTCATCTCAACCCTGCCGAATCCCAGCGAGATATTCACATCCTGTCTGATGGAGTCCACCTCCCTCCTTGCCCTGCCAGTGGATCCCACGATCTGACCTATTGAGCGCGCTACCTCAACCGCGTGCTGCCCGTCCTTTATGTCGGGTTCAGTGGCTATCTCGAGCAGTGGCACTCCAAGCCTGTCCAACGTGTATGCAACCATTTCCCCGTGCTCTTCATCAGACTTCCTCGCAGAGTCCTCCTCTATGCATATGGAGGAGATCCTTACCATACCCCTGCTGGTCTCCATGTGCCCGTTAAGCCCCACAACTGCAGTCCTCTGGAACCCGGATGTGTTTGAGCCGTCCACCACGAGCTTCCTCATGAACATGACCGATTCCACATTGCTGCAATTGAGTGCGTGCGCAACCATCATAGCGGTCTCCACTGCATCTGCATTTGGAGAGTGCGGAGGCTCTTCGTCTGCTTCCACCAGGCAGCTGTTGTCAGTAGCCCTGTACAAGAATTTGCGCGCTCTTGCCTTTTCATACTGTGCAGCTGGATCGAAGTGGCCCATCTCGCTCACAGTCGGAGACAGTTTTCTGTTGAATTCTCCTGTCACCGTTCCAAGGCTTTCTGTGCCGCAGCTGCAGAAGAGTTTTTTCCCCCTGAGCTGAAAATGGATCTCGAGGCCGACCATCAGGTTATCGGGCGTTTCCTGTACTGCCCTTTCTTTTCCCTTATTCACAGGGCCTCCCTCTCTATTACCTCTCCCCTCAGGTTCTTGGCCATGACACTGTCAAATTCATCCTTTCTGTAATTGGCAAGGACATGCATTGCCTTCACGTATGCCACCTCTGGCAGCATGTTCCCTGCCTGGATGCAACCTGCTGCAAGCATTTTCCTGCCCGTGGAATACACGTTGAGGTTTGTGGAGCCCTGAAGGCACTGGGATGTGATGACAATCTTCTTCCCTTCTCCAGTCATCTGCTTGATTGGTTCTATGAGCCTGTCCGCAACATGCCCCAGTCCCGTGCCCATCAGAATGACGGCCTTCTTTCCCTCGCTGTAATGGAGCAAGTCCTCCCCCGAAACAGTTGGGTGGAAATAGAACAGCCCGACTGAAGGGTCCAGTTTCTGCCTGAGTTCCACCTCTTCAGCTGGCCTCCTGCCAATCCTGTCTATGACCACGCTTCCATCAGAGTAGAAAGCCATGGGCTTTTCCCCGATGGCTTTGAATGCGTCCCTCCTTGAAGTATGCATTTTCCTTGATCTAGTTGCTCTGATGAAGGAAATCCTGTCATCTGAGGTGCCCTGGTGCATGGATATCCCAACTTCACCTATTTCAGCAGAAGCAAAATGTATTGCGCCCTCAATATTGCCGAAGGCGTCGCTGCTCGGCCTGTCCGGGCTTCTCTGCGACCCGACAAATATCACGGGGCCGGTCTGTTGCTCAAGCATGAATGAAATTGCAGAGGCTGTATAGGACATGGTGTCAGTTCCGTGTGATACTATGACTCCATGGGACTTGTGAAGGGCGTCAGCCACCCACTTCCCGATCTTTGTCCACCGTTCTGGCGTCATGTTCTCGCTGAGGATGTTGTCCCGGCTTTCAAGGTCCACCGTGAACCTTTTCTCAAGGTCGGCAACGGTAGAACTGAGGAAACTGATATCGTTCGATGGTGTGACAGCCCCCGTTGAGTAGTCCACCCTGCTGGAAATGGTTCCGCCGGTTGCTATGATCGTCACTTTCCCCGGACCGCTGCCAATTATGGCTTCACCGCCTTCCTGGACATCCCTGGCGGGCCCTGACATTTCCTCTGTAATGTTGACTTCCGATGAGGACGCCACTATGTCGTAACCGCTCCGGAGCTTAATCGTCACATAGCCTTCCGACTCATTTATCAACGTCCCCTGATAATCGGAGCCCTTGTACCTGAACTTTATTTTCCTTGGTCTGAAGCTGCTTCCTGCCATAATAAAAGCTCACCAGTGCAATTATTCATTGTCTTAAATACTTGGCGTGCGGATTCACATCAGACGAGCCTGGGGATCGCTGGGAGCCATTCCCAGCATGGATAACATGGAAAGCGCATTCCTGGGTGCCCGGCCACCAGGATGATTGTTGAAGTACACATACGCGTCCTCGTACCTGTCCATGCTCGCCTTCAGAATTGTGGAGAACCCCTCGAGTTCCTGTGCACTGTACTCATACCTGTACCTCGCTGCTGGATCTTCTGTTCTGGTGTACCAGATATCGTTATTCCTCCCGTGCAGCCTGAGATAGAAAGCCCTGCCTTCTGAATTGACTTTGCTGAAGACAGACATTGGCCCGTCAAGTTCTGCCACTTCTGCACCGGCTGCCCTCACCAGATCCCTGAAGCTGCTGCTCCCCACAATAGAAGAGTGCCTGGGTTCAACAAAGTACCTGAACCGTGCCGTGTCAAGACCTTGCAGAAGAGTTGAAACGATGCCTGAAAGTCTCCTTCCCAGGTGGGGAGGGAGCTGTATCAGGACGGCAGCAAGCACACTGACCTCACCCATGGGCGAGATGTAGTCCCTTTCAAAGTCTCTTGCGACCCTCGCAGCCTCTGCCGGATCTTCCAGCAGCAGCTTGTGGGTAACTTCACCGGGAAACTTCACGGAATACTTGAAAGCCTTGCCCACTGCTTTCTCGGCCCATCCCATAAAGACCTTGCGGTCCGGAATCCTGTAAAATGTTGTATTTATCTCGACTGTGCTGAACATTCGGATGTAGTAGGAGAGCCTGTCCTTCTCTCCTGAGGGATAGAATACCCCTCCCCAGTCAGGATAGCTCCATCCCGAGCAGCCGAGATACAACATACTTCATCACAGGGACTTGAGGACTTCCCTTGAAATAATCACCCTCTGGATCTGGTTTGTCCCCTCGTATATCTGCGTTATTTTTGCGTCCCTCATATGCCTCTCTGCATCGAGGTCAGTGGTGTAGCCGTAACCCCCGAAGAGCTGCAGGGCATCTGTCGTGACCTTCATTGCCATGTCAGATGCAAAGAGCTTTGCCATGGAGGATATCTTCACGGTATTCTCGTGGGCAGTCCACATATCCGCGGCCCTGTAAGTCATAATCCTGGCTGCTTCAATCTGTGTCGCCATATCAGCTATCATGAACTGGATTCCCTGGAAATCTGAAACGTTCTGCCCGAACTGCTTCCTGCCCTTGACGTACGTGACTGCCTCTTCAAATGCAGCCTGGGCTATTCCAAGCGCCTGGCCCGCAATGCCAATCCTTCCTGCATCAAGTGTCTCCATTACCACCTTGAAACCACCGTTGAGTTCACCGACAAGGTTCTCCTCCGGTATCTCTGCATCCTGGAATGCAAGTTCCACAGTGCTGCTGCCACGTATGCCCATTTTCCGGATCTCCCTGCCGATCTTGAAACCCGGAGTATCCCTGTCCACCACAAAGGTGGAAATACCCTTGTACCCCTTGGACGGGTCGGTTACCGCATCCACTACGAAGAAATCTGCAATGCCCCCGTTTGAAATGAACATCTTATTCCCGTTTATCACGAATTTGCTGCCTTTTTTCTCAGCCCTTGTGCTTATCGCTGCTGCATCGCTCCCTGCATTTGTCTCGGTGAGGGCCAGCCCACCCACTGAGCCTTTGGCAACCCTGGTAAGATACTTCTTCTTCAACGCGTCCGAGCCGAACATCATCACCGGCTCGGCAAAGAGGGTGAGAGCACCGTCCCGGACAAGTGCAGTGCTGGCGCATGCCCTGGAGAGTTCCTCAATTACCCGAACAAGAAAGCTGAAGCTCAGTCCTGCACCGCCGTACTCCTCCGGAATGTAACTTGCAAAAAGGCCAAGCTCCTTCATTCTGTCGATGAGCTTCTGTGGAACAGACTGGCTCGAATCTATTTCCCGGGCAAGGGGTTTCACCTCTGTCTGCGCGAACTGCATGACGTATCTCAGTACATCCTTCTCTGATTCTGTCAGGTGAATGGCATCCATGAACAATCCGCTAACTATTGAGGATCCGTTAATTACTTTTTCTTGAGGGATAAAAAATGATTAACTGGACTGCTTCAGATCGCTTTTGAGCTGATCCAGCAGTTCAGGTGGAATCTTTGCAATTTCCTGGTAGGTCTTGTGCCTTGTCTCCAGGTATACATTCTTTGAAGAGAGGAACTTTTCAAGCAGGTTCTTGGGAAACTGGAACTTCAGGTACTGGAGCGTTGACTCAAGCTCATCCGTAGATCTGCCCTCTTCAGGCGTTCCCCTGAGCTCGCTGCCGTCAAATGTCAGGTAGACAGATTTCTCTATTCCGGCAAGCTTGGGTATCTCCTGCACCATCTGTTTCTCGTCCTCGAACTCTATGAACATTGAAACGCTGAGCTCGTCTTCTCCGGGCAGCTGCTCACTGTAGATTTCGATGAGGCGCTTCACCTCGTCCTCATCCTTTATGTTCTCCAGGAAGACCATCTCGTTGATCTGGTTCAGCACAGTATTCTTGTCCTCGAAGAGGTAGCTGAACGTCTTGGTGGTCACTCTTCTGCCCTTTATGTGCCTGATGGCTTCTGCGTTCTGCTCGGTCCTTCTCTCCGAATATGCGTCCGGGGGAAGTACATCTTCCCTGATTATTTTCTGAGGCATAGGCTTACTGTGAAGCTTTTAGCTTATCAAGCGTGTCCTCGTACTTCTTGGCGTGTGATTTCTCGGCCTTAGAAAGTACTTCGAACCAGTGTGCAATATCGTCGAATCCCTCATCCCTTGCAGTCTTGGCGAATCCCGGGTACATCTGGGTGTACTCGTATGTCTCACCTGCAATCGCGGATTTGAGGTTCTGCTCTGTCGTTCCAACGGGTTCGCCTGTAACCGGGTCACCAACTGTTGCCAGATATTTCATGTGCCCGAATGCATGTGCAGTCTCGCCATCGGCTGTAGACCTGAATATCTGTGCTATTTCCTGGTTCCCTTCCTCGTCGGCCCTCTGGGCAAAATACAGGTATCTCCTGTTTGCCTGGGACTCTCCTGCGAAACCAGCCTTAAGATTTTCCAGTGTTTTGCTAGTTTTTAGCTCCATTCTTTCACCTACTCTCAGGATTGATGTTAAGGTAATAAATGTTTCTGATAATAATTACTAAACGATATTCTATATAAATTGTGCCTGTCCAGATAATACTCCGTAGAGAGCCACAGACAATGGAACGCTGTTTTCACCTTTTTTCAGTTCGTACCTGTTTCCATGAAGGCGTATGCTGAATTGTGCACCGGCGCGTATCCGCTCAGTACCGTCCGAGAATATGTCGGGAATGCAGGATGAAAGAGGGTCAAAATCCGCGAGGCTGTCGTGGGGAATCTCCTTCACCTCAAATCCAGTCTTGCCGTGTAGGCTCCCGGGGTACCTGATGAGCCTGTGCACATCTGTTGTAACTGGATCATCGATTTCAGACATCTCCTGTGCCCTCACTTCCTCCATTGCTCTCGAAGCCGCTTTCTGCGTATTTACTCCTGCACCCCTGATCTCGGAGATCTCCATCTGCTGGTGCGCAGCTGTTCTTGCGCTCCGCTCCGCCATGGCCCTTAGGATGCCTCTTGACATGTCCCTGATCCATCCTCCGTGCGCAAACGGGGTGATCCTGTAGATCCTGAGAAGGTCGTCAAGAACTATACCGTCTCCCTTTATGAAAGTGGCAATCTCCCTTCTTGAGTCGGAAGTCATTGAATACACCCTGTCGCTCAGTACATGAACATGATAGCCACGGCCCCCGGAAAAAAATATCCTTATGTCGCTTTCATTGAATCCGAGTTCCTTGATCAGGAACTTGTCGATGAGCCTCACTGTATGCCCCCTGATCATGGTGAGCATATCCTCGTAGCCCATCCTCTTCCCCGTGGATACATGGTCCCCGTCAAGGTCAAAAATGAGTTCCGCACCCATCCATTCCTTGTCCTGCATTCTCTTCTCGTCGGGCTTCCTGTAATATGCGGCCGAATAGTAAAGATGCCTTGGGACTGAAGATTTTACAAAGCTGTCCATTTCTTTCAGGCTGCTGACTTTCCTGTGCCTTGACATGGTTCCAAAGAACGGTATGAATCCGATTTCCCTTGCCTGGAGCCGTTCGGGGGCCTGTGGCTTCCAAGAGGAATAATAATCCCTGAAGTAGTCGCGTGCCCTCCTCTCAGACTCCTCTTCCCCCATGCCAGAAAATGTGACAATGTTTTAATTATGTTTGTGATGTGGATGGCGTGATTCCGCTCAAAAAGGCGCTTGTTGCGCTCCTGATTTCAGGATTCGTCATGATCCAGATCCAGCCCGCCCTGGATCTTCCCTCCCATGGAATCACCTTTTCTCCGATGATCGGGGTTGCAAGCCAGAATGTGACCACAACCCAGGTTTCAGTTTATGCACCGCAGGGTTCACTTGCAAACTCCATGCTTTCAAGTTTCCTCTCCACCCTTGGCATAAGCCTGAGCTCCTTTGGTTCACTGTCCACTTTCAATATGCCGCAACAGTATAGCGGCAGAATAATCAGTGAGTTGAACAACCTGGAATCCAATTCAGGTCTGCATTACTACATCAACAATGCGACAGCAGTTGCTTATCCGTCACTCTCATTCAGCCCTGTTACCCCGTCCCAGCAGACTCCAAGCGAGTATTTTCCAAACAACATTGCAAATGCCTACAATTTCACATACCCCCTGACCCACAACCTTACAGGCAAAGGCACCACAATAGCGATTGTAGATGGGTATGGAAGTCCTTCCATCAAATATGACATCCGGGCTTTCGACAACACGACCGGACTTCCGCCGGTAAATCTGAGCATAGTTTACCCCAACAATGTCCATCCGACTTCGTACAACTCCAGCTGGTCAATTGAGACATCAACGGATGTTGAATGGGCGCATGCTCTGGCTCCTGGCGCAAACATTATGCTTGTTGTGGCCAAGGATGCGAACGTCAGCAGCCTTGACACTGCTGTCAGCTACGTGATCGCAAACCACCTCGCGAATATAATCTCGCTAAGCTGGGGAATACCTGAAAACCACCTCTCGACTGCGGGTTTCAACACCTTCTCTGCTGTGTACAAGCAGGCTGCCCAGGAGGGAATAACTGTCCTCGCCGCCACTGGAGATTATGGCGCATATGATCAGCAGAGCCAGCTTACCGTGAACTTCCCGTCCTCGGATCCTTACGTCACTGCAATCGGAGGGACATCTTTGTATGTGTACAACAACGAGTACAGCCAGAAAGCCTGGGGAGGTGAGCTGAACGGCAATGTCTACGGAGGAGGAGGCGGATACAGTGCGTACTTCAAGACACCCTGGTGGCAGAAGGCTCCTGGATTCGGTTCTGCATACAGGGGAATACCGGACGTATCAATGGATGCCAACAAGGATACCGGCATGTTTGTCATTTCACAGGGCAAGGATTACAAGATCGGCGGAACCAGTATCGGAACACCGATCTGGGCTGACGTGGTAAGTCTGATGGATCAGGCAACCGGCCATTCACTGGGTTTTGTGAACCCACTTTTATACCAGATTTCAAGCACCCCTGCGTACTCAAAGAGCTTCACAGACATCACCGCAGGAAACAACGGTTATTACAATGCCACACCAGGGTGGGATGCAGCCACCGGCATTGGCACCCCTCTTGTCGGGGACCTTGTCAACTCCACGCTTAGGATCTATGAGCCATACGGCAGCAATGCACTGGTGTACGGTGCGGGATACAACTCCACTGGCATCAGTTCGCAGCTGAAACTCCATGGCGACCCTTCTTCTGAAACTCAGAACGGGAGCACCTTCTATTACCTCGCCTCCTACTACAACCAGAACAACTATGTCAAAGCAGGGGTAGAAGTCAATAATACAACAGTTTCCCAGGGATATATGGTGGCACAGGACGGAATCGTCTACGAGAACTTCACCCCGGTCACGCCCTTCACCGCCACGACTCTGTCATACAAGCTGAACCTGAGCGTTGATGGGCAGTTCGTAAACTACACAGTGGGAGGCTCGAGCTTCTCCCTCAAGATGTTCCTGAAGAACGCAGGCAGATCGTCGCTTGCATTCGGGGCTGAGCAGATAGGCTCCATGACAAACATGACGGTTATACCCGGGGCCTCTTTCCTGAACGTTACGCTTTACAACAACGGCACAATGTCACAGCCGCAGAGTGTCTACGAGTCCCACTTCTCCGGGCCGGGGTACCCCGGTTATAGCACCATACAGATCACTGACCTGTCGGGCACCAATTATTCAGTATCATACAGCAGCATGTCTCCTGACACAGTCCTGACGCCCGCGGCTTCAAGTTCACCGCAGATAGTGTACAGCCTAAGCTTTTCAACCCCTGTTCAGGCAAATTTCAATCTGGCCAATTTCTCAGGCTCAGCCACATGGTATGTGAACGGCAGCCTGATGGGAGGAACCGGGGGCAACCACACCTCTTTTGCATACGGCGGAACTTATTACATAAAGGCAGAGACGTCAGGAATAACTCCTACAACCATCAAGAGAACCATAACCATACCTGCCGTGGCAGAGTCAAACATCACTGCAACCAGCACAATTCCATATGACAGCACACCAAGTTATTCCGTGCTCCTGGACCATTTCTACAGGTACACAGGTTCTGGCACAATTACAGTCCCGTCCCTCCAGTCCGGGAACACCCTTGAACTGACATCGCACGGTTTCAATTCAGAGAAGTCAAGCTTTGGCAGTGGCTCAAACATAACCATTCCCCTTGTGGCAAGAAACGTGAGCGTATCAATTTTCACATATCCTGAGAACGCGACTGTCATGATAAACGGGAACTCAGTTCCATCTGACAGCGGAATGCATAAGGCTTCGATTTCACCCAGGGAAATCAATGTCTCTGTCTCATACCAGGGATATACTGGCACATCTGGGCAGTACCGCCTGTATCCGGGCCAGAATTTCACGCGGCAGGACATTATTGCACCAACAAACATCACGGAATATGCAACCGTAAGCGGAAATGTGACCGACGGCATATACAGCTTCCCAATAGGCGGCGTAAATGTCTCGCTTGGTGGCCTCCCGCTGGTCTTCACCAACAGCACAGGATATTTTGTGGTATATTTCAAGACCGGAAAGTACAATGTATCCTACACGTCTCCACTGTACCTGCAGAAATCCATAATCCTGAACCTGACCGACACCACCAACAGAACGATGGGAGTCACACTCTATCCAAAGAACATCAATATAACGAGCCTTCCGCAGGTAAATATAAACAGGATATTCCCGCTTCTCTTCTACTTTGGGTACATATCCTGGACCGCCTACACGGGATCCGGGTTTGGCGCATACCAGATATACATTTCCACTACACAGGACATGAGTAGTTTCAGGACCATGACTATAGGAGGACAGAACAGCACTTTTGCCTTTGTCTCGGGCATTGTGCCTGGGCAGAAGTACTACGTGAAAGTCACGGTGAACCTCAATGACGGCGAAGTCTATAGTAGCCCAGTTGTGACCCTTTCTTATTCTAACCCGCTGGTCCTGCTTGCCAATTTCGCAATAGTCATAGGAATTGCCGCCTATGCGGTGATGGCTGTACGTTTCATCGGGAGAATGAGAAGGAAAAGGACAATCAGATTATGATTGTTTTGTGAAAAAAGGAGGAGAGGATTCAGTATTCCTCATAAATCTGGTTTCTTGCCTCCACCATATTCTTGAGCTTCTGGTAGGCAACTTCCCTTGACCTTGTCCTCAGGCCGCAGTCGGGGTTGAGCCTCAGGTTCGTCGGGTTCTCTATGAAGGCCATGGCGTACTCGATCCTGTCTTTGATCAGGTCAACTGACTCAACCCTGTCCTGATGAACATCTGTCACTCCGAGTCCGAGGAATTTTCGCTTTGAGAGCGTGTCATTTATCTCAGCGAAACTTGCAAGGTCATCATAGCCGGGCCTGGCCTCATCCTCCACTCCAGACCTGTATGTGTCCCTGTTTGCATATTCAAGGTTGAGGCCATCCACCTTGAGGTCAGGCAGGGTCTTGTAGAGAAGATTGTAGTCCTTGCTGTAGCAGACGTGTATGCTGAACTCCGAACCTGTGATCCCTTCCATCGAGCGGTTTACAGATTCCACCACGATGTCCATCTCGTCCGGGTGGGTAGTTGTGGCCGGTTCGTCAATCTGAATTTCCAGGGGCTGTCCACTCCTGCTCTTGTCCCAGAGTTTCTTCAGTTCCCTGATCTCCTGGTTGATAAGATCCGCGAATGCATTTGCCAGTTCCCTCCTGTCCCTGTAATGCTCATTGAAGGACCAGTCCATCATGGTGTATGGTCCCGTAATTGGCACCTTTATCGCTTTGTCAGTATGCTTGAGAACGAATTCAAGTTCGTCGATATGAGCTGAATCCTTTCTGCTGATTTCCTTGACTACACTGCCTTTCTTGTAGTACCTATTGTCGAAGGACCTGACCTTTCCGTAGAATTCTATGCCGTCAATATGGTCTGCGAGATGCTCATACATTTCCCACCTGAACATCTCACCTCCGACTCCTATATTCTGCAATCCCGCTTCATCGAACTCCTTGAGCGTCTCAAGCGTGGCCTTTTCTGTGAATTCCTTGAACTCCTTGGTTCCCTTCAGCTTGTGGAACTGCTTGCTGAGGTAGTCCGGTTTTCTGTAGCTTCCTATTTCCTGTGTTATGAATTTCACGTTGGTCATTTCACTCACCTGCCCTTGAAAGTAACTCGATCTTCTTGTCAGCAATGCCCCTTGGAAGGAAGTCCATGTAGTCAGAATTTGTCACAAGGAGCCTGTCGGTGCCAGCAGCTGATGAAGCCTCCCCGATTCTCTTCTTCAGTTCCTTCGGGTCCTCAAGCTTCGTGTTGTGTGCATCTATGACCTTCAGCCCAGGCACCTCAGAGTATTCAGATGCCTTCCTGACATTGTCCGCATCCCCTGAAACAATGCTGTATACCTTCTTCTTGAATGTCTTCAGCGGAGGCTCCTTCAGTTCACCCTCTGTGATGAGTGTAACTTTGACCTTTTCTGAGAGGGCGTCCAGGAAGGAAAGGTCGTCACCATTGTACTCGAAACTCTCAAACAGGGTTACCCGTTCAACCCCAAATTTCTTGCATATTTCAAGGTAATTCCTTGCAATAGCAGACTGGAAATCCTCCTTTTTAGTACCTTCAGCAACCTGAGAGAGCTTCCTTAGCGTAACTGGCGATGGCAGGAATGCACTGAATCCGTTTGAATCGGAACTCTGGTAAAGCGGGAACGGAGGATTGTCTTCCACCTCCCTGAATTCGGTTGGATCGAATGCAAGTTCCTTGACGCTGTCAAATTCCGGAAGCCGGTAAAATGTGTTTGTCTCCTTGTACCTGGTGAGCGGCCCAAGCTTTCCCCCTGAAAGGAGGACTACGGGCCTCAGTATATCGTACCAGTTGAATAGAGGATCAGTGAATGAATCTATTCTGTTATCCTTCAGCAGGCTGAAATAAGTGGCTTTCTCGTCCTTCAAAATGCTGGAAATCTCTTTGACTTCGATTTTTCCGCGCTCCCACCTGTTTATGCGTATTCTCAAGTGCTCCGTCTTGGGATAAATCCCGTAAATGTGTTTCTCTGTCTTTACCATCTATACACTCTCCAGTATCTCCTTTGCTGCTTCGTTCCTGCCTATGGGCATTATGTGGACCCCATCGATGTAACCCTTGAGGTCGTCAATTGTGTCGAGGATTAGCCTTCTTGAAGTGGAGCTTACGTCGTCCGAGTTCTCGTACTTGGCCTCAACTTCTTCTGACACGGGAACATGCATCTTCTTGACAAATTTGAGTTGTGATTTCTTGCTCAGCGGGAAGAATCCAGCAACGACTTTAAATTTCCGCTTTTTCAGCCAGTCCTGCTGCATCCACTTGCTTTCATAAAGGATTTGCGAGACGAAGAAATTGGCGCCGTTCTCCATCTTCTTTCCTGCGATGATTGGTTCCTGCTCCCTGTACGGGTTCAGGGCGGCACCAACTTTTATCAATCCGCTGTTCCCGTTCTGTTTCTTTATGTACCCCGCATCTCCGCCGATTGCAGATATAAGGCCCATCACATCTGTCTCCCTGACTTCCTTTGAGCCTATCTTCTCATCTATTGGGTCCCCCCCGATTATGAAGAAATGGTTTATCCCGAATTTGAGCGCTGAAAGCACCTGGGAATAGACGTAAAGTAGGTTCTTATCCCTGGGAGTAATATGCGGCATTACGGTGAGTCCACTGTTCTGCGATACCAGGTAGAGCGAAAGAAGCGGGTCTATACCGGGTTTGCCTAATGGATTTTCAGGTGATGTGAGTACGTTCGCCGCAGAATCGAGCATTTCTGCCGCTTTCACGATATCATCAACACCTCCTTCTTTGGATGGCACTAACTCAACTGATTTGATAAAATGCAGATCTTCTATGTTTTTCTTGTCACTCACGATGAATTTTGATGAGGTCTCTGTTAAAATAATTTAGTGATAAAAATATCACTCTAAGTAATATTCCTATCAGAAATCGAAGACTACATCCTGTGCGAGGGGAATATCGTCACCCCAGTTCTTGGTAACTGTCTGCCTCCGCATGTATCCCTTCCATGCATCGCTTCCGCTTTCCCTGCCCCCGCCGGTATCTTTCTCCCCGCCGAAAGCTCCTCCTATCTCAGCGCCCGCTGTGCTGGTATTGACATTTGCAATTCCGCAGTCTGAGCCATAGGCAGAAAGGAAAGCCTCCTCTTCCTTCAGGTCGTTGGTGAAAATCGCAGATGAGAGACCCTGTGGAACCATGTTGTGAAGCTTCAGGGCCTCCCTGATTCCCTTGTATTTCAGCACGTACAGAATGGGTGCGAATGTCTCCTGCTCCACTATCTTCATGGATGGGTTTGCCTCGATAACTGTGGGCTGGACATAGAACCCGCCGGACCCATTTTCCACCACTGATCCGCCATATAGTACCTTGCCGCCCTGCCTTTTAGCCTCCTCAACTGCAGCCTTGAAATCGTCCACGGCAGCGGAATCTATGAGTGGCCCAACCAGAGTCCCCTTTTCCGAAGGGTTCCCGACCTTGATCTTGGAATATGCATTCTTCAGCCTGTCGACAAACTCGTCATATATGGTGTCCTGGAGTATGAGCCTCCTGGTGCTGGTGCATCTCTGCCCCGCTGTCGCCAGAGCTCCGAACACCACACCCTTCAGGGCTATGTTCCTGTCACTCTTATCAGTCACAATTGCAGCGTTGTTGCCTCCAAGCTCCAGTATGGTCCGTCCGAGCCTTCCGGAGACCCTTTCAGATATCTGCTTGCCCACCTTTGTTGACCCGGTGAATGACACAAGCCTGATGCTGCTGTCTGAGGAGATCCAGTCCCCTCCCTCTGATCCCTTGCTGACCATCAGGCTGTATATTGGGGGAAATCCGTGCTTCTCAAACACTTCGGATATAACATGCATTATGGCAACTGCCGTAAGGGGAGCCTTTGTCGATGGTTTCCATATGACCGTGTCTCCTGTGGCTCCTGCCACGAATGCGTTCCATGACCAGACAGCAGAGGGGAAGTTGAATGCTGATATCACCGCAATAGGCCCGAGGGGCACCCATTGCTCGTAAAGCCTATGATGATCCCTCTCACTGGCAATCGTCAGGCCGTAAAGCTGCCTGGAGAGCCCAACTGCGAAGTCGGCAATGTCAATCATTTCTTGAATCTCTCCTTCGCCTTCACTCTTGGTTTTCCCCACTTCAAGAGTTACCATGCGGCCAAGGTCCTCCTTCTTCTCCCTGAGAGCCTTCCCGATCTCTGCCACAATCTGCCCCCTCCTTGATGCCGGCATCATCCTGAAACTCTCGAAGACCTCCTGCGATTTCTTGACCATTTCGTCATACTCTTTTCTTGTTGCAAGTGTAACACTTGCGATTGCCTTCCCATCAATGGGGCTGTAAGAGGTAATCTTGTCATGTCCCTCAACAGGGGCCCACTTTCCGTCGTAAACCCCCGAGTTGACCTCCTTCAGCCCAAGTTTCTTGAGTGTCTGGGCCTTAAAATCATCTGAACTCATTTTGACACCTTTCACTTGGGAATTGCGGCATAGGTAATATTGGTACCGATGGCAATTTGCAGTATCCATCAAGGCATAAGCATCATGTGCGACCGAACTCGTAAGTGGAGATGAAGATATATTAGTTCAGGCCATGATAGACTGGCGTCCAGTTCGATTGTTGCCAGGGGCTTATCCTTGATATTCAGGCTATACAATAGGTATTACACGATTAGAAATGCAATCATGGACTCGATAGCAGCATTCACTGGATTCGGCCTTTTTCCCATCATGCTGCATGCATTCACCTTGCGCTACGATCTGTTCCAGGGGGGCTTGGTCGCTGCTTGTGTCGTTGGATTCCAGGCATTACTCGCCTACCTCATGAAGCGCAGACATCTGGTGAGTGTGATCTGAGACTCAGTTTAGATATGCAGCGAGTAAAACAGCTACTCTTCCATTTAGGCTCTACAAAATTACTTGGCGTGCATAATTGGAAAAAATAGAAGTTGGTTCAGACCATATAATGCCCTATTTCCTTTGCATTAAGACAGGAGAATGTTGGTCCCCATTTGTCCTTGAAAAGTTAATATAGTTCGATTAGCTTATTTTTTGTGAAATTCAGGGAAGCCCTTGCACTGGCGCTTTTTACCATAGGTGGTGCCTCATTGGCTGGCGGTGTTTTAATTGATGCCTACATGTCTGAGTCAAGGGGGTACGTATCCGCCGCCGGCACTTTTGATGGGGGCATACTGCTGTTTGTCTTCTCAATTGCTGGTCTTGCCATTCTACCAAGGTCGGCCCTGCGAGAGGCGCATAAGACTTCCGAAGAAAACGCCTGAACACGGGGTGGTCACCTCACCTGCTCCTTCCGCCATATTTATTGAAGGAGAAGGATTTAGTGGCAAACAGCGAGTTCAAACTGTACACAATAAAATTACTTGATTTCTATCTTCCTCATCTTTGGGGACTTTTCTTCCTCCTTGATGAATGACATACCTGCCTTCGCCACCTCCCTGGCGGCTTTGCTCATGTGGGTCATGAACCCCGTCAGGCCATTGCCGAAGTCTGGAGGTATTGATATCCTGATCTCTATAACCGCATTCTCGCGATTGTCCTTTTTCCCTTTCTCGGGCTCCTTTTCCGATGCGCTCATTGCATCGTAATCAGTAAGTATTGATTAATAAATTCTGCGGACTCGGGCGTCTTGTCCGCAAAGGTCTGCGGCAGGTAGAACACGCGCCTCCAGTTGTCCATTTCTATGACCAGTTCCCCTCCCTTGTTGAAGAGATTCAGCCTCTTCTTGTCAGCGAAGGGCAGGCGTATCTTCACCTGGCTCTTTCCCTTCTCGCGTATGTACTCAATGGACCTTCCCGAGTAGTAGCTCTTGTAGGGATCTTCGTTCTCGTACACCTTCTCTGCGAACTCCGTCAGGCGCTTCAGCCCTGTAGGCTCCTCTTCCGTGAGGTATGCCCTGAAAACCTTGATGTCGCCGAATGAATCCTCTATCTCCTTGATTATCTGGTCCTGTGATTCTCTCCACTTCATGAAGAAAGGACCGGTATTTTCCTTGTAGATCTTGTTTATGATGACGCTGTCCACAGGGTAGTCGTACAGAAGAAGGTATGTATATGCCCTCTTGGTCTCATTAAGTGACATGCGGTCAGGGTTGCAGACCAGCCTTATGGAAGTTCTCTTGGAATCCGTGAGAAGCGACCGTACATCACCAAGATTCCTGTATAGCGTCTCCATGCTCTTGAATACGGAGTCGTCTGGAAGTGGTATGTTCATGAAAGGGCGGACCATGGGGCGCACTATCTTTGCTGTCTTCCTGCTCAGCGGAAAGAATTTCTCCATGTACCAGGACATTGCTTCTGGAAATGAGAGCAACTTCAGGGCTTCCCCGGTCGGTGCGCTGTCCAGCACAATTACATCATACTCGCCAGATTCGACGTACTCCTTGAGGTAAAGAAGGTGCGATGCCTCGTCGAATCCCGGAAGAGTTGCTATTTCCTCTGCTGATACCGGATCAAGCCCCTGGGACTGGAAAAGACCTGTGAGATATCCCTTCAGCTCCTCCCAGTGTGCGTTTATGGCCTCTATGACGCTTACTTCCTGCCCGTACAGGTTTTCACTGATCTTCACCCTCTTTGGCCCTATCTGTGTTCCAACAGCATCCCCAAGGCTGTGGGCCGGATCGGTTGACATTACAAGCGTCCTGTACCCCTTCTTTGCGATGACTGCAGCTGTTGCGGCTGCAACGCTTGTCTTGCCGACTCCGCCCTTTCCGGTGAAAAGTAGTATCCTGGTGTCCATGTTACCCAAATTCTTCAATTCTGTCTATTACAATAAGTGCGAGCTCCATCAGCAGATCAAGGTCCGCTGACCTCTCGGTCTTCCCGAGTGCATTCAGGGCGTTCTGGGTGAATCCCTTAGCCCTGTTGAATGAGTAATCTATTGAGCCGGTCTCCATGAATATTCTCTTTATTTCATCGGAGGGAACATTCTCCTTCCCTGTAAGTGCCCTTTTCAGGCGTTCCCTTGTATTTCCCGAGCTGTTCTTCAGGGCATATATGGAGGGGAGCGTGATTGCCTCATGCCCTATGTCGGCCAGCACGGGCTTTCCCATTTTCTGCTGGTCGCCGACAATATCCATTATATCGTCAGTCACCTGGAATGCCATTCCAAGGTTGTAGGCAAAATCTGTAAGATTCCCTTTCACTTCCTGTGATGCTCCAGCAGCTGTGGTGGCCCCTTCAGCGCAGGCACCGAAGAATTTAGCAGTCTTGTTGCTTATAATCTCAAGGTACACTTCCTCCCTGAGGTCAAGGTTGCCGAGGTTTGTGGCCTCCAGGATTTGCCCCTCTGCGAGGTTGCTTGATGCGTCTGCCATGATTTTGGAAACTACGGGCCCGTACCTGGAGCCCAGTTCGTATGCCTTGGCAAACAGGTAGTCTCCTACAACAATTGCGTTTGCCTCGCCCTCTGCATAATTCAGTGTCGGAACTCCCCTGCGCACCTTTGAATTATCTATTATGTCGTCATGAATGAGGCTGGCCGTATGAATCAATTCATATCCGGCTGCAAGGTCCAGTATCTTTGCATACGGCTCCTCGCTGCTTATCTCATATGCAAGAATCGTCAGGAGTGGCCTGAACCTCTTCCCGCCTGCTTCTATAACATACTTGGACATGCGGAAAAGTTCGGATTGCGTGGTATGGATATTTCTGAGAAGAGTCTCGTTGACCTCCTCCACTTTCCCGTGGAGCCCCATCTCCCACTCAAAAAAGCTTTTCATAGCAATCAGGCCGATGGGCGGAAATCGCGAATAGCAATATAACTTTTGTAGCTAATTCTTTTGATCAGGGCGGCATTCAGATTACGGCGCCCGCAGACTGGAGGGCGCACCTATCTGGTGAGGGTTATCTCGATCGAAGAGACGTTTGAATCGCCGCGTTCACCATGGAGGACTTCAGTCTCGATGTTTATGTTGGCGTACTTTGCCTCGGGAATGAACTTGTGCTTTGTAATCTCTGCTATGTCGACGGCTTTGCTGATTGTCTTGCCTCTCGCCTTGATGATTATCTTTTCAACATTGTTGTTGAACTGTGTTACCACTGCAAGGACGTAGTTCATAGTTGGTTTCTTGCCCACAAAAATGACGTTTTCTTCTGCCATGTAGTCCCTCTCCTACTTTCAGATACCTGTTATATATTTAACCGTATCGCCGCGGGAACCGTCCAGATGGCTGTCTGCGAAACTTCCCTCAACCGAGCCTGATGAGAGTGTCTGTACCCTTTACGCCGTCGATTGCACGGATATCGTCAACTATCCTGTTTAGTTCCTCCACGCTGCTGCAGGTCAGCTTGACGGCGAGGTCAACCCTTCCTGAGAACTCATATAATTCACTGAATCTTGACTTCAGGACTTTGATTACGTCCTGTGCTCTCTTTATCTCCATTCTGATGAGCACAATGGAGTCAATGCCATTTGAGCTGGTCGAAAGAGTGAACTGTTTGATGACACCTGAGCTGACAAGCTTGGATATCCTCTTCCTGATGGTGCCCTCTGATACATTCAGTTCCCGTGCAATCTCAGAATTTGAGAGCCTCGAATTTTCTCGAAGGCGAGCCAATATTGCCCGATCTCTCTCGTCCACAGGTTAGTAATAGATGGAGCTTAAAAATAGTTTCCGAACAAAATACGATACAAAATCAGAAAATGACCAAGCTGACATTGATTATGACGAAATCTGGACTTTTTGCCGGAAATCGTTGATAGCCAACGTTATGCGGAGTCGCATGGGCTCAAGTGCAGTGGAACAGTTCAGCGTTAACATGACCGAGGAAAGAGACGGTTTTTACCTATACATTGTCTGGCCCTTGTTCTCCTCATCCTTTCTGCCCCTCTTTATAAGCTCCTTGGGAACTTTGACCATCCTTACAATGTTTGCGGACTGGATCATGTAATTGGGAACTCCAGTGTTGGGATCGTTTCCATTTCTCATTATTGAAACAATCTCCATCTTTATCTGGATGACGGATCCGTCTTCCAGCTTGACCGTGACCCATTTCGGTTCGTCTTCAGTCTGGAATTCTACTATTTCGCCCTCGCCTGAATAATTGTAGCCGGGTGTTGCCATTGCGAAGTTATGCTGTATTTTTATTAAAGTGTGTGCTTGTTGCCGTAACTTGTATGACACATAGGCAGAATGAGCCATGACTCCGCTCAGATGAAGAGTGCCTGGATCAGTTGCAGCATGGTGCTGCATTTGCAATGGAAATTACCTATGCGAGAAGGCCCTGGAACTGGTTGGAGGGGTCCCTTGTCACGCGGGGGCAGACTCAAAAGCTCCAGATACTCTAATGCTGTAATATAGAAGAAGGGCGACAAGGCCCACAATCAACCCAGCCGAGGCAGCAAAAGAGTAGGTTGCAAAATCCAGCATTTCCCCGAGAATCAGAATGTTTGATATCGTGAGAAGCAGTTCCCTGACTTCATCTGTTTCAGTGAACAATGATGAGATGCCGAACAGCGAAATCATTACCCCGGCAATCGCTACTGCGATGCCGAAATCAACCTGACCCACGCCGAATATGACTATCATTCCGTTCACCAGGTTGAGGATCAGGCAGTCAGCCAGCAACCCGAACTCAAACTTCTTTTTGGTGCCGCTGCTCTCGGCTTCCGGCAGTTCTTGCTCTTTGCCACTCCTGCTCATGAGTACCCGCACTGCTATGCTGGCTGCGTAAAGCAGTGTCGGAAAGGTGAAAACCATCCTGAGGAGCGGTCCGCTTATCAATGAGAAATCATAGAATGTCTATACTTAAGTTATGCCACCATCTGCTTGCTGGAAACGAAATTTTGCAAGTCAGGATGGCATTTTCCCTTGATGTCATACAAGGTCAATTGCTTTCCTGAGACTTCATTAGGTTGGGACCTCGAAAACCAAGATTGATCCAGGAGAACCTTGGTGTGAATCAAAAAGCGAACAGGGCGATAACTGCTGCTGTGATGAAGAGGACCAGTCCCATTATGTAGTCAATGAATCTTGGAGGAATCCTCTCCAGGGCTTTTGACACGCCTTTTTCAGCAGTAAATACCATCAATGACAAGGATAGGGCGCTAACAAGGACAAAGGAGATCAGCACAATCGATATAGAAGGGATTGAAAGCGAGGCAGCTGCCAGCATTACTGGAACCAGTGCAAAATCAGGGAATGCGCTTATGGCAAGTATGGATTTCAAGGATGAGGAATTGTAGCCCGCCTCGGGATTTTCCTCTGTGTAGCCATTGACTACAAAATAGACGCCAACAATTACCAGCAGGATGATTGAAGCCAGCTCCAGATAATGCAGGAAGCTTTTCACAAGAAATGCACCCACAACCAGGGCGATGCCCGCCAGAGCTTCAGAAGTGATTGCATGCAGGCTCCCCAGAGCAGCTGCACTGATATTGGTTCTGCGCTGAGAGTAATTCATCTTTCTTGACACAATCATGAGGGGGACCCAGTGGTCCGGTGCAATCATGTGAAGCCCTCCGAGTACTATGACTGTACCGAGGATAATGATGAACAATGACACGAAGTTGGATAAAGGAAATAGTATTAAAAAGTCGGTCAAGAACGACGGAGGATTGCTGATTGCCGAGCATTCGGGGCTCAAACCAGATTCAAGGGTTCCTAAAAATCAGGGAAGTGGCTTCAGGGAGCCACTATGTTGACGCCTTGTATCCTTCCGAGGCCTTTTCCGATATTGCTCCACGTCTGCCCCATGTCGGAGGAGAAATATGCGTCGCCCGTCGTAGTTCCGAAATAGAGGCCGGTATCCTTCTCGTCGTCGTGGGTAAAGCAATCCCTCAACACATTTGTGTGCACTCCGCCGGGAAGGCCCTTTTCATGCCTGGCCCAGCTCTTTCCCCCGTCTGTTGTGCTATAGACAGCCAGCTGGCCCTGTATGCATGCATTGTGATCTTTGCATTCTTCTCCACCCTCCGGAACAGGTATGACGAATACATTTGTAGATGGGCCCTCAACGACGTCAACTGGAAACCCGAACCTGTGATCGCTGTCAATGCTGACATCTCTCCAGTCGTCACCATGGCTGTCTGAGAAATATATCCCGCAGTGGTTCTGCTGATAGACTTTTCCATCCTTTGGGGATACAACGATCTTGTGGGTACAGGAATGAAGCTCGGCGAGGTGCGACTTTATCCTTTCTTCTCGGGGAGCATCCTTTGGAGCTGAGGATATGAGCTTCTCCGTTTCGATTGTGCAGGATTTGCTCTGACCGCTCTTGAGGGATTTCCAGGTCTTTCCGTTATCATCGCTTCTGTATGCCCCATTGCCCGACGCAACCAGATAGATTTTTTCCGGGTCCAGCTTGTCGAACTTTATGGTATGAAGCGCGAGACCTGTTGTCCTATAACCCCAGTCGATCCCCCAATTCAGGCGGTTAGGGGCATCGTGAAGGCTTGTAACTTCTTCCCAGGAATCCCCTGAATTTTCCGACTTGAAGAGGTGTCCATACTGTGTACCTGCGTAGATTGTTCCCTTTCTATGAGGATCGGCAGCTATTTCCCAGACCTTCCGCACATGAAGGCCCTTGCTGGATGGCTTCCACGTCTTGCCTCCATCGGTTGACTTGAATACCCCCTCTGAAAATGAAGCAGCGAAAAGGTTGCCATGTCCGTCTCCGACCACTTTGTTTACATTCTCCTCAGTGAGGAAGGGCCCGCTCAGCTCCCACTTCTTCCTTCCCTCATCTGGAGAAAGGAAGTACGCTCCGTTTTTGGTTGCCAGTGCAACTTTGAAGGTGTTGTGAGTCAATTCAATATATAAATAACCAGGTATCTTAATATCTTATGCAATTGGACATATTGTGTTAACACTAAATAGGTACAGGAGAAATGAAATCATCCCGGAGCATAGCAGTGCGCACATTCTGCAATTGCCCTCTATTCATGTGCATAATTAAATACTAACTGCCGTTAGTACGTATCTAGGTGCAGTTCTCCTTCACTTTACATGCTGAAGAGAGAGAAAGAGCAGGCCCAGGGACCGCACCAGCTGGTGACATTGCATGGGAATTATGATAGAAGCCTCCAGACTCTCTAAGAAGTTTGACCAAGCCAACGCTGTCGATTCCATTACGTTTTCTGTGGACGAGGGAGAAGTCTTTGGGCTTCTCGGTCCAAATGGAGCAGGTAAGACAACTACCGTGAGGATCCTCAGCTGCCTTATATCCAGCACGAGTGGTAAAGCCATGATTGGGGGGCTGGATACATCAGACAAAGAAAGTGCGATGAAGATTAGAAAAATGATCGGTGTCGTGCATGACAACGTAGGCCTCTATGAGTCCCTCACAGCTTACGAAAACCTTTATTTTTACGGCCAGATGTATGAAGCTCCACTGAGGGTTGTCACGGACAATATAGAGAAATATCTGAGAATGCTTGACCTGTGGGAACTGAGGAACCAGAGGGTTGGCACCTTCTCAAAGGGAATGAGGCAGAAAATCGCTGTTGCAAGAGCTCTGATTCACAACCCACTTGTCCTCTTCATGGATGAGCCCACTGCTAATCTTGATCCTGAGGCTTCCAAGGTAATACGGGATGTCATACTGGAGCTCAAGAAGGAGAAGAGAACCATCTTCCTGAACACCCACAACCTTGATGAAGCTCAGAGAATCTGCGACAGGATTGGCATTCTCAAAACAAAGATGATTGCCCTGGACACTCCAAGGAATCTCGAGCATTCATTCGCCCGAAATGTTACAATAATAGTCCTGGAGTCTGTGAGCGACGGCATCCTGGAAGCAGTGAAGTCAAGAAATCCGAAAAGCCTGAATGTAGAGAGCAGCAATCTGCTAATTGAAATGGATGATCCTGAAAAGGAAACTCCACAAATCATCAACGCGATTTCTGCAGCAGGAGGACTGATAAAGTCTGTAACTGAGGGAGGGAATTCCCTTGAGGAGGCCTACCTCAAGATTGTCAGGGGCGAAAAGCAGTGAGGCTGTGGAAATCGTGGATAATGGCCAGGAAGGACATGATGATCATAAGGAGAAAGAGGTCCTTTATCGCTGGACTGCTGGTATTCCCTCTTTTCATTGGTGTTGGCCTCCCTGGCCTGCTGGATTATCTCATTGTCAGGAAAGGAATTCAGGCTCCGGTTTTGACTGACCTCTTGGGTGCATTTGGGTTTTTCTTCATA
>JBJKRS010000067.1:0-15407 GCA_046704525.1 Thermoplasmataceae archaeon
AATTCAAGGGCATTGATTCTGAATTGATCAGGGACGTGCGCGGAAAAGGATTCATGGTGGGCATAGAACTTCAGGAGAATGGCAAGCCTATGAATGCGGAGAGAGTCACAAGGATAAAGCATGAGATGCTCTCCAAGGGCTTGATTATGCATACCTGCGGGCATTACTCGAATGTTTTCAGGTATATGGGTGCTCTAAACATTCCTGAGGAGTTGAATGAAAAGGGCATGGACATTTTCAGAGAGGTAATAAAGGCGCAGTAGCCTTGTGTTTTCAGAGATCTATCTTGCCGTAACCGGCCATGAAGCAATGGCCCCCAACTCTTATTTCTTCCGGGGCTTGATCTGTAAGAGACCCTGCAACATATATTCTGCTGGGCCTACCCATTTCCAGGCCCTGTTCAATGAAATACCTTCTTTCCGGCTCCATTATGCCATGCTTCAGCATCCATGCCGCAGCGGGACCTGCTGCTGAACCGGTCGCAGGATCCTCACCACCGTAGAATATCATTCTGGCATGAAGAATAGCCTCAGAGTCTACAGTATCAGTGCTTACTGCATACATGAATTTGGCATCTGTCTTCCCAAGGTAATCTTCCATCATTGCAAAATTCGGCTTGACTGACTGCAATTCCTCGAGCGACCTGAATGGGACAATCACGAAGGGGTTCCCGGTCGACACTGTCTGTATGGGAAAATCATGCTCGAAGGAATCGATCGGCACGCCGTAGATCCTAGACAGATCCTCAGCATTGTGGACGCGCCCGAAAACAGGTTCCTTCTGCACCATTTCCCCGAATTCCCTGTCTCCGTCATCGGTGAAATGCACGGGAATGTCTCCAACCTTTTCCCTCAGTACCACGTCCTTTGCACCAGTTGCATTTTTCAGGTAGAAGGCAGTTCCTAGCGTGGGATGACCGGCAAAAGGCAGTTCTTCTGAAATGGTGAATATTCTTGTCAGATATGCATTCCTGTCCCGTGTTTTTTCCATTCCAGTTATGAAAGTGCTTTCTGAGAAATTCATTTCGTTTGCAACTCTCTGCATTGTCTTTGTATCAATGCTTCCGGCATCGGGAAATACCGCCAGCTGGTTGCCTTCCATCCTGGCCTCTGCAAAGACGTCAACCAGGTTGAACTCAAGTGATGTCACCATATACTATGAACAGCGTGTAAATATCGGTTACTCAATTCCCTCCCAATAGTGGGAGTCTGAAGCTGTTATGGACATAACTGTTGGGGAGAACGGCAAGAGAGAACTGCTTATAGAGCACAGGCTGAAGATGTGGAAGGAGATCTACCCGGACCTTGAGGACATGGTAGAGATGTCAAGGCAGCTCACAGTGGAATGGCTTGACAGAAAGCTTGACTCAGGCGAAATGGTGCCATTTGTTGCGTACGAGGGCAGGGAAGTTCTGGGAAGCGGATGCTTGCTGATCAAGGAAGATCAGGTAAGGGTCAATAGCAGTTGCATCTCCTACCCATACCTGCTATCAATGTATACCGAGCCAAAACATAGAAACAAGGGTGTTGGAACTGCAATTACAGAAAGAGCAATACAATGGTCGAGGGATAACGGTTATGACAGGATCGGCCTCCATGCCTCACCCTTCGGGAAGGGAATGTATGAGAAACTTGGTTTCAGGGATACAAACGAAATGAGGCTCTGGCTATGAACTCTAACTGGGTGAGATAGATGGAATGCAGGCTCGCAGAAACATCTGACGCTGAGGCAATATGCAGGATTTACAACCAGGGCATACAGGATGGAAATGCAACTTTTGAGACCAGGCCCAGGGAACCCGAAGAGATCATGAAATGGATAGGTGGAGAGTACCCTGTCATGGTAGTTTACGATGAAGGAGAACTGGCGGGTTTTGCTGCATCTTTTCAGTACAGCCAGAGGGAGTGTTACAGTGGTGTGGCAGAGTTCTCAGTTTATGTTGACAGGACTCGGAGAAGGTTGGGTGCAGGCAAGGCAGTCATGACCGGCCTCATTGAGGAGCTAAGGCGAAGGGGTTTCTGGAAACTTGTCTCAAGGGTGTTCCCTGAAAACAGCGGAAGCAGGTCGCTGCTTGGAAAACTGGGATTCAGGGAAGTTGGAGAGTACAAAAATCATGGCGTTATGAATGGAAGGTTCAGGGACGTAGTTATAGTGAAGTTCCTTATTGCTTGATGACACGCTGCCCTTGAAGGGCGTGAAGCAGCCTGTCCCGAATCAGACCTCTGTATGATTTGAGATCAGACTTATAATGAATACCTGCATGCCTACCTGTTGGATTCAGTCAGGCTCCTCACGGTCTTGGCTCTGATGGTCGTGAGTGTTGTAGTGTTTGAGACTCTCGGGTTGCTCATTGCGCTTCCTTTTATAATCGGGACAGTCGTTCTGTTTCTTCTCAGCTTCACCAAGCTCGGCGGAGTGAGCGCGACTAGGAAGATCGGAAGGTTCACGTACAACGCCATTAGAGAGGAGGGGTTGAAAAGAATAAGCAGCGGGACCTTCCATGTCAAAGAGGAATCCTTCACTGCCTCCGTTGACAAGATAAAGGATGTTCTGTCAGAACAGCATTATTTCCCGGAATTCGGTATTGATGGCCTGTTCCTGAGCTATAATACAGAGGCTGCAGCAAACCGTGCGCTGGAAGCGGTAAAATCAAGAGGAGTGAAGGCAGATATAATCCTTGACAGGAGAAACTGGCTCGTCAAGATTGAGTTCGATTGACTGCCGGAATGTCACTCAAAGCGTCAAAGAAAAGAAATTCTGGAAATAAGTGCCCCGGTGATCCGGCTTTCCTCGCTCAAATCTCTCTGCACATCGTACAATCCTTTAATACCATATTTCAATCTCCATACACAAAACAAATGCAGAAAACAGTAAACACTGATTTTTTGGGCACAAGAGTGTTAAGATGACTAATTTCGAAGATTTAGACTTGAAGCAGGAATTACTAAGGGCACTTAGATCAATGGAATTTTTTGAGCCAACGGAAGTGCAGAGCAAGACCATTCCACTTGCCCTTGATGGCAAGAATGTGATTGTCAGGTCAAAGACCGGCTCGGGAAAGACCGGAGCCTTCTTGATTCCGATAATACAGAGGCTGACCCGTGACGATGTCCAGTCAGCCCTCGTAATAGCACCGACAAGGGAACTCGCCATGCAAGTTCACAAGGTTGCGGTCTCCATGGTAAGAGGCACGGGGCTTTCCGCCACCGTTGTCTATGGAGGAGCATCAATAGAGAACCAGATAAGGAATATCAAGCAGGGAACAAATATCGTAATCGGGACGCCAGGAAGGATCATGGATCTCATGGAAAGGAGGGAACTCGTTTTCAAGAACCTGAAATACCTCGTTCTTGACGAAGCTGACATAATGCTGGATATGGGATTTATAGAAGACATAGAGTTTATTATCTCTAGGCTCCCAAGGGAAAAGCAGATGATGCTTTTCTCTGCAACAATTCCCGAACCGATCGAGAGGCTCGCCAGGAAGTACATGAAAAATGCATCCAAGGTGAGTATTGGCAAGGAAGAAGAGCCGACAGTTGAAACTATCTTCCACAGCTACGCAGTTTCTGGAGAGTACTCGAAGATTGCCACTCTACTGGCATACATCACTGAATACAACCCAACGAAGGCGATTATATTCTCACATACCAAGAGGGGCGCAGATATCCTGTATGATGTCCTCATGCAGCATGGCTTCGATTCACAGGTTATACACGGAGACCTTACCCAGGCACAGAGGGAGCGCTCACTCTCCGGGTTCAGGGAGACAGCCAGGTTCCTTATAGCCACAAATGTGGCAGCGAGGGGCCTTGACATCACTGACGTCTCGGACGTCATAAACTTCGACGTGCCTGAGGACCCGTATGTCTACATACACCGTGTTGGCAGATCAGCCAGAATGGGAGCGACCGGGAACGCCATGACCATAATTCATGACAGCGAAAACAGCCTCATCAGGGATATAGAGAACACTGCGAACATCAGGATGAGCAAGGTCGAGCTCAACAGGGAACCTTTCAGGGACGTGCAGTTCAATTACACGCACAGGAAATACCAGCAGGAACACCGGCAAACCCAGAACAGGGGCGGATCAGGCGGCCGCAGTAGGCGCCCGAGCCGCGGCCGGAACAACTATTCCTACGCAAGGCGCTAGGAAGAATTTTCATTTTCATCCCTTGAGCGCCTTATCTCCTCCTGAAACCTTGGAGCATCGGAGGAATCCACTTCCAGTATGAAAGGCCCCGAGTAATGGCAGTCCTGGCACGTGTAGATATAGCCCATTATACCCCCAATGAGCCACGTGACGTGCAGGGAACCACACTTGGGGCACATCTTTACCTGCATAGCAACTACTTTCCAAATTGGCGCAGTGATGATATTTTTTTGCCCGCTTGCCACCATGATCCACATCTTAAGCTGGACAGGTATAGTCTAAGCTCTCAATGTTAACTGAAACAACCTGCCGCTGTCTTGCATTCTCCGCGGTAAAAATAAAGGATCAGAGAGAATCGGGGAATTATACAATGCTCCTGCACTGCGTACTTGGACTTAAAGCGAGTACATGCGGGAGCGAGCCAGCAGAAGAGTTTTGAAGGTCCGTCGGAGACCTCAGTTACTGGATTATCCCCTTTTCCTTCTTTTGGCCGGGTTCAGATGACCTCGAAACCTTGACCACTTCGGCCATGATGCTGACTGCTATCTCCTCTGGAGTGATGGCTGAAATGTCTATGCCTATTGGAGCGTGAAGAGAATCAAGGAAAGCAGGCGATACCTTCTTCTTTTCTAGCGTTTCCTTGTCAGATTTAACGCGGTTCCTGCTGGCCATCAGGCCAACATATCTGAGGTCTTTCTTGGAGAGGGCTTCCAGGATCGGTATATCCCTAGCCCCTTTTGTAAGGACTACTACAGAGTCTGATTCATAAATTTCGAAATTTGACAAATCATCCTGGGCATCCTTGATTACTGTGTCCGGCTCGTTGTTCAGAATCGGGGAATGGTCGAGCAGAACAACCTCATATCCCAGAATCTTGCCCTGCCTTATCAGGGAATCCTGAACATCATCCTTTCCGCCCTGTCCTATGATTACCAGCCTCTGTGATGGGTTATACGGTTCTAGAAAGATCTCCATGGAACCCCCGCAGAACGTTTCAACGTGAATCTCATTTTCAGGGACGGTCCTGCTCATGGACTTGAGTGCGCTTCCTGCGTCTTCCAGATACACCTTTACCATCTTCGGCTTTCCGCTTCGCATGACCTCCTTGGCGTGCGGTATAAGGGAAGATTCGGGGCAAGCGCCTCCCAGAGTTCCGTATGGAACCTGGTCATCACCTGTTAACACGATTTTGAAGCCAGGCTTACCGAGGGTTGATCCTTCAGTGCTGATTATTGTCGCTACAACAAACGGTTTGCGCTTGTCCATGAGTTCGGAGAGTACTTCCGGAAAATCCTGTGATTTCAAGGCCTGTAATTATCGAAGAGGCGTATTAAACACTTTTGGAGTGGCGTACAGTTTAAACCGCTGTGGCGATCCGATCCCATGGGAAGGGAGTCCATTCTTGCCGTAGTGATTGCCTCCGGCTTCTCTAGGCGGTATGGAAGCAACAAGTTGAACGACGACCTTGGGGGCATGACCCTTCTTGAGAGGGCAGTATACAATGCAGCGCATAGCAGTTGCAGCGCAGTTCTTGTAGTAATGCCGGAAGAAGCTGATGAGCCCTTGGCTTTTGATGAAAATGTAACAATTGTGAGGAACAGGAACAGGAGGGAGGGCATCAGCAGCTCCGTTAAGGCTGCGCTCTCAGGAGCTGGGAGGGATTACGATGGTTTCCTTTTCCTTGTTGCAGACCAGCCCTTTGCGTCCCCTACCCTGCTGGACAGGATCGCATCGGAATTCAGGAAAGGGAGTTGCGGCATAATTGCCTGCACAACCGGCAGTGACATCAGGAATCCCATGCTGTTCTCAGCCGCCTACTCGAGTGAGCTTCTTTCAATCCAGGGCGATACCGGTGCCAGGCAGGTGGCACTTTCACACAAGAACGATGTCGCGCTTGTTCGTGCAAATCATGAATGGGAACTTATGGACATTGACACGCCAGACGACATGCTTGAAGCGAGAAAAATTATGAAAAAAATGGGAAAATTGGATTCAGATATCGTCTGAAGCCAAGTATTCAGGTCTTACAGGCGTCTCCCTGATCCTTTTTCCAGATGCCTTTTCTATTGCCCTGGCAAGTGCAGCAGGAACACCAATAGTTGGACCTTCGCCAACCCCCTTTGCGCCGTGTGGGAGCTCGGACCTAACCTCTGCGACTTTCACGACAAAATTGGGAACCTGGTCAGCGGGCAGCACGCCAGAGTCGGCAATACTTCCCGTAATGAGTTCCCCTTCATCGGAATACTTGATTTCCTCGGAAATGGTCTGGCCTATTCCCTGGACAGCACCGCCCATGATCTGGCCCCATACGGCGTCCTTGCTGAGAGCCCTTCCCACGTCGTAGTACGACCAGCAATCCTTTACGCTCACATTTCCAAGTGGGGATACACTGGCAGTTGCAAGGTTTGCCCCGAACGAGTTCAGGTTCATGCTGACATCCTCGAAATGGTCAATGTCGTATTTCCCGCTGAGGGCCTTGCTTGGTGAATATTCCCCATGCTGCTTCTTGACCTGGTCCTTGATCATCCTGCAAACCGCAACAACAGCAGCACCTGCTGAGATCGCTGATCTGCTGCCCCAAGCTCCGACGCCCTTCTTGACTGCATCCGTGTCTCCCATCTGGAGTTCCACAAGGTCACCGTCAATGCCCAGCTCCTCCTTCACGAGTGTCCTCACAAAATCCTGGTGGCCCTGGCCGGCTGTATCTCCTCCAAGCCAGACCTTCACCTTTCCATTCTCAATCTTGATTCTTGCGCCCTCACCCGGGCCTACTCCAGGCACAAGGACGAAGAACGAGAGACCAGCCCTGTCTGCCTTGAACCGCTTTCCGTACTCGAATTCCTTAAGCGCGTTCTGGAAGAAAGTCCTGGACTCATTTATTTCGAGCCCGAGTGGAGAGGTGAATGGCTTGTCCGCCAGGTTTGCAAGCCTGACATCAGCAGGATCCATCTTCAGTTCATCTGCGAGGAGATCTACCATTCTTTCCATGAAGAATGCTGCTTCCGGCCTTCCAGCTCCCCGGTAAGGTCCCTGCGGAACCTTGTTGGTAAGCACGCCGACAGCCCTTACGTGGCCGTTCTGTATCGCATATGGCCCAGTCATCTGCATCGCAATGAACCAAGGGCCGAATTCAGCAAAACCGCCATAGGCACCGGCGTCCACGAACACTTCGCCCGAGATTCCGCTGATCTTTCCATCCCTGCCTGCGAATATCTTCACGTTGGATTTCGCGCCCCTTCCAGGGTTAGCAGCCATCAGGTGTTCGCTCCTGGTTTCTATCCACTTCACTGGCCTCTTGTTCTTCATTGCATAATGTGCTGCAAGAACATACTCGGGGTGAAGGCCACCCTTAAGGCCGAAGCCTCCGCCAGTATCAGCCTGTATGACGCGGACTGATTCCGGTTTCAGGCCCATTGCCTCGCACAGGCCTTCCTTTGTGCTGTGCACAGATTGTGAGGATACCCACATTGTGAGCCTGCTTCCGTCGTATGTTGCCACCACACCCCTTGGCTCCATGGGGTTGGTTGCGACTCTCCTGTTGTAGAACGTGTCTTCCAGGACTATGGGTGAGCTGTCCTTGAACTCCTTTCCAACCCACTTGTCTGTGAGTATGTTGTTGTTTGTTCCCCTGTGTATAGGCTCCCCGTTGAGTGCCGCATCTATTTCTATATACGGCTTGAGTGTCTCGTACTCGACGTCCACAGACCCGAGAAGATCCTCTGCCTCATAGCGGCTGGTTCCAAACACAGCTGCTACAGGCTGCCCCAGGTAGTTTGCGTATTCCCTCGCGAGGATGGGCTCGCTGAATGCGTTTATGTCACCCGACCCGCCTTCGCCCACAGATGCGAGATAGCCGCCGTATTCCTTGTAAGTCAGTCCGCCCTTTATGGAAGTGATCCGTGCCCTTGAATAGGGGCTCCTGACCACTCCCATGTACATCATGCCAGGGAGCTGGATGTCGTCAACATAGGTCCCCTTTCCTTCTACAAATTTCTGTCCTGTTATCACTTTCAATTCACCTTTTCCTTCAGTGGGCCACTACCTCTTCCTGCTCCGGCTCCTCCTCCAGAAGCTCGGATGCGTACTTCACAGCCTCAACTATGTTCTGGTAGCCCGTGCACCTGCACAGGTTCCCGCCAAGGCTCCTCCTGATTTCCTCCTCCGTTGGTTTCTTGTTCTTCTTGAGAAGCCAGTAAGATGTCATCAGCATCCCTGACGTGCAATATCCGCACTGCAGCCCATGCTTGTCCAGGAATGCCTTCTGTATTTTGTTAAGCTTGCCGTTCTGCGACAGTCCCTCGACAGTCTTGATCTCCCTGTTGTTGGCCTGCCCAACCAGGACAGTGCATGACTTGACTGCCTTTCCATCCATTACCACGGTGCACGCACCGCAGTTTGATGTGTCACAGCCTATGTGTGTGCCGGTTGCACCCACAACATCCCTGAGATAGTGGGCAAGAAGCATCCTTGGCTCAACCTCGTCCTTTCTCTCCTTGCCATTTACCCTAATGTTTACCTTGATTTTCCCCATTGTTATTCCTCCATCGCTCTTTTGTAGGCAGTCATAAGCGACTCCTTCACGATAAATCTCAAAACTTTCTTCTTGTAATCTACGGTTCCATAAAAATCAGCCACAGGATCAGACTCTTCTGATGCTGCCTTGGCAGCTTCCTTTGCCAGGTCCTCAGTAATTTTCTTGCCCTCAAGGATCTGCGAGACTTTCTTCGACTTGATCTGGGTGGGCCCCACCGAGGTCATGGAAACCGCAGCCTTGGTTATATTTCCATCTGAGTCTACACTGATCGCGCTTGCAGCTGCAGCCACGGAAAAATCTCCCGCGCTTGGCTTGTGTTTGACATAGGCCCCGCCGAACTTTCCCTCAGACCTTGGTATCCTGATCTCGTACAGAATCTCATTGGGCTCGAGAGCTGTCATGAGGGAATCCACGAAAAAGTCCTCGGCCTTGATTTCCTTCCTGCCATTCTTTCCCTGGACCATGAATGTTGCATCCAGAGCAAGCATCACTGAAGGAAGATCGTTCGCAGGGTCGCCGTGGGAAATGTTTCCCCCGATTGTCCCCATGTTTCTCACAAGGGGGTCTGCAATCTGGCTTGCTGCCTCGTGGATGAGCTTGTACCCATTCTTTATGGTCGAGCTGGATTCCAGCTCTTCGACAGTAGTGAGAGCCCCAATGCTGAGTCTGTCCTTGTCTTCCTTGATGTAGTCAAGCTCTTCTATTCTTGATATGTCAACAACATGAGCTATGTCTGCAAATCTCAGCTTCATCAGTGGTATGAGACTCTGACCGCCAGCCAGTACCTTCGCCTCGTCTCCGTATTTTTCAAGGAGATCCAGCGCCTCGACAACCGTGGACGGTGTATAGTATTCAAAATTGCTAGGCGTTAGGGTCATTGTCGTTACAATTGATCTTCCATATATAACGTTAATTGATGGGAAATCCGGCGTTACCAGTGCTATATAAAAAAATTAGCCGTCTCGCGAGAATGCACGTTTGTGACAATTGACTCTGCCTAGCACGATTGGACGGAGCCATCATGGATTCTCCATGAGTGACAGGCGATACATGTCATTCATTAAGGGGCAAATTTGTTCCTCAAGCAATTTAGTCCATCCTTCTGCTGCGTGCTATGTGTATTCTGCGGCTCCGGTTAAATTCTTCCGGATGAAAAGAGGTGACTCTTTTCTGTTCAATACTTTCTTTAATAATACCCTGATCAGGAAGCATGGTAGACCTAATCAGAGAATCACTTGCAGGAAAAGTTGCAGTCATCCTGGGAGTAGGCCCAGGACAGGGGATCACCGCAACAAAGCTTTTCATCAATTTCGGAGCGAAGGTTGCCCTCGTTTCAAGGACTGGGCAGACGTTCGGGCTAGCCGAATCCTCCACCATAAAGTCCTATAAGGCAGATGCTAGAAAGGAGGAGGAATTGCAGGCCGTGAGGGACAAGATACTAGAGGATTATGGGCAGATTGACGTCCTTTACAACAACGTGGGAAAATGGCTCAACCCGGGAAAGAAGGACGAATTTCCCTCCAAGGACGAGATGAACGACATGTTTGAGTCAAACGTGCTCACCCTGCAGAGCGCAGTGAAAATCTTTGCGGAAGCCATGAAGAAAAAAGGTGGGGCGATAGTGAACGTCGGGGCAGCAAAGAGCCTGTTCAGGGGCAACACCATGTCCTACTCTGTTGCAAAATCTGCAATAGAAGAGCTCACCAGGAAATCAGCGGAATTCCTGAGGCCGTACAACATAAGAGTAAATGCAGTGCTCCCAGGTGCGGTGCATGCAGAGGGTGACTACAGGCATATTTTCCCGTTCAACTTCCAGAAGCTCATCGACGGGACAAACCTTCACCCTATTGAGGTGGGATTCATAGGCGTGTTCCTTGCGAGCGAGATGGCTTACGCACTCAACGGGCAATCAATCACTGTTGACAGGGGCAGCGAAACTGTGAAGTGACCCTGCCTCAACCCGGCTTCTGGCACATAGATTCCAATAAACAAATCAAAATTTAATTTACGAAGAGGCAATCCCCTTTTATGTTTGATAATGAGCAGACCTTTCTTAAGATGTCGAAAGCAGGCAAGGAGGAGGAGTTCCACAAGCTTTATGAGAAAGCCCTCGAGGATGTTAAGCAGTACTTCGGGAAGGAGTACCCCAACCTTATAGCCGGAGAGGTCAAGGAGTCAAAGAAGATTAAAGACGTCAGCCCCATAGATGGAAAGGAGCTGGCAACCTTCCAGCTATCCTCAGTCGAGAGTGCAGAGAAGACAATTGATCTGTTGCACAAGAACTACAAGGCCTGGTATAACCTTGGATACAGGAAGAGGGCAGAGATCATCCTGGAAGCCGCAAACGAGCTCTCTAAGCAGAAATTCAAGTTTTCAGCGCTGCTTGCATATGAGAACGGAAAGAACAGGCTCGAGGCGATGGCTGACGTGGACGAGGGCATCGACTTCATGAGGTATTATGCCCTGAACATGATCGAAAACGAGGGTTTTGAAAGGCTCTCCGGGAAGGGATACCCCAACGAGGAGAGCAAGAGTGTGATGAAGCCATACGGTGTTTTTGCCGTTATTGCTCCGTTCAATTTCTTTGCCATTACGGTGGGAATGACTGTCGGGCCCCTAACTGTGGGCAACGCTTCAATACTCAAGCCTTCGAGCGACATACCCCTTGTGTCTCACCTCTTCATCAGGCTGCTTCACGATTGCGGGGTGCCCAAGGAGGTAGTGGCGTACCTTTCCGGGTCCGGCTCAGTTGTTGGCAAGATTCTTGTTGAGCACCCCAAGATAGCAGGAGTTGTTTTCACTGGCTCTAGAGATGTCGGAATGCAGATATACAGGAAAGCCACGGAATTCATGCCCAAGCCTGTTGTTACTGAAATGGGAGGGAAGGATGCAATCATTGTCTCAGACAAGGCCGATCTGGAGAAAGCCGCGGTGGGTACTGTAAAGGCGGCTTTTGGATTCGCGGGACAGAAGTGCAGCGCCTGTTCCATTGTATATGTGCACGAAAAGGTATATGACAAGTTCCTGGGCATGATTGTCGAGAAGACGAAGCAGATCAAGCCTGACGATCCGAGAAAGAAGGAGACAATGCTCAACCCGGTTGTAAACAAGGACGCCTTTGAGAAGTTCAAGTCCCTTGAATCAACATTCAGCAGGGACGGAAAGGTCATGACCGGTGGTCATGCACTTGACAAGGAGGGTTTCTACGTTGAGCCCACCATAGTAGCAGATGTCAAGAGTGACGCATACATAGCGAGGAATGAGCTCTTCCTGCCAGTTCTTGCAGTTTCCAAGACGCCCAGCGTTGAGGAGGCCATTAAGGAGATCAACAAGTCTGAGTATGGACTCACTGGTGGAATTTTCACTGAGGACAGGGATGAGATCGACTATTACTTCGATAATGTTGACGTCGGTGTCATATATGCAAACAGAGAAAGAGGTGGCTCCACAGGCGCCATAGTCGGCTCCAATCCGTTTGTCGGATGGAAGATGAGTGGAAGCACCGGCAAGGGCACTGGGTCCTACTACTATCTCCAGCAGTTCCTCAGGGAACAGGCACAGACCATTTCTCACTGAAGGAGTGCCTCAAGGCCCTCCAAACTATCCATTTTTTCAAATTTTTCAATGGAGAGGCTGTGCAGGATATTGGAAACAAGCGTTCTGGAAACTTCAGCCTCGACAAAGCCATGTCCGGCCTCATTCTCCATGCTTGTCATAATTGCAGAATCGAAGCCGCAAGGCATTATCCTTCCAAATGCAGACAGGTCAGTAGAGACATTCAGTGCAATTCCATGAAATGTGGAAGATTCCCTGATGGCAAAACCTATGGAGCATATTTTCCTTCCCGAGGTCCAGACGCCTGTCTCCTTGGCAAGCCTGCCCTCTGCATCTATTCCATAGGCAGAAAGGGTTTTCGTGATCGCTTTCTGCACTGAGAGAATTATCTCCTTTATGTTTGTGTGCCTTTCCAGAAGGCTCAGAATGAAATAGACAACTATCTGCCCTGGACCGTGGTAGGTGACTGAACCGCCCCTCTCGACCGGGACAGGCTGAATGGAAGGGTCGAGGAGTTCCGATGCGTTCCTGTGAATTCCAACTGTATAGACTGGCTCGTGTTCAGTCAAGATAAGGATGTCAGGCACCCTGCCCTCATTCCTCAAGTGGTTCAGAGACCGCTGCAGTTCCAGCATATGCTTGTATTCTGAAACACCGACATCGGCAACAACGGGCTTCAATGATGGCTAAAACGCTTCATGGCGTAAATAGTCAGTGACGCAATTCTTAAGGCGGTTGAAAAGATGGGCAGAAGGAACAAGACAGACTGCCGGGAGGCAAAAATATGAGTGATTCACCTGAGGATGCAAGAAAGTTCATGGAGGAAAAAATCAACACGAAATTCGGGCAGAAGAGGACTGAAGTTGTGGTTGACCCATCGGGCCACTTCGATTACAGCATCGTCAAGATCAGCGATGACAAGGTCATGGGGATGGCGTCGGGAGAAGCCATGTTCCTGAGCGACCTGCCTCCTGACAAATCTGCCTACCTGACATTCCACCGTACTGTGGGAAAGCTTGTTGGATCGGCAATACTGCCTGAGTATATTGGCCTGAACATCGGGATTCCGTCTGAGACTGATCCTGAGAAAGCATCGCATTACTGGAACAGCCTCAGTATAGAGTCCAAGAAATTCCAGGCGATGATCACCGGCAGAAGCTTCAATTTCCGCGGCGAGGCGAGGGAACCCTACGTTGGAGGCGTTTCGGCTGTGGGAACTGCTCTCAACAGCTTCTGCCTGACACCGGAGAGCATCTCAGACGGTGACAGGGTCCTGGTATCGAAAACAGCAGGAATCGAGGCTGCCACAGTTCTAGCGCACCTTATGCCGGAATACCTGGAATCAAAGTTAGGGCAGTATAACGCCAAGATGGCAGGAAAGCTCTTCTTCAAGACTTCCACTATTCAGGAAGCACAGGAAGCAATCAAATTTGGGCTTGGCAAGAACGGAATAACAGGAATGAAGAGTGCCGGTGAGACTGGATTCATGGGAGCAGTAGAAGAATTCTGCACTGCGGGAGGATTTGGCGTTGAACTGGATTACTCGCAGATACCTGTTTACGATGAAGTGAAGGAGATCAGCGAGATATTTGACCTGAACCCCTTCAGGACCGCATCAATGGGTGCAATGATCATGACTGCTCCGGAGAGTGTCTCGGAGGACTTCATCAAGGTTCTCGTTGGCAACGGCATTGATGTGGTTGACGTGGGAAAGGTAAGCAGGAACAGCAATGCGGTCAAGGTCAGCGGAGGGGAGATTGCTCGCGAATCAGGAAGGTCGTTCTATGACTCTTTGCCCGATTTCCGGAGGAAGTCAGGTGCCTGATTACCTGAGAGACTGAATTTCCCGGTTCAACTTTTTTAACCTTGTAACGTTTTTTATGAATGGGCATGGGTGATCCAGGACGTCGTAGAAGGATATGGATCGCGGTTGTAGTCCTGATCATAATAATAGCCGCTGGAACAGTAGCGGAATTTGTAAACTTCTCTTCCGGGCCCTATTACAATTTCATCAATACATCAACTGCAAACTCTGAGCTTGGAACAAACTTCACCAATTCGATGGCAATAAACCAAATCAGCAATGCAAGCGGGAATTTCCCGGGATCGGTGTCCTTCAATGGAGTTCGCATGTCAGGTGGCGGTAACTCGGCACTTGCAATAGAGCTCTCAAAATACAATAAGACGTCAAATGCAGAGCACTGGTACAGCAATCATTCAGCCGCGCTGATTGCATCGAACACTGCCATATACAATGACAGCTACAAAGGCTACATATTTTCATTTCTGGTATCTAATTCTACCAGCAAATCGGCTGCTTCATTCCAGTTGTGGGGAGTATACCACAGGGCTGTAATATACATACAGGGGGAGCGGCTGCCGGGAGTCTCAAACAAAACTGTCGAGGACCTTGTGCACTCACAGATAACCCAGACTTTCAGCCCTCCTCTTCCTTGAGCTCTAGTCCTGCATCGGCAGAGATCGTATTTGAGGCATTAATGCGCGGACAATCTTTATTCATATGGTGCATTCAAGATCGAGGCGTTGTCAATGGTCCCTGGTCAGGCTGAAGTAACACAGATCATCATCATGCTTAACCTGTTTGATGGAGTGAAGAAGCCTGCAGATATTGGCAGGAATATCGGCATTACTCTCCAGGGTGTGCAGTACCACCTCAAGATTCTAAAGGAAAAGGAACTAGTTTCAGATGATAACACCATCACCCAGAGGGGTTTTGAATTCCTTTACTCCGGCCTCAACAATATGCGTGGCTTCGTGTCTGAAAATATATTCAAGCTCGACAGGGTAATTGTCTGGGAAGCGATCAGCCAGGATGATATACAGAAAGGTGACCAGGTCTATCTTGCCATGAACAACGGTTACCTCTGCGCTTACACCGACAAGAAATCAAATTCCACCGGCGTCGCTGTTACAGAAGGCAGTAAAAACGGCATAGTAGGGGTTACCCGCGTTGAGGGAATTATCGATGTGGAAGTCAGGGATATTACAATACTGATCCTGCCCGACGTGGAGGAAATTGGAGAGAACCTTGATAAGGTGAGGGAAAGAATCAGAAGCATAGGTGCTGATCTCACAGCAGTTATAGGGGAGGAAGCACTGTTTGTTGCAAGGGAAATGGACCTTTCAGGCCTCATTGAATAC
>JBJKRS010000068.1:0-19007 GCA_046704525.1 Thermoplasmataceae archaeon
CAATTTTTTCAGAACGTCAAATGGCAGCGTGACAACATCCGCGCCTATTACTCCTGCCCTGAGAACATGTACCGGGTTCCTTATGGATGCTACGAGTATGTTTGTCCCTATGCCATAGTTGGTGAACATGGTCTTGATCTGGTCTATGATCTTCATGCCGTCCTCGCCTATGTCATCCAGTCTACCGACGAAGGGTGAAACATACTCTGCGCCTGCCTTTGCAGCCAGGAGCGCCTGTATGGGGTTGAAAATAAGTGTGCAGTTCACGGAGACATTCTCGCTTTTGAGCGTCTTGATTGCTTTGAGGCCATCAAGGGTCATTGGTATTTTTACCACTGCATTTTTGCCAAGCTCCACAATCTTGTGAGCCTGCTTGATCATGTTGTCGTAGTCCGTCGCCACGACTTCCACACTCACCGGACCAGGTGTAACCTTGACAATCTCCTTTACGATGTCTGCGATGCCCTTCCCCTTTCCAGCAACTTTCGATGCTAGTGTCGGGTTTGTCGTCACTCCGTCTACAAGCCCCCAGTCCCATCCCTGCTTTATTTCGTCAATGTTTGCAGTATCAAGAAATATCTTCATGTTGGCTCTTGTATCGCATCAAGTACTAAAAATCTAGTAGGGGCATCCCCCAATGCGGGGGATACCGCCAGATATTGGATAAAATGGGGCTTAAGCAGCCCTTTCGTACTTCTTCTCTTCCCTGAAGCACGCTTCTGCTTCCTTCACGATGTCTGAGACACCCATGTGGAAATAGTCGAAGAGCTCCCAGCCCTTGCCTGACTTCCCGAATGTGTCCTTCATCCCGACCTTTCTCACGTGAACAGGGTAATTCTGGGATGTTACCTCCGAGACCCTGCTCCCGAGGCCATTGTAAATGGAATGCTCCTCAGTGGTAACTATCTTTCCGGTTTCCTTTGCAGCGGCTATGATGGCCTCTTCGTCAACAGGCTTCATCGATGACATATTCACAACCCTTGCGTCGATGCCCTTCTCTTTGAGCCTGTCTGCTGCCTCTAGGGTCAGACCCACCATTGCGCCGTTTGTCATCAGGGTTATGTCGGATCCATCTTTCAGGACTGTGGACTTTCCAATCTTGAATTCATATCCTGGTTCATTGACAACCGGGAATTTTTCCCTCGACAGCCGCACGTAATAAGGGGTCGTGGTCTTTTCTGCCAGGAAGTCAACGACGCTCTTGGTCTCAATGGAATCAGCGGGAACTATTACCCTCATGTTTGGCAAACCCGACATCATCCCCACGTCTTCCACTATCTGGTGCGTGGCGCCATCCTCACCAACAGTAAGGCCCGCATGTGAAACCACCAGCTTCACGTCCAGGTTGTTGTAGCAGATGGACTGCCTGAGTTGTTCGTATGCCCTGGTGAGGAATATGGCAAAGGTCGAGCCAAATACTTTCTTCCCTGACAGTGCGAGTCCCGCAGCAGTTGCGACCATGGACTGCTCAGCGATTCCCATCTCCAGGTATCTTTCCGGGTATTTCTTTGAGAACAGGTTTGTCTTGGTTGAGGTAGAGGTATCACAATCCATCACAATCAGATCCTTGTGCTTGCCCCCTATCTCCATCAGTTTCTCTCCGTATGCCTCCCTCAGGCTTGCTCTTTCCATTTCAGGCACCCCCAAGCTCCTTCATTGCAGTAGCATACTCCTCTTCATTTGCGGGGGGAGCACCGTGGTATTTGTAATTATTCTCCATGTACGACACGCCTTTTCCCTTTACTGTGTTGGCCACAATGATGGTTGGCCCATCCTTGTGCTTCTTTGCTGCCTCAATTGCATTGATGACCTCCTCTATACTGTGTCCGTCAATCACAAGCGTGTTCCAGCCGAATCCCTTCAGGACGGCTGCCAGGTCGTTGATGGGCATGATGTCGGATGTCTTGCCTGTCTGCTGAACCGTGTTCCGGTCAATGATCACGGTGAGGTTGGAGAGCTTGAACTTGAACCCTGCCATGAGGGATTCCCAGACACTTCCTTCCTCTATCTCTCCGTCACCCAATATTACGTAAGTTCTATAGGATTTTCCATCCATTTTCGCTGCCAGGGCCATCCCCACGCCTATTCCGAATCCCTGACCGAGTGATCCGGTAGAAGCCTCAACACCAGGGACACCTCTATGGACATGCCCCTCAAGCTTGGAGTTGAGCTTCCTGAATCCTGAAAGCAGGTTTTGAGGGAAGAAACCTCGTATGGAAAGTGTTGCATAGAATCCCGGGGAAGCGTGACCTTTGCTAAGCACAACCCTGTCCCTGTCGGGGTCATTGGGCTTTAGCGGGTCTATGTTCAGTTCCTTGAAGTAAAGTACGGCAAGTATGTCGGCCAGGCTTAGAGAGCCGCCCGGATGACCGCTTTTGGCAGTGTATACCATCTCTACCGCCTTTCTTCTGATCTCCTGAGCAATCTTCTTAAGATCTGAAATAGAGTTCTCCTGAATCATAATTATCTCCGAACAAAAGTTTGTCCCTTGTCATGCAGGCAGGCTGCAGTTCCCTGTGAGCGGATTTGTCTCACCCTTCGACATGGGACTCACTATTAAAAAGGTTCTTTAGCTGACGAAAATAATTGCGCATGAGGTGCCATTTCACGAAATAAAATCTATATCGTCCTCTGGCTTTGATACAGTCCCAAGGCCCTTTCCGTAATATTCGGTGGACAGGCCTGTCGCCACGATCAGAATTTCAACCTTGCCGTTGTACTTCTCATCCAGGCTTGCCCCCCAGATTATCTTGGCATCCTTCCCGACCCTTTTCTGGACTTCCTCAGCTGCATTGTTTGCTTCCTGCAGTTGCATGTCCTTGCCGCCCTTCACGTTCACGATTACTCCTGTGGCAGTGGACATGTCAATCTGGAGGAACGGCGAATTGATCGCCTTCTCCACAGCGTCTATGATTCGAGTGTCTTCATTTTCCGCAGAGACACCTATCCCTATCATTGCAACGCCTGAATTCTGCATGATGGTCTTGAGGTCGTTGAAGTCCAGATTTATCAGCCCCGGGTTAGTGACAAGGTCGGTAAGACCTGATATGGCTTTGACAATGATTTCGTCTGCATACTTGAACGCCTTTTCGAGGGGGAGGTCCGGTACGAGCTCGAGAAGTTTGTCATTTGGTATTATTATGACTGTATCAGAGGACTTGAGAAGCTTGGAAAGCCCCCAATTCGCATTCTGCATTCTCACAATCCCTTCAGACTTGAACGGAAGTGTCACGACACCTATGGTCAATGCTCCGAGATTCTTGGCTATCTTCGCAATGTAATGTGCAGTGCCGGTGCCTGTGCCGCCGCCAAGGCCGGCAGTAACAAAGAGGATATCGCTCCCGCTGATGTATTTCATCAGCTCCCCTTCTGACTCCCTGGCCGCATCCTCTCCCACTTTGGGGTCTGCGCCGGAGCCAAGGCCGCGCGTGAGGTTTTTCCCGAGAAGGATCTTGTTGTGGGATCTGACCCTCAGAAGATGAGGGGCATCTGTGTTGCAGGCAATAAGGCTGGCGCCCTTGATTCCTTCCCGCATAAGCCTCGTTATGCTGTTGGAACCTGCACCTCCAGCCCCGAAGATCTTTATATGAACCTTCAGCCGGTCAATAATATTCAGGAGTTCCTCGTCGGAGGTTCTCACAACATCGCTCTGCTCACTGTAGTCGTTTCTGTAATCCCGGCCCGACTCCATTTAAATGCAATCGAATAATGGAAGACACATTATTAATCCTTTTCGAGCAACGCGTTCGAGCAGGACGGAAAAAAAGGGGCGGACAAAATCAGCGTGTCATCCATGAGTCCTGCTTCCAGAACGTTATCAGCCCGTAAAGTGTGGTCGCAAACATGATTCCCAGGGCAATGGACCCGAATGCTATAGTCTTCATCCTCTCCTTGTTTATCTTGACCGCAATTGCGCCGAGGAAAATTGCATTTCCAGCTACATTCAGCAGCAGCAGGAGAGATCGGGCGAAGGAGGCAATTGCATCATGAACATTGTTTAAGAGCAGGAGGTCCCTTATCTCATCCAGTGCGTCGAGTGCGACTCGCCTGTGTACTGAGAATTCAAGATAAAGTCTGAATATCGCAAGGATTACCAGCGACACCGGAAGCAGGTACATATAGATCATTTCAAAGGTGTAGAATCTTCCAGCCTTCTTGGCAGTTCCATTGAACAGCTCCTTGAAGAAATGTGTCCACCCTACTCTCTGCCACCTTACCTGTTGCCTGACAAATTTCTTGTAATCCTTGGGAGGGTCTGTATATACAGTCACAGAGTAGTCTTTTATCGCCTTGTGGCCGGACTTGGTGATGTAGCTTGTAATCTGCCGGTCATCTCCCATGACGCTTCTCCTCCCGGCCACAATATTCTTCCTGAATTTCTCGGAATGGATGAAAGGCTTGACTATTGAAGTCCTGTAAAGTGCGCATCTCCCATCCAGGACCATCACATTCCCATGGGATGACATGGCCCTGAAAACTACTTCCCTGGCCCTCTCAAGAAATTCTGCGCTATACGATACAGGCGTGCTGTTATTCCTGACCGCAATGTTTGTCCCGACGCCTCCGACATCCTCATCCATTCTAGAGAGCATGCTCTTTACCGCCCCCGCAGGAATGATCGTATCACTGTCGACAAACATGACAAATTCAGTGTCGACATGGTCCAGGAGCTTTCCCAGTGCAGCCCTCTTTCCCTCCCTTTCCGGGGTAAGGTAAAAAGTGCCTCCCTGCTCCTCTGTTATAGATCTGTAGGGTTCGTCACTGGAATCGCCAAGAACTATGAATTTTGCACCCTGGGCAGCAATGGATTTCACCACTTCCCTGAATGTATCAATATCCTCATTGAAAACTGGAACCGCTACTGTCACGGTGGAGAGGTCAGGATCCTTGACTCTTCTGAATTCCTTCTCCCTATAGAAAACCGAGGAATACGAGTTGAGTATGTAGTACGTGAAAGAAATGGATGAAAAAAGGAGTAGTACCAGGAATAGTAGCATGTATTGGTGAAACACCACGCACAACGATATTCAGATCGTATTAAATCTTAGTGGTGCAATTGTAATATTTCACCTGTTCCCTAGCTTGCAACGATTTCCTTCAGTACTTTTTTGTCTATCTTTCCCGTGCTCGTTTTCTGGAACTCCTCGACCCTCCTGTACTCATCTGGCACCCAGAATTTCGCGATTCTCCCAATTTCCACGTATGCGGACAGGTGTTCCTTTATCTTGTCCTCATTGACATCGCTGTCCCCCGAGAAGAACGCGACAGGTCTCTCTCCCCATTTCTCATCTTTCTTTGCAACAATTGCCACTTCCTTAACGCCCTTGCATGTGCTGATGACGTCTTCAAGCACAAGTGATGGTATGAACTCCCCTCCAGACTTGACAGCATCTTTCTCCCTGTCCACTATCGAAACGTATCCAAGAGAGTCCATGACTGCCAGGTCGCCAGTGTGCATCCATCCGCCCTTCCAGAGCTCAGCGCTCTTCTCCCTGTCCTTTGTGTAGGCACTTGTCAGCCAGGGAGCCTGCACAACTATCTCTCCAATGCTCTTGCTGTCCTTGGGCACATCCTTCCCATTGCTGTCAATTATCCTCAGGTTCACAAGTGCAATGGGTATCCCGGTTTTCAGCGTATAATCAAACTGGTCTTTTTCGCTCATTTCCAGGACCTCCCTGTTGAAAGTGGCCAGGGTCAGCACAGGTGCAGTTTCGGAAAGCCCGTATCCAGAGCTCACCTTTATGCCCATCTGCTCAGATCGTTCGGCAAGTCCTTTAGGAAGTGCAGATCCGCCGATGATTACCCTGAGTGAATTGGAGGGCAACTTTTTCTCGACGCCCGGAACAGACAGGATGAGGTGCAGAATGGAAGGAACCATGGCAGACACAGTCACTTTTTCATTTGCAATCAACTCGACAAGCTCGGGATAATCGTACCTGCCAGGCAGCACGTACTTCATGCCCTTCATTATGGCTGTGTAGGGCAACCCCCATGAATGCACATGGAACATCGGGACCAGAGGCATTATGACATCCTTGCTGGTAATTGCTAGAGGGAACTCATTGAATGAAACAGCTGAGGAAAGTGTATGCAGCACTATCTGCCTGTGCGTGAAAGTGACTCCTTTTGGCATTCCTGTCGTACCTGAAGTGTAGAATGTCGTGGCAGTATCATTCTCAGTGACCGCGGGTAGGTTTTCTTCTGCCTCCTTTGAAACAAGATCATCATAGTTGTATATCGGCTCCAAATCAGAATGCACCTGACCTGATTCTGAATACACGATCCAGCCCTGTATGAAACTGAATGCAGCCTTATTCCTTTCCAGAATCGGGGCGAACTCGTCTCTCACTATGACGAATGAGTCACCTGCGTGCTCCATGCTATAGAATATGAGTTCCGGGGGGTACCTGATGTTCACTGTGTGTATGACGGCGCCGGCCATTGGGATTGCATAATATGCCTCAAGGTACCTGTTGGTGTCCCAGTCGATGACTGCAACCACATCACCCTTTTTCACTCCGAGCCTCACAAGGGAAGAGGCAAGCCTCTTGACCCTCTCATAGAACTCCTGGTACGTGTAATTCTCTTTTCCCTTGTAGGATATGATCTGGCTGGGTGTTCTCTTGGCAGCAGTCGAAATAATCTTGTCTATTGTGAGTTGATAGCCGTCAGGTTCCATATAATCAAGTTATTAGAAGAATAGTGTGCTCAAAAACTTTTTCTCTAGAGTGTCCCGGTCAACTTGGGAGTCTAAACTGAAAGAACTGAAACATCGATGTAATAGAGGCTCACTGAAGATAATCCGGTGACTGATGTACTCTGCACGCTCACAGTTTCTCCATTCACATTTGCGGCAAATGGCAGACCTGCAAAGTTCCATGATGCAAAGGATGTTGCTTGCTGGAATGTGCCTGCAGTGTTGTTGAACTGGTGGAAGAGGGCATAGTCCCACTGGCGATGGAATGATGAGGTGAGGTTGTAGTAGAAATACTGCAGTGTCAGGGTGTTTATGGTTCCGGTGGTTCCATTTATAGCGGTGAACTCCCCTGCATTGAAGGAAGTGGCGTTAACAGATGAATAGTAAAGCACTGCAAGTGTTGAGCCAACAGAGGATGCGGTTGTAGACTTCCCCGTGACATTCATGATTTTTCCACCAAGCGATACTTTTCCCGAAGTTGAGTTTAACGAGACTGGCAATGGCCCCATTGCAGTGGCGCTCGGTGATCTTCCCTGGCTCTGCAGGAGCATGCCGTCCTGAAGGTCATATCCTGTGGGGGTTGTGAACTGTGTCGAAGCAGCAGTCTTGAACACCCCTCCGCCTTCACGCGAGACGTTGACTGTGTAATTGACCGGCGATCCGCCCTGCGGAGTGTAATTCACAACTATGCTGTACTTCATGGACACTGAGAAATTGTCGAAATTTCTGGAGAAAGACACCGAGGTAGGAGAGGAAGGAGAGAATGGGGGGACTCCGCTGATCCCGGTGGGAATGTTGTAAGATGAAGTCTGCCCCTGGACATTCTGGGCATCAGACATCTTTTCCGCAAATGAGAGAAATGAACTCTGGGTTGTCTGGTAGTAACTCTGTTCATTGGCCGTTCCAGTAGCCGGCACATACCAGAGGATAAAGGTTGTGAACAGGGTTATGGCGATTGCAAATATCAAAATGGTCCCGATTATTTCAGCAACGCCACTGTCCCTCGCCCTTTTTCTGAATTGCCTTGCCAGCCCGCCCCAAGTATGAACCATGATCGGGTTCTCCAACTCCATGAAATTGATTAAACTTTCCTCGCTTGCATATTTCGCCCTCTGAAATTCTTGGGCCGTATTGTCCGGGCAACTGCAGATGATGAATCAAAGGCCTGACCTCCTGCAAGGGGTTTGAACCGTGTCCCGCGCACCGCCTCTGAAGCCAAATAATATATGTCTACCCTACATCAAAGATTATGGGAGTGTCGCCTATCGAATACCGCTACGGACGTCCTGAGGTAAAGAAGATTTTCTCAGAGGGGCAGAGGCTTGCATACATGCTCACAGTCGAGCGTGCCATAGCTCAGGCAGAAAGCGAGTACGGGCTGATACCGGAAGAGGCATTCAGGGAAATATCGGATGCAGTTGACTCCCACTCTGTCACCGTGGAAAGGGTGAAAGAGATCGAGAAGGAGATCAACCACGACACAATGGCAATGGTGAGGGCGCTCACGGAGAAGTGCAGAAACGGGGGGAAGTACGTGCACTACGGAGTGACATCCAACGATATCGTGGACACTTCCACTGCGCTTCAGCTCAGGGATTTCTATGAGATCCTGGCAGATGGACTGTTCTCTCTTCAGGGCACATTGCAGGAACTTGTTTCAAAGTACATCGATGCCCCCATGCTCGGGAGGACGCATGGCCAGTGGGCCAGCCCGATTACATTCGGGCTCAAGATGGCAGTGTTCCTGACTGAAATTAACAGGCATATACAGCGGCTTGCTGAATCGCGAAGCAGAGTCCTGGTTGGAAAGATACTGGGGCCAGTAGGAACCGGCGCATCAATTGGTGAAAAGGCGATCGAAGTTCAGGGCAGGGCCATGGAAATCCTCGGCATATATCCCGAGGATGGGGCAACACAGATTGTGGACAGGGACAGGTACGTGGAGTACCTGTCTGTGCTGAATGGTGTAGCCACCTCACTCGAAAAGTTCGGCACTGAGATCAGGAATCTCCAGAGGCCTGAAATTGCGGAAGTTTCGGAATTTTTTGATTCGGAGAGGCAGGTCGGGTCCAGCGCCATGCCGAGCAAGAGAAACCCAATTTCTTCCGAGAACGTATGCAGCATCTCCAGGTTTGTGAGAAGCATGATTATACCAGAGTATGAAGCAGCGGTAACCTGGCATGAGAGGGACCTGACAAACAGTGCCCTTGAGAGGTTTACCATACCGTATTCCTCAATACTCATCGATTATGCAATTCACAGGATGGACTCGGTCTTCAGAAATCTCTTTGTGAACACGGAGGGGATGCTGAAGAACCTTTACAGGGATCAGACCGTCATGTCGGAGAGTGTCGTCTCGGCCCTTGTAAAAGGCGGAATGGCAAGACAGGACGCGCATGAACTTGTCAGGAAAGCATCAATGGAATCATACCGGAAGGACCAGGAGCTCAAGAAATCTTTAACTGAATTGGACGCTTTGAAGTTCATAGGGCCCAAAGAGCTTGAAGCTGCACTCGACCCTAGGAATTTTCTGGGAGTTTCACAGAAGATATGCGAGTCTGCACTCCAGGCCTCATTTGCTCTGAAGAAGTCCTACAAGGGAGGTGCGCATGGCCGGAGACTTTGAAAGGGACAAGACGCTCAAAGAGAAGATAATCTACGATCTCAACCTTGAGGAGAAATCCATATCGGGTCTCCAGAAGTCTCTTGAGAGCAATGGCTTCAACCACCACAGGCTGTACCTCACAGGTTACCTGAAGGCACTTGTTGACGTAGGACTTCTTAAGGAGAAGGAGATAAAGCCAGCCCGCATTTATTCTCCAGCATACAGGGAGTCTCGTGACATTTACGATTATGCAGGGAGGATAGCCAGGATGATGGAAGAAGAAGAGTCAGGTGACTGTGCCCTCATAATCCTTTACACGCTGTTCTCAAGGCCTGTATTCATGAGGGAGATAGAGAGGTGCAACGTTGATCTTCCCAGGCAGTACAGAAAGGTAATGAGCCAGAGAAGGTCTGACTACATAAGGAAGCTTCAGGAAACTGGCATAAAAATTCCGCAAAACAACATGATGGTGGAGCCCCTGCACCGGGACTTCAGCCAGATAATGGGCTTTCTCAGGGACATCATCATTTCAGTGTTTGATCTCAAGCGTTATACCCTCCCGGATGAGGGGACTCAGAGAACCCTGGATGAATAGGCCTAAGGTCCAGGAGGCAAGAAATGTGCGCTCTCGATCAGTAGGTACCCGCCCGAGCCCTGCCACCTGAGATTCGAAGAGTCTATGGATACCATGCCTCTGCCTTCAAGACCGAATACATAAGTCTCATATTCTCCGCCTTCACCAGCCATGTTTATCCCTATTCGATCATTGAGGTGCGCCATCTTCTCAATGAAGTCAGAATTAATTGTAGTGCCAAGGTCCCCTTCTCCAAGGCCCTCAGCAGAGACTGAAACGACCATTGCCTTCATTCCGGATTCAATGACCTTTTTCAGGACCAGATCCTGGCGCTTTCTCCAAAGTGGCGTGTAAGAAACCAGGCCCAATTCTGTGCATAGGCGTTCAATACGGGTTTTCTGGTATTCAGAGGCTATTGCACCGGATATAACTGCCTGAACCCCGTCCTTTTCCAGGCTAGCAAGCTCAGCCGCGAAACGCTCTTCCCTAACGTGCTTAACTCCCAAGCCCAGCAGCTTTGCAGAAAGATCAGCTGCCCTCGTGTTAGGATAGTGAAACATCATTGAATGCTCCGCAGGGTCAATTGTCACGCAATGGCTTACGTCGAGACCCTGCTCTGAGGCTATAAGTGCTGAAAGGAAAGAGTCTTTTCCTCCTGAAAACAGGGCCACAGACTTCATGAAGTATCACAGAAACATCAGGATTTAATATATTTGTCCAATCACCACACGATAATTATGGCACTGAAAGTCGGAGACAAGGCACCTGAATTTGAAGCACCGGATCAAAACCTGAAGGTGAGAAGACTTGCAGATTTCAAGGGAAGCAACCTGGTTCTTGCATTTTTCCCAGGGGCATTTACTTCAGTCTGTACAAAGGAAATGTGCACCTTCAGGGACTCCATGTCGAACCTTAACAGGCTCAATGCAAAGGTCCTTGGAGTAAGCGTGGACCAGCCATTCTCGAACGCGAAGTTCGCAAAAGAAAACAATCTGAACTTCGACCTCCTCAGCGATCTCAAGAGGGACATGAGCAAGAATTATGGCGGACTTCACCAGGACTTCGTGAAGGTACCGGGACTCCAGGCATCCAAAAGGGCGGTTTTCATCATAGACAGGGATGGCAAAGTGGCTTTCGCCTGGACTACAGACGACCCTGGTGTGGAACCGGATTACAAGAAGGTCGAGGAAGAGCTTTCAAAACTCCAGTAAACCATCCACATTTTTATTGAACCTAAGTATTGGATGAACGGGTAATTGAGAGATGAACAAAGACCTGGCAAGAAAGCTCGTGGCCATAGTTGCAAGCGAAAAAAGGAGTTCGAGCCAATACGGGAAGCAGGACTTTGTCACTATACTCTCGTACAAAAGGTCCCTTATGGACCCGGAATCAGTGGAGGAGTTCATTTCAAAATCCGTTGAGTCTGGGATTCTTATGAAGAAGGACGATGCCTTTTCACCCAACTTCAGCACTTCTGGTATTGTCGTTCCGCTTGATTTTACGGTTGACAGGGACCAACTATTTTCTGAATCAGTAGAGAAGCCCCTTGTAGACAGGCTTCTTGATGCTGCATCCGCGTCAGGGAAGCTTACAAAGAAGGAGGCTATGGCGAGGGCCAAGGACCTGCTGAGGAACATGAAATTCATCAATTTTGAAATTGCCCTGCTTTCAGTTCTCATTGACGAGGGCGTGGAAGCTGAGCACTTCATCGCTGAAATGTCAGGCTAGCCTTCAGGATTTCTCAAGCCTCTGGGCTATTTTTATAGCCTGCTCGACATCGTTCATTTCCATTGCTATATCTGAGGCCATGTCGAAAAGGTAGTCGAAGGACTGCCTGAATTCATTTCTCTCCTTCTTGTTCTTAATCCCAGAGGCTATCTTGTCGATGAGGTCCAGTGCTTCCAGTGTCATAGAAAGTGCGGAATTTTCATCTCCCTTCTTCCTGATGAGTATAACCTTTCCATGGAGTGACTCAAAATAGTTGTCCCAGTCTTCTGACTGTTTTGCTTTTTCCAGGACTTTCTCGTAGATGTCCAGAGCCTCCTTGTCCCTTCCTCTTTCCTTGGACAGCAGCTCTGCCTTTGCCAACCAGCTTATGCTGATGAGGACGTCATCTTCCGCAGCCTTGGCCCGCTTGGCCGCTTCCTCAAAAAATTCTACGCTCCTGTCCTTGGAACCCCCGTCCATTTCGATGTATCCGAGATTCAGAAGGTCCATGATCTGCAGGTCCATGTCACCTGTCTTCTCGTGTATGGCAAGCGCTTTCTTGCCAAAAGATAGGGAATTTTCGGTATTTTTGGGCTGAAAAGCATAATAGGCCTGTGAAATCTTGTAGCACAGTTCGCCGGCCTCCTGCCCCTCACTGTCTCCGAGGGTTTCAAGAGCCTTGGAATAAGATCGGATAGCGTCAATGTACTTCTCCTTCTGGAGGCTCTTGTCACCTGCTTTCATCAATTCCTCGATGCTTTCCATTGAATTCAGTCCTATAATAATCGCTTGATATTTATTTCTTGGTCATCTCGGCAAATATCTCTCTCGCTCGCCGCATAGTTATGCTCTTTTCCGCGATCATTCTTGCCGCGATTGCGTCCACAACCTGACCCTTGGCTCCAGGCGCCAGGGCTAGCTGCCTTGCATTCAGTTCCATGTGCCCTCTTTGAATCCCTTCTGTGGCAAGAGCTCTCACAGCGGCAAAGTTCTGTGAAAGTCCGACTGCCGCCAGGACATTGGAAAACTCCTTTGCGCCCTGGACTCCAAGTATCTTTCGGGCAATTCTGGCCTTGGGAACATTTGATGTGGCACCTCCAACAGTTCCCACAGCTATCGGAATCTCAATGGACGCCTCTACATCTCCTGCGGGAGTTTTCGAGTATCTGGTGAGTGAAGTGTACGAGTTCATTGCTGCATATGCATGGGCACCTGCCTCCACTGCCCTCCAATCATTGAGGGTGGCAAGCAGTACTGCGTCGATGCCGTTCATTATCCCCTTGTTGTGTGTAGTGGCCCTGTATGGGTCTACTGCTGCAAAATGGTATGCGCTTAAGATGGAATCAACCGCCTCTGTGCCTCCAAGATCCTCCTTTCTGAACAATGCACTGGCTCTTGATACTCTGTGGGTGCTGAGATTGCTGAGTATCCTGAGATTAACTCGTGCTCCTGTGATTTCCTCAACCAGTGGCGCTATATGCTCGCACATACTGTTGACCACGTTGGCGCCCATGGCATCCCTGACATCTACTAGCAAGTGGAGGACCACCATTGGGTGTTCTCCAGTGAAGATCCTCACTTCCACATCTTTGGCGCCTGCACCCATTTCCCTGAGCGTACTGCTTCTTGTGTTGGCCGCATCAAGAAGGTCTGCCTTTCTCTCCATTACACTTTTCCTGACACTGTCGGCAGATGAATAGCCAGTGATCTGAATCTGCCCTATCATAACCGGTTCAGAGGAACTGCACCTGAATCCGCCGGTTTTCCTTGCAAGTTTGGCGGAATTGGAGCATGCGGCAACCACAGAAGGTTCTTCAATTGCCATCGGTACAAGGTAGTCTTTCCCGTTTATTCTGAAGTTGGTGGCAATTCCCAGGGGCACCTCCACAGTTGAAATTGTGTTCTCTATAAGGTGGTCTGCCACATCCAAGGGGAGTGCACCGGTGTTGCGAAGATCGTTTACCTCCTCTTCAGTGAGGTCTGTGAACTTCCTGACGAGCTCTAGCCGTTCTTCCACGGACAGCTTGTAGAACCCGGATATTTCAGAGGACTTGCTGCTTCCCATCCCTGTGCTTCATGGTGTACCATTTATTAAATTCTGGCTGATTTCAATACCTCTGTAAGACACAATACTCTCTCTGGACGTCGCGAAATCGTCGGATGTACACTATTCCGTGTGCATAATGTACTACCTCATCTCCCGAATCTGACAAATTATTTAACAATCCCAGAGATTAGACTCTTCAATGTTGAAGAATAAGAGCGTGGTGTCGATTGATGATATTTCTGACGAGGACATCATGGAGGTTTTCCGGGTTAGCGAACAGATGGCCAGGCTCATTCAGAGTGGAAAGAAGTCCGATGTCCTTGCATCAAGGATAATGGCCACGTTTTTCTACGAGCCCAGCACAAGAACCCGCCTCTCGTTTGAGAGTGCGATGCACAGGCTTGGTGGCTCCGTAGTCTCCGTCTCCGAAGCATCCTCTTCCTCAGTCGCAAAGGGAGAAACCCTGGCTGATACAGTCAGGATGGCTGAGGCATATTCTGATGTTATAGTGATAAGGCATCCACTGGAAGGCTCTGCGAGGTTAGCGTCCAAATTCTCCTCAAAGCCGGTAATAAACGCGGGGGACGGATCAGCACAGCATCCTACCCAAACTCTTCTTGACCTTTTCACCATGAAGAATGAATTCGGGAAGCTTGACGGCTTGAAGATTTCAATGATAGGTGACCTGAAGTATGGGAGGACGGTGCATTCTCTGATACGCGCACTCGCAAGGTTTGACGTGAGCATCACACTCATATCGCCGAGCATACTACGGATTCCCGACTACATAATGTCCAGGCTCCCCAAGTCCATGAAGATTGAGGTATCAGAAAACATAGAAGACCATCTGGAAAACAGTGACGTGTTCTACGTGACCAGGATACAGAAGGAGAGGTTTACTGACCAGAACGAATACAGGAGCGTTATTGGAAGTTATTCGATAGAGAGCGATTTTGTGAGCAGGATGAAAAAGAACGCAATAATCATGCATCCGTTACCCAGGATAGACGAAATTGCCCCCGAAGTGGATTACCTGCCCCAGGCTAGGTACTTCAAGCAGGCCGCGAATGGAGTTCCAGTGAGGATGGCCCTATTGTCGATGATACTCGGAGGGGAGTGATGGAAATGGATGATCAGACACTGAAAATATCCAAGATCAAGGATGGGACTGTTATAGATCATATACCTGCCGGAAAGGCATTGAAAGTGTTGAATATTCTCAACATCAAGGAGGACGTGAACTATTCCGTCAGCATTGGCATTCATGTTCCCAGTGCCAAGCTGGAGAATAAGGACGTCATAAAGATAGAGAACAGGTTCCTGGAAAAAATAGAACTTGACATGATATCTCTCATAGCACCCAAGGCATCAATAAGCATTGTCACAGGGTATTCAATTAAGGAAAAGTTCAGCGTTGAATTGCCCGACACCCTGCTAGGGCTCATAAACTGCGCCAACCAGAATTGCATTACGAACCGGAACGAACCCGTGAAAAGCGAATTTGAGACAATATCAAAGAATCCGATTGTAGTCAGGTGCCGTTACTGTGAACGGGAAATGAATTACAGGGAAATACAGGCAAGCATGTAAAATTGTTTCCGGCAGCCTCTTCAGGCTGCTTAAAAATTATTGCCTATGAACTCATCAGATGCATCTTGAGCAGGTTTGCCTTTGATCCAAGCCTGAGTGAGAAATCGTAGACTTTTTTTGCCACCATCTGGTAGAATTCGCTTGAGAAGTCCCCCTTGCCATCGCTTCTTGAAGACTCTTCTTCATAGGTGACAACCTTCCCTCCGGCCATCCTGAGTTGCTCGACTCCTTCAGATGCGGAATCATTCCTTCCAGAACCTGTCCTGCCGGAAAGTGTCACAACACTGAGATGTGGTATGCCTTTCTTTGTCAGCATCCTGGAGAATGCCATGTGCATCTTCTGCGAGACTGGCTCTCCGAAGTCGCTCAGCAGGATGAATGAGGACGAGCCATATGAGGATGAAAGGATCCTGTCAGAGACACGGTCCGGATTTTTGTTGAAATCGCTTTCTGCAACATCGAGCCTTTCGATTCTGTGGTTCGAAGCGAGGAAATCAAGTGTGACATTTCCTCCCATCTGATTGCTCCTGATCCTGTCAATATGAGGCGAGTTCTTCCTGAGGTTGCTTGAAAAACTCTTGCTTATGAATGACATAACAGCCCTTCTTGCGCTGCTGAGTCTGTATTCCACTGAAACAAGCTCAGTACCCATGGCTAGCCTGGAGTACAGCCTTGAGGCCACGTTTCTTCCTGCTCTGCCAAAGGAAACAATAGAGTTGTCCATCCTTCCGTAGAAATAGTCCGACACAGCATTCAGGCAATCATCTTTTAATGTCTCTGTCCATCCAATTAGCACTTCGAATCACCTTTTCTCCAATTCTCTTTCTTTTGTAAGGTCAAAATTCTCAAGATCAGCCATCTCTCTCTGAATGTTCTTGTACTGATCCACTTTGTCCTTGATCAGCTTCATTACAAGGCCGCTTGCCATGGCCTGATTTGCAATGTCAACGACTGCGTCTTCTATTGAATAGAAGAAACCCTTTTCCTTGGCGCTTTGAAGGGTCTTCAGCAGGACCTTGTCCAGCTTCAAGTTAATATCTGAGGTATCGAGAATGCCAATTCTGAGCTGCGACATATACTCGACTGCGGCATGCCTCATGAATTCTGATCTGCTACCGAACCTGGGGTTCTTCTCGAGAAACATGTCGATCTCAGCAAGATCTTCTTCTGATATCCTCAATGTGATCTTAGTGTCCTGTTGATTCAAGTGACGCTTGACCTCCAAGTTTAATCTTCTAGACCATATATAAAACTTTGTTCGATGTAAGACAAATTAAAAATTTACACATATTTATTTAAAGTTAAGATTATTTTTTTAAAGCCTTATTTAAGGCGATTTATATGAAACTCAAGAATATATCAGAAAGTACGTTGTGGTGCGAAGATACTACTAATGTATATATTTTTAATACATATAAAATAAAAATATGCATCTGTGAAGATTTGAATGCACATTTCCCATAACCTGCCTTTTAACAATATTATTAAGGGGACGACTAATTATGAAACATGACTGAAAACGAATACAAAGACCTGCTTGACAAGGCAAGTGGGATTTTCTCAAAATCAACACAGAGTGAGGCAAGGTTGAAGATTCCCGAACCTGACATAATAAGGGAGGGAAAATCAACTATCGTCCGTAATTTTCAGGACATCGCTGACATGATCAACAGGGACCCCAAGCACATTTCAAAGTTTCTCATGAAAGAATTCGGCATTGGGGTAACAATTGCTGGCCGAAGGCTCATAATCAACAGGAAAGTGACATACGAGCAGATCACGAGTAAAATCAATCAGTACCTTGATTCGTATGTGAAGTGTTACGAATGTGGCTCTCCGGACACTGAGTTTCAGAAAGTTGGCAGGACAAGCCTGCTCACATGCAAAGCATGCGGCGCGCAGCATCCAATTACGCTTGCCCGTGTGTCAAAATCTGATGACACTGAGGTCGAGGAAGGAAAACAGTACGTTGTTGAGATCACTGAAAAAGGCAGTTCGGGAGAGGGCAGGGCAATGTTTCGGGGTTACAGCTTGTTCGTTCCTGGCGCAAAGAAAGGAGAGACTGTGAAGGTCCTGATTAAGAAAATAAAGAGGGGCATGGCAATAGCTGAAGTTGTCGACAGAGAGTAGGGGATCTGCATGGGGTACTCAACAGCTCCCCCGGTTGTTCCTGACACCAATTCGCTAATCTATGCAATAAAGCAGAGAATAGACGTTCGCAACCTGGTAGAATCGATAGGAATTTCAGGATCAATCATCATTCTGGGCTGTGTCAGGGAAGAGTTGTTTGGACTGAAGGAGAGCAACAGGGACGCGCTTGCAGCACTGAAATTCTCGGAACGGTTTGAGCAATCGGTCTCAGAAGGCTCCGGAGATGATTGCATATATTCATATGCAGTGGCTTCAGGCGCAATTGTTTTGACAAACGACAGGAACCTTATTTTGAGGCTCAAATCTGCTGGTCTGAGAGTTCTTTCAGTCACAGGGGGGAGAAGAATTCATTTTGTATGACTTGCCCATTAACTAACCAAGAAGGGGAATGCATATAGGATGAGTAAATTTGATCCGAACCTGTACCACGCGCTCAAGGTCATCAAATCTAAAGCAGGTCCACGAAACCAGATCCTGCTGTCTTCAAGCGAACTTGCCCAGGGGATGGGCATGAGCCAGCAATCCGCCTCACGGGTAATCATAAAACTCGCGGAGGAAGGGTATGTAACAAGGGCATCGCAGAGCAGAAAGCAGAGGATCATTCTTACTGATTCTGGGCTTGACGTTCTATATTCTGAACTCGGGAGCCTGTCAAAACTACTCGATCTCGACAGCTCCATCCCGCTTTCCGGGAATGTACAGAGCGGATTGGGGGAAGGAAGGTATTACATCTCCAGAAAGTTCTACATAATTCAGTTTCAACAGAAGCTTGGATTCATACCTTACCTTGGAACGCTGAACCTGAAGATACTGCCTGCATATGAGAGCCCTCTCAGGAGGCTCAGGAGCAGTCCTGGGATCCATATAGAGGGCTTTGAGACAGAGGACAGAACTTTCGGGCCCGTAAAGGTCTTCAATGCCACACTGAACAAGGTGAAGTGTGCAGTAATATTCCCTGAGAGGTCAGTTTATACCGATGTAATGGAAGTTATATCGGACAAATATCTGAGGGGCGAGTTTAATCTGCAGGACGGCGACACTGTTTCCATAGATGTTGACTTAAAAATCCCAGAATGAACTTTAACTGGAGAATTCTCAGATCTCAATTTCTCCGGATTTTACTTCTTTGACCACCTTGTCGTAGTTATCATAGACCTGTTCTTCTGTCAGACCGCACTCAAACAGCTCCATATAAATTTCGTAGGGCTCCTCTCCCTCGTCATACTCCTGGGTCTGAATATTTCCCTTGTAAATTCGAACATATCCGCATGCCCTTTCAAGGTCGAAGTTCAGCCTGTAGTCAAGCTCGAAAGAGACGTTCAAATCAGGGAGATAGTCGTACTTTTTCAGATGATCAGACATTCGTTGCACAATGTTGCGTCCTTATAATAGTCTTGCCGGAAATCAGAGGTACTGGTCCAGCCCTTTCTCCCATGCATCACGGAAATCAAGCACATCTCCTTTGATGACTGTCAGCTCAAGGTCCCTGACAACTGCCTCTGAACCCCTGGTGCTACCTATTTCAACAGCTCCGCCATCAGGGAAGCACTCCATGAATGAATCTTTGAGTTTGGCAGGCACCTCAACAAGAAACCTGTTTCCACTCTCCGAGAACAGTTTGCATGCAGTCCTGTGG
>JBJKRS010000069.1:0-2643 GCA_046704525.1 Thermoplasmataceae archaeon
TGTCAAACATAGGTGTCCAGTCGACAAAATCTTCCGCCCCTCTGGCAGCGTCATGGGCGGTGCTGAACTACCTTGGCGAGGAAGGTTACGTATTGCTTGCAAAGAAGACTCTCAGTGCAAAGAAAAAGATACTGTCAGGCCTCAAGCGTCTGGGGTATTCAATAGTGGGCGAAGCCGAAACCACCATCTTTGCTTTTACCAGCACAGAGAGCGACATATTCGAAGTCGGGAAAAGGCTAAAGGAGAGGGGGTGGTTCCTCCAGGTCCAGCCTGGATCCTCGGAGCACTCCATTCCTGCCAGCCTCCACCTGAACTGCTCACCTGTGCATGACCAGGTTGCAGACCAGTTCATACAGTCCCTTGAGGAGGTGACTGAGGAGCTGAGAGGAAGCGGTTCCAGGGATGAAGTTGAGGTGATGGTGCAAGTGGGCGCTTCTGGCGAGGAAATGGACAGCGACAGGCTTGCCGGCATACTCGAGTCGGAGGATAGCCCGCTAAAGAAGGACCCGAACCTTCTGTATGAGCTTATCAGGCACCTGCCATCAGACGTTGTGGAAAAAGCATTCAAGGAAATGGTAAACAAGGACTTTGCCGCTTCCCAGGAGTGACACCCTTCGGCAGGGTGCCACTATAAATCATGAAAGTTGCAATAGAGCGGGATTATACCGGCACTTGACTGCAGGTGAGTCAGAGTGAAGTCGAGGAAGGTAAAACTGCCGCTTGCAGGGACCGCATCCTCTGCATTGGCAATGATCGCCACAATCCTCTACATGGTTCTGTACACCACGAGCCCACCGGTCTGGGCAATCATAATTTTCTTCGTGGCGCTGTTGGTGTTCAATGTATCCTTTGGCTATTACTTCACCCGAAGGAGGAAATGATCCAACGCATGTTGAAGGGTGGATGATTCCCAATGCTGATACTGGTACAGAATGGCTGTGAAAAAAAGTTAAAAATAACTCTTGGAGGTATCCTATCTATCCATGTCGCTGCTCTTCATAATACCGGCCATGATCCTCTTCATATGCGTCCTCATCTACCTTGTAATAGGCGGGACATTCGGCAGGTATTTTGACAGGCTTGAGGAGAAATCTGAACTGCTTCAGCGTGTCCTCTACCTGATCATGACAAAGGACATACTGTCTTTCTTCAACAGCCCGGACTCAAACCGTATTGTGGACCTGCTCTTTGGCGAGGGGGTAGAAAGCGAGGACATCGAGGAAAAGCTACTCGATTCAGTGAGATCGTCCGGCCCTGCCATAGAGAACCTCTATGGCGCTCTTAAGAGGGCTTATGCACCATCAGCCAGTATCAATAAAGCTCGATCCGCCTCATCGCTCCTGAGGTTGGGTGTGCTGATCTACGGTGTTGTAGTATCGGTTTCGGAAACCATCGACCTGTACTTTGAGGCAATGGTTACAGGCTCAAGGATGCTCTTCATAAACGGCCTGCTCTTCGGGGGAACAATAATATTTGCTGCTCTCATCTTTTCCATGGGATTCTATATCTACAGAGAAATCACAAAGGTAGACCGTGAAATGGAGCGCCTTAGGGAGCCTTCTGAAATACGGGGGCTCACGCAGTGAGATGGAGTACTAACATTTAGAGGGATGCATTTTAATACAGGAGTGGGCTTGAAGTCCCGTGAATTTTGGAAGCCAGGTTTTCACTGAATTCTCTGTTCTGGTCATTCTTGTCCTGACAGTAATGTTAAGCTTGCTGATGTCCGCAAGAGCCATAGACGGAAAAAGCCGCAGTATGGTCTTCTGGACCGCAGGCCTATGGCTCTTCTCTGGAGGTGTGGTGCTTGAACTTGTATTTGCATCGGGAACATACTCACCTGCCCTGATAAAGCTCTATCTGGGAATCGTTGCAATACTTGTGGAGGCCCTTGCCCTGGGGTCAATAATGCTCCTGGAATCACGCCCTGTCCGAATTGGATATATGGCCTTCTGCGCTGCATCAACAGCGTTTCTAGCATATTCGCTCTATTCTGCGAACATAGGCAATCTGCTCTCAAACCATGTTGTGTTTGGCCCCCTTCCACTTTCTGTGACAATTTTCTCATCGCTGATCACATTCCCTGCTGCAGTGATCCTCATAGCGGTCTCAGCATACAGTTACAGGAAAACCCACAGTCCGAAAATGCTGAGCATAATTGCAGGAGTGGTGCTGGTCAGTGCCGCTGGCACTTTGTACATAGCAAAGTTTCCGTCATTCCTCTACTATGCGGAATTTGCCGGCATCCTGCTCCTCTGGGCAGGTTTCTTCAGCTTCAGGAGAAGTAGGGTCTCTGCAAGCCAGGCGCAAGCATGAGGCTACACACCACTTATTTTCCATTTCGAAGGTTAATTGGGTCGCCGTTTCAGGGCATAGATTGATAACAGGCGCTTTTCTACAAGTAATTATGGTGCTGGATGCAGGCAGGACGGTCCTGAAAGGAGAAAACATTGTGCTGCAGGCACCGATTGACATCTCATATGGAGAAGCTATTGCAGAACTGGCAAATCATCCTTCCATCAGAGAGACTATTGGGGCACATGGGTTTCCCTACCCCTACACCATTGAAGATGCAACATTTTTTATCGAGAGAAACCGCTCCGAGCTCTCCCTGCCCTTCGCGATTGACTTCATCATTATTTA
>JBJKRS010000070.1:0-5339 GCA_046704525.1 Thermoplasmataceae archaeon
ACCGTAGTGGTATACGTTCTCCCCGCGGTCGGACTTTGCGGTCCTCTTCTCAACCGTGATGAGCTTTACCTTGAGGCTTATGTTTTTCTCCTCTCCATTCAATTCCTCTATCTTCTTGTGCTCCAAAGCGATCACTCTATCCGTAAAGCCTGTCCTCGGCCTCTCCGCTGTGTGAAACAGGGTAAACCTGCCCTATTATAGCAGACGCGTCCTCGGGGCTTATACCTATCTTGTTAACCAGTATTCTCTCAATATCTTTTTTGGTTTTGCCCTGCTTGGTGAAGTCAGCAATCATCCTGCCCATCCATTCCAGGACTTTCTGGTTGAATTCCTCTTCTATGTGGAGTGCCTTGGCCATAATGTAAAGGGAAGTCAGGAGCTGGTTGAAAGCCATCTCAATCTTATCCTTGTTGATGTACTGCATCTGGAGGTCTACCCGAAGTGTGACTTCCTCATTTATGCCTGCGAGCATGAACTTCACATGATCGATCTGCCGGTTCAGAATGAGCAGCGTCCGGTAGAGTGCGAGCCTTGCCTCGTTGTCGATGACCGCAGTCTCAATCTCAGTCCGCATGAAAATCTGCAGAGTCTCTTCAACAAACAGCAGGTGAATCTTGAACGGAACTTCCTTGTTCTCCAGTATGAAGTAGTTCTCATGCTCTTTGATCTCCCACTTCAGATCGAGCAGTTTCTCTGAATCCTCTTCACCCGAGGTCAGCCACGATATCACTTCCTCCCTTCCACTCATCTCGTCATCATTCCAGGCAGCTAGGGCTAATCGCAAGAGCAGTATTATATATCGCATGTCACCCATGGCATAATCCAGGATTCGGACCATTGCATACAGAAAGATAATAATTCAGCACGCCGACAAATGTTGAACTTTACCGTTTATTACCTATCAAGAACTTACCCATAAATTAGAGCTTATGGCATCCGGCGGCACCAGATTTCCAGGAACAATGATCATGTTATCGCGTATGGTCTATTCCATGAACTGGTACAACCTCTCTCCAGCACTAAATCTGATAGCCAAGGACTTTGGAATAAAGTTCTCGAGCACGGGGCTCCTGTTCTCACTGTTCCTCTTCGGGGCAGGTGCGTTCCAGGTCCCAGCTGGAGTCCTGGCTTCAAGGGTGGGGGCAAAGAAAGTTGCCATGAGCGGCCTCTTTGTAATGGGTGCCTCAGCGGTAGCGTCCTCACTGTCCCCAAGCTATACTGTCCTGGTAGCACTGAGGTTTGTCACGGGCATTGCAGCCGCGTTCTTCTTCTCCACGGCAATAGGTATCCTGAACGAGCTTTACGCCAGGGACATAACCAAGATGGTCGGCCTCTACAACTCATTCTTTGCAATCGGCGGCGGAATTGGAGTTTTCCTGTACACGCCGATAGCAAACATATTCGGCTGGAGGATTGACTCCCTGATTGCCGGGGCAGTTACACTCATAGTAGCTGCGGTGACGACCGTGAGCCTCCCGAGAAGCAGGATAAGCGGGAGGCTGGAGTACAGGAAGGTATTCGAGAGGCTGACAGACAAGACAATCTGGATGGTGGCCCTTGGCCTGGACGGGCTGTGGGGGCTTAACTTCACATTCTCCGAGTACTTCAAGTCGTACGCCAACTTCATAGGCCAGCCGCAGATCATTGCCGGCCTCATGGGAGGTATGATCCTCTTCGTAGGCGTTATTGGCGGATACATGGCAGGGAGGCTGAAGAAATACAGGCCACTCTACATAGTGACTGTGTTCACGATCATAATAGGGATATCAGTTTCCCTGATACCATGGCTGGTTGGAGCCCTGATCTGGATCCCCGTTTTCACTGACGGGATAATGGCTGTTATAGTGATATCGACAGAATACGCCATTCTGATCAGACTTGACAGGGACCCAAGGTATGTGCCCCTCAGCCTGGGGACTGTGAACTCGATCCAGATAGGCTTCGGTTCCCTGATACCGCTTGTATTCGCATCACTGAACACAAACGGATACACTGTTTCATGGCTATTCCTGGGGCTGCTGTCCATTGCTGTGCTTCCGCTCATCTGGATTGTCCTCAGAAGGAAACAGGTCTGACGCCGAAACCGGGGTTATGATATGAACTGCAGGATACCATTCAGGTCCTTCACTGCATGGTGTGGCCTGAAGTCCAGGGTTTCTTCGGGTTTTCCCTCACGGTTCACCCATGCTGTTCTGAAACCGAAGGCAGCCGACCCGGCAATATCCCATCCGTTTGAGGATACAAAGAGTATCTTGGACGGGTCTGCATTCAGGGATTCAGAAGCAAGGCGGTACACCCTGGGATCAGGCTTGAACACCCGAGCATCCTCCGCGCTCAGTACCGAGTGGAACTTCCATTTCAGCCCTGCATGCTCTATCCCCCTGGAGAGCATTTGCCTGTCTCCATTTGAGAGAATTGCCGTGCGGGACCCGTAGAGTTCATCCAGCACATTTTCGACTTCCGGATAAAGGGTTGGGCGGAACCAGCATTCCATAAGCCCGGAAAGATCATTTTCAGTTAGGTCTGAAGCGAGCAGGCTTGCCGTATACCTGAGGGCACTTTCAGTCACCCTGGTGAAACTCTCGTACTTCCCGATCAAGCTCAGCAGGTAGGAATATTCGAGCTGCTTCCCCCTCCAGACATTCAGGAATTCCACAGGGTTCACTATTCCTCCTTGTGAGGAAATTTTTCTGCTTATGCTGGAGATATCGAAGAGGGTTCCGAAGAAATCGAAGACAATCCACGTACCGTCATCTTCATGCATTATGTAAGATGGACTCGTCCGTTAAGTACAATTCTCATGCGGAGGCATGGATGAGCCCAATATTCTGCAATTGCTCATTTTTTACGGGCACAGCATGGTTAAATAGGGCAGTATTTATGGTCAACCAACAAGAGCATGAGAATAGGCAAGTCCCTGAAAATTCCAGCTTCTCTCTGCATCAGGTGCAGGGGAACCAAGATGCTGTGCGGTCTCTCGTACTGCCCTATTACGGTCAAGACCATGGTTGAGCCCGCATTGAAGACCATGTCAGGAAAGGAGCTTAACGGATCTTCACCCCCAACCGTCTTTGTGGGAAGGTACGGATATCCAAAGGTGAGGCTCTACCCATCTTCCCCACCGGTTATAGGGGACACATCAGACTACGAGGACCCCGGGAAATGGATCAACCTTCCCATGAACGATTTTCTTTCAAAGAGGCTCTCCCTGATGAGAGGCGGCCTAATTGCTGAAGTGCATGGGGCGGCTGATCCTACCAGAACACTCCAGGACATACAGCTTATGTCGATGGCCAGGGAGCCAACAACCGTGAACATGCAGTTCGAGAGAAGCTTTTCCACGGACAAATCCGTGCTGGACGACCATGTCACGCCAATGGGGCCATGGTCTCCCCTGAGAAAGCTTGAAATAGAGCCGGGCAAGCATGAGCTGGTCATTGAGAAGGTATGGAACGACACGGACTACAAGGCCCAGGGTGCCATGTTCGACATGTACAGGTCCGGGGTCAAGGAGTACAGGATTTCCAAGATTCTAAGCGTGGGTGCAATAGGTGCCTCAAAGAACAGGAAGATGGTCCCTACCAGGTGGTCTATCACCGCCACAGACAAGTCGATCTCTGACCAGATTGTAGATGACATTAAGGGGTTCCCCACTGTGGACAAGCACCTTGCATATGTGAGGAAGGTACATGGAAACCTCTTCATGGCCATACTGAGCCCCAGGAGCTGGATGTTTGAATGGGGCGAGTCCTGGTTCCCTGGCAGCACATGGAACCAGTGGGGGAATTCCGCGGAAGTGGAGATAGACCACGAAGGGTACTACGGCAGGAAGGATTACCCCGGAATAGGAGGATGCTATTATGCAAGCAGGCTAGCTGTCACTGAGCATCTTGCTTCAATGAGGAGGCAGGCGACTGCCACTCTCTGGAGGGAGATATACCCAAACCACAACCTTCCGGTAGGGGTATGGTTTGTAAGGGAGAACCTCCGTGCAATGTTCTCTGAGAAGCCGGCTATCCTGGACACATTCCAGGATGCAGTCACATTTCTGGAAAGGTACACAAAGGTCCCTGTGAAGTACTGGCTGGCAAAGTCTGGAAACTACCCGTTCCTTAGGACTGGCGGACTGGACGACTATCTGTGAGGTGAGCATGGACAGGCCAAGGATCAAGGAAGTTGAGGCGGCAACCGCATTGACCAAGTCAAGGCTCCCAGAGCTCAAATATGCGCTCAATCCCTACATGGGATGCCAGCACGGTTGCATCTACTGCTATGCAATGGATTTCACAAGGGACAGTGAGGCCGCGGAGAACTGGGGCTCTGTCATAGCTGTCAAGACCAATATTGAAGATGTGCTCAGGAAGGAAGTGCATCACCGCTCAAGGGGAACTGTTGGTGTTTCCACAGTAACGGATCCGTACCAGCCTGCTGAGGGCAAGTACAGGCTGACAAGGAAATGCATTGACATCCTCTCGGCAAACGGCTTCAGGACGTCCATTCAGACGAGGTCCCCCCTTGTGATCAGGGACCTGGATGTTATTGCATCGCGGAAATCAATGTTCGACGTTGGAATGACCCTGGCATCCCCGTTCCGTTCAGTAACTTCGGTTCTTGAGCCCGGTGCGCCACCGCCTGGGGCAAGGATGCATGCACTGGAAAAAGCAGCTGGAGAAGGAATAGAAACATGGATGTTTCTGGGACCTATTGTAAAGGGGTACAATGACGACATAGAACAAATCAGGGAGGTCGTAGAATTTGCGGGAAGCATTGGCTCCAGGATAATATATGACAAATTCTCCCCTTACAGGGGCGCACTTCACTTGATGGAAAGAGTGCTTCCTCAGGGTCCCTCTTCATACACTTCCAATGCAGGCACATCGTGGTGGGCAGGAATAAGGAAGGAAGTTGCCGGTATGTGCCAAAAGGCGCGGGTTGAATGCCATCTGCAGTCTGAGGACTGGCTCTATGAAAAGACAAAACTAACGAGGCAGCTGACAGATTTCTGAGGCCTCGGTTACAGGCCATGGGAGGCAGTCGATACTCAGTGTCCGGGGAACAAATATTATAACAGCCAGAGCTTACGTATGCTTATGGTTGTCAAGGATATTTTCAGTAAATTGAAGGGCACGGACACTCTTTTAATCATGAACGGCGGTGAAAATGCAATCGACAAGTCTTTCTTCTACCTGAGCGGTGCAGAGGGCGGACTGTTCGAAGGCTCAGCCATAATTGCCACTGAAGGGAAGGTGGAGATATTCACGAGCAGCCTCGAAGAGCAATCTGCCAGGGAGACTCCCCATGAGGTGACCATTGTCGACTCAAGGAAACAGATGGAAGAA
>JBJKRS010000071.1:0-3070 GCA_046704525.1 Thermoplasmataceae archaeon
CCCGAGTATTGCAAAATCGGCTTTTTCATGATTTGAGGCAACTTCAATGATACCCTTGCCCGGGCCCTCCTCCCCTACGGCTGCCACAACGTTGAGTGTCCCCTGGAACCCATTTTCCTTGGCAAGAATTGCACCGTAAAGCAGCGCTACAAGAGAGGATTTGGCATCCACTGCCCCTCGTCCTGCGAGTTCACCCTTATCCAACTTAACAGGCAGCTTTCCGGGAACTGTGTCTATATGTCCGCACAGTGTTACTTTCAGGCCATGGCCTTTTAACTTTCCGGAAGCGTTTCCAACAGAGTCCAGTGTGGCTTGTGACAGGCCCAGTTCCGAGATGTGGTCCCTGAACCAGGCAGTGGCTTGCTCTTCTTTACCTGTGGGAGAATAGATACTGACCAGATCGACAAGCGCACCTTCCAGGGCTGCTGTCATCTGGCTTCCTCACTGAGAAATTGCAGTATTTCCCCTGGCACATCTACTCCACCTACCCGGACAGTGTTCTTGAATTCGGTGGTGCTGTTCACTTCGTGAACCTGGTACCCGTTTTCAGATTCCATTACATCTACTCCAAAAACTCCGTACCCAACACTCTTTGCGGCCTTGAGGACTATGTCTTCCAGCTCACCGGAAATTTCACATTTCTCTGCTTTTCCACCAATTGCAGTATTGGTTCTCCAGTCACCGTCTGATTCATAGCGGTAAATACCACCTATAACACGGTCACCGATTACAAAGGCCCGTATATCTCTAGGAGGGCGCCTGACAAATTCCTGCATATAGAAAATGGAGTAAAGTGGATACATATACTCCCTATCTTCAAGAACCGCCATGGCTGCAGCCTTGTCATTCATCAGCGCAATCATCCTGCCCCAGCTCCCGGTCACAGGTTTGAGTACTGCACTTCCACCGTATTTACCGGAAAATTGCTCCATGGCAACCTCATAACTTGTGGACGCGGATGTCCTGGGTGTTGGAACGCCGTTCTTCATGAGGGCAAGCGAACTGAACATCTTGTTGCCCGCAATAAGCTGAATCTGCAGATTATTCACGACCTTCTGTCCCTTGTATTCCAGATAAGCCGTAGAGTGGAGGCCACGGTAATACGAAGTGCTTCTCTGCAGAGTTATGTCCCCATAAGACTCAGGCAATGGAGCGTCGAAATCCATGTTCATTGACTTGACGTCGATCATGTTTAACTTCTGATTTCTATCCTCTGCGGCTTTCAGTATGGATTTCTCTTCCCACCTTACCTTGTCATATATGAGTGAGAAGATCAATTAAGCCACCCTTGAATTTCTGAGCTGATTGTCCAAAGCCACTTTGATCATTTGCACTGCTGAATCGGCTTCCTCCTCTGTTACAACATAAGGCGGAAGCATCCTGATCGTGTTGATTCCTGAATAAAGGGTGATAAGCCCATCCTGGATCAGGTTCATCAGAACCGGCAGGAATCTTATTTTCAGCTCGAGGGCGAGCATCATGCCAATTCCCCTTGGTGCTGAGACAAGACGATGTTCGCCAACTTCTTCCTGCAATCTGGCAAGGAGATAGTTTCCTGTAGATTGCGCTTTCTCAATATATCCGTTCTTAAGTGCCTTCAGTACTTCCGTGCCGGCGGCACAGGCAAGCGGATTGCCGCCTGTTGTTGAACTCTGTTCCCCTATCTCCAGTTTTTCAACAATATCTGCTCTTCCAGCTGTAACACCCATGGGAAGGCCACCCCCGATACCTTTCCCAATGGTCATTATATCCGGAGTAATTCCCCAGTGTTCATGAGCCCACATCTTCCCTGTCCTGCCGAGCCCTGACTGAATTTCATCAAGAACAAGCAGCGTGCCTGATTCCTCAGTGGCCTCCCTTACTGCCTTGAGATAGTCATCTGGTGGAAGGTTAATGCCGCCTTCCCCCTGTATGGGTTCGAGGAAAACAGCCGCAACATCCTCGGCCTGCAGGGTTTTCCTCAACTGATCTGAATCGCCGAATTTCAGGAATTCAACGTTTGGGTAGATGATTTCCCCAAATGCCTTCCTGTACTTGTTTGAATGGGTCAGTGAAAGTGCCCCCAGAGTTTTCCCATGGTACGCTTTCTCCATGCTGACTATCTTTTTTCTCCCCGTATTTTTGACTGCCATCTTGATTGCTGCTTCCACTGCTTCTGCTCCGCTGTTGGAGAGAAACATTCTGGATGAGTTCCATGGAAGCACATCTGAGAGCTCCTCCAGGAATCTGGATCTTGCGGGACTGTATATTGAGGCGTGCGTGATGTAAACCTCATCAAGCTGCCTGAGTATTGCTTCCCGGACGGATGGATATGAATGGCCCAGTATTGCCACCCCGTAACCACTCATGAAGTCCAGGTATTCCTTGCCTTCACTGTCCCATATTTTTGCCCCCTTTGCTTTTCCAGCCAGTACCGGTATCTTCTGGTAAGTGCTGGCCAGTAACCTGTCCTCAGTTTCTTCATAGTTTCTGTTGTCCATCATGCCGTTATCACTGTTCCTCTTCCAGATTCGATCAATTCTGAAGCTGAACTGCTGCTGTTTCCGTTTATTATAATCACTTTTCTGCACCCACCTTTCAGCGCCTCCCCGGCTGCCATCAACTTCTTGTCCATGCCGTTCCCCACCTGCTCAATATACGCAGGAACCTCCGCCAGAGATAGCCGGCTGACAATATTCCCTTCCAGAATAACACCGTCCACATTTGTGAGAAGAATCAACTCATCTGCGTGAACAGAGCCTGCTATTGCAGCAGCGGCCCTGTCCCCGTCCACATTAAGTGATTCAAATTCGGTGCTGAGCGCAATGGGTGATACAACAGGAGTTCTCCCTGATTCCAGTATTGTATTCAGGAGAGAAGGGTCTGTCCTGACTATCTTGCCGGTGTAACCTCCGTCAATGGCCATTTTTCTCCCCTTTTCATTAATTGTCAATAATTTTCTTTTCCTCTCTGCGATCAATGTCGGTCCGTCGATACCTGAAATGCCAACTGCCTTGAGCCCCATTTTTTGGAGTGCAAGCACGATGTCATTGTTGATCCTCCCTCGCATTGCCATTAAAAATGACTGCAT
>JBJKRS010000072.1:0-24478 GCA_046704525.1 Thermoplasmataceae archaeon
GCGCAAGAGGTAATGTCCTTAAGATTGCCATTACCCGCCCCAATCCAGCAGGGAGCTTTGTCCACGATCGCGGGTGGAGTCAAACACGGCTCTCCAGTCCAGTTCATCCAAGCCCAGCTCTTTCCTGAAGGCGTTTGCGGTTGCAGGGCCGAATCCCTGGTAGTGGTTGTTGGAGAAGATGAACACCTCCTCCAGTTCTGAGATTCTGGCACTGAGCCTTCTCCCCCATTCGCTGATTGATTCCCCCTTGTCTCTTCTCACCTGCCCGAAGTCCCTTTCGTCTATTGCCCTGTCACCGACAAGCCTGAGGTATGCTGTCCCTGTGGTGAGCCTTTCAGCCGGTGCTGTATGTGGTATGTCCGACCAGGCAAGCGTTATATTCCTGTCTGAAAGCATTGTGAAAACTTCGTCGACAAACCAGGACGAATCTCTGAATTCCAATGCGAATTTGGTATCTCCGGGGAGATCTTCAATAAAACTGGCCAGCCTGGATTTTCCCCTCTCCAACGAGAATGAATGGGGAAACTGCAAAAGCACACATCCCAGTTTTTCACGGAGCATTTTCACGGACTCCAGGAAATAGGAAAGCTGCACTCCACAGTTGGAGAGCTGGCGTTCATGGGTTATGGTTTTTGGCATTTTGGCGGTAAAGATGAAGTTGTCAGGAGTGGAGGCATACCACTTGGCAACCGCAGACCTGTCGGGTATGCTGTAAAACGTCGAGTCTATCTCGACTGCGTCAAAGACCCTGGAGTAAAGTGAAAGGAAGTCAGAAGGACGCGTCCCCCTTGGGTAAAACGGCCCCACCCAGGATTTGTAACTCCAGCCGGAGCAACCTATTCTGTATGGAAATCGGCTAACTGGCAACATAATGTCAGCATAAGGCAGACAAAAGCTTTTCGCGTTTGCTGTATCAGGAGCATCACTGAGGTGTAGCCCATTTAATGCGGTAAATTCAAGGCACGGCCGCTCCTAAGATCGCACCGGGACTGAGCAAGACAATGTGGTACTCAATAATATTTGTAATCACGTGGCTACTCCACAGCCTCTTTGCAGCCAGTGGCCTGGGAGGCAGCATCGTGCTTGTCCCCATCTACATTGCATTTGGGATATCAGTTTCAATTGCTGCTTCCCTCGGCCTCCTTATGAATGTCACAGCCATGCTCGTCCTGAACTTGCACAGCCTGCGCCACAACTACATCAAGTGGAAAATGGGCCTGTCTTTCCTAGTCCCTGCTGTTGCACTGACTCCTGCGGGCACTTCAATAAGCAGCTTCATTCCTAGGAATCTGGTCCTGGGTGTTTTTGTGTTCCTACTCGCTCTGGCATTGGCTCATATACTTGTCAAGAAGAAGGAGTCACATGTAGAAAGGCTTCGCGGACCCTGGGCAATTGGAGTTGCAGCGGCGGCCGGATCAGCTGCGGGGTTTCTGAGCGGCATCTCCGGAATTGGAGGGGGAATCATAGTGCTGCCGGCACTGACCTTCATGGAATCTGATTACAAGCGCATCGCCGGTACCACCGGCCTTGTTGTCTTATTCATATCGCTCTCCTCATTCATCACACACCTCCCATACATAGGAGGAGCGGGACTGTATCTGATCATAATAGCTATAAGTGGAAGCCTCCTTGGCGGCGCAACCGCGTCCGTATTGCTGCACAAGCTCAGTTCGTCCGTCATTAGCATCATTACGGCCGTGGTCGTCATGACAGTAATGGCCCTGCTGACATATCTGATAATCTGACATCCCGGGGCAGAGTCACAGGTAGCTTAGGATATTCTCTTTTCCGGTGAGTTTCCTCCTTCCTGCAAAACCCTCGTCTGCAAAGTGCCAGTAATGGATATCCTCCTCGTCTGGCTTCCAGCAGAGATAAGCCGGCATGTTGTCTATTACCACCGGAAAGTCAAGCAAAGGGTCATCAATGCTCCTCATCTTGATGCCTTTGCGGTTTATGCTGTCCAGGATCTTGTGTATCTCCTTTGTATACGCATCAGCTGAATCCAGATCGTACTCGGCCATTGAGTTCTCGCCCTTCATCCCGAGTTCTCCCATCTCCCTGATCTTCTTCTTGACCCACGGGAGAGTCTTCCTGGCCTTCTCCAGATCGTAGAATGTGTCAGCAGGCATTGAGTTCCGCCTCTATGGACACATTAAGGTTACAAGTTACTAAAATGATTTGAAACAAAACAACATTCTGGGGCAATCCGAGGCAGCCATGCATGAATCTGCTCACTGATCTTCGGCAACATTCAGGTCCAGCCTGCGGATCTGGTCTGCAAGTTTGCTCCTGAAGTCATTGTAATCCTCACTCCTCTCTACTACATCCTTGAGCATTGAAAGATCCTGTTCAAGCTGCTCCTTTCTGCCGGCTCTGTAAATCTTCTCGTACTCGCGCTTTGTGATCATTGTTTGCAGTATTATACAGGTCTGATATGGTTTTTGGCAGGGTGTCAAAATGAGAAACAGGCATGGCAGCCGGTTGTGCACAATCAAAGCCAGAACTGATCCAAAATTTAATTGAAAAGCAACCATTGGCTCTAATGGAATTACCGGAACGCAAATCTGCGTCCGGAATGGCAGCGAGGTCGATGTAATGGAAGAAAACAGGTCTTCACCAACCAAGAAACAGCTTGATTTCATAAGGAAACTCAGGGATGCCTCTGGGGAGAGGGAGGAGAAATACCAGTCATTCCTCTCCGCCAGGGAAAAGACTGACGTTTCTGAGCTCTCTGTTCCAGAGACCTCAGAGCTGATCGACGCGCTTAAGAGCGTCAAGGTTGAGGGTGAACAGTCCGGGGCAGGAATGGCCACGGGAAAGCAGATCAACTTCCTCTCATCACTGCAGGACACCGAGGAGAGGATAGAGGCCGTCTCAAAGTATCTGAAGGATCACGGGAAGGATTCAGTGAATGTTCTCACTGTACCTGAAGCATCTGAGCTCATCGACATGCTCATGCAGTCTCCACGCGGTGAGAGGCTTGATCCGACACAGCTCAAGGCGACGTCCAAGCAGGTAAAATTCATCAAGAGCCTCCAGAAAAGCGACGATTCAGTCAAATCTGCCCAGAAGTACCTCAGGGACCATAACAAGAAGTCCGAGGAGGAACTGAACAGGAAAGAGGCAAGCGAACTGATAGAGCTTCTAAAGGGATAACCCTTCCCCGTTTGGCTATTAAAACTACCTGTACAGGCCGATAGAAGCCTGTATGGGTATGGAGAGACACTGAGAAACCTGGTTTATTCCTTACTACAAGGTGGTGCAAAGGTCTCTTAAAACAGAAATATTTGTTCATTATGCATAATCAGGAGGTTTAGAAAATGGTTCAGGACGGAAAGTCCAAGAGAATAGAGCATGTATTCACTGGGCAGGACGCAATAGACGGTGCGGGCGTCCGCCTCAAACGGATCATGGGAGGCCATCTTTCGGCCAGTATAACCGATCCATTTCTTCTGTTAGATCACTTCGGATCTACCAAGCCCGAGGAATACCTGGCAGGGTTCCCCTGGCATCCTCACAGGGGCATAGAGACCGTCACATACCTTCTGGAGGGGAAGGTCTATCACGAGGACAGTGAGGGTAACAGCGGAGTCATACTGCCTTCAGACCTGCAGTGGATGACTGCCGGAAGCGGAATATTCCACCAGGAGATGCCAAAGCCGCTGGATGAGAACAACCCAGACGAACTCCTGAAGGCAGTGGGTCTTCCAACAAATGTGACAGGTTTCCAGCTCTGGATCAACCTGCCAGCAGACAAGAAGATGACGACCCCCACTTACAGGGACATGAAAGGAGGCAGGATCCCAGTTGTGGAGAATGACTCCGGCGCCAGCGTGAAGGTTGTATCAGGAAGTTACGGTAATGTGACAGGGCCATTTGAGGGTGGTTACGGCGTGGACCCGACATATCTTGATGTCAAGATCCCTGAGGAATCTGAGTTTTCTGCCGGCATAAAGCAGGGGTACACCTCAATAGCCTATGTCGTTGGCGGCTCTCCATCGTTCGATGGCGGTGAGACAGTTTATGAGCCCGGTCAGGCAGTTGTATTCGGCAAGGACGGGGAAAAAATCAGTGTCAGGTCAGGCGATAGAACTACGCGGATGCTCATACTCTCAGGAAAGCCCCTGAATGAGCCTGTCAGGTGGTACGGACCCATTGTCATGAATACAGAGGATCAGATAAGGGAGGCTATGCTGGACCTACAGAAGGGAACTTTTGTGAGGGACAAGAACCCCCTGGTGGTGGACTGACCAGGACAAGCCTATAACAGGTCTTCCATTCGTGCCAGGCCCAGTGGTACCAGCATTTCGTCTCTTGACATTCCGCCGTGGAGCCCCCTCAGGCTCATGTGGCTCATTCCCTTGAGCCTGTACCACACAGTATGATTGTCCCTGGGAAGCACAAGAATATTCCCGGATCTGCTGCGGAAGTTTTCGTTCTCCAGCTGAGGCGGCCCGAAGTAACCCTCAGATAGTGCATCTTCTATCCTCACAATGTCTGCCTTTCCACTCATCATTGCTGTAAGAGACTCGATTGATGAATTGATCCTCCCTTCCTCAGCATGAAGGAAGAGGTCCCTGGGGCTGCCCGATGGCGGAATTCTTTCTCCCATGTGCTCTTCGAATGCCTTCCAGATGTCGGAGTTTGCCTGCAAATATATGGTTTCATCCGGGTTTATCTGCACCTGGCCATGGTCGGAAGTGAGGAATATGCCTGTATTTCTGGCTGCCTTGCTGCTGATCTTGCATAGCAGTTCCGCGTCGATTACTCTGAATATGTTTTCCAGTTCCGCCCTGTACATCTCAGTATCCGGGCCATAAATGTGGCCTACTGCGTCTCCCGTCTCCAAGTATACGTATACAACCATTGGCCCCTCCTCATTCTCCAGCAGCTGCCTCAGCCTCACTATGGAGTCTGTCACAAAGGAATGTGTCAGTATCTTCGTTCCAGTGAACAGCCTCTCAGTGTAAGGTCCGCTCGAGATGTACCTGTTGAGTATCGCATAGCTCTTCACTCCGTATTCAGAAACCTTTCCAAGGATGGAGCTTCCATGGAACAGCGCAGACGGGTCCAGGCTCCTTGCCCTGGAGGAATAGTGCTTCGTAACAGGCTTGAATGGAAGCGTGTATATCAGGGCCCCGGTTTCATGGAAGTACAGTTGCCACTCCAACAGTGCGTGTTCCACCGGCGTCAATCCAGTGCTGAGAGAAGTGCAGGAAGCCGCAGTTGTCGAAGGAAATACTGCCGAAATGGGGGATATCTGGCCATTTGATGACAATTTTCTCATGAACCCCTCGCCCTGGCTGAAATTCACAGCGGCATCGTACGAAAACCCGTCAATGTAGAAGAGTACAATCCTGGAGCAATCGCCAAGGACCCTGTCTGAACCGTGGACAGTGCTCAGCTCTGTCCCGCTCTCGCGGCCGGTTGCAATGCGGAAAATGGTATGTGGTATGTTGACGATTGAATTGCCCTTATAGTCGGGCACGAATCTCTCTGTCCCACGCAGCCTTCTCACCACCCTGTCTTCAAGGGACTCCAGGATCATGGTCACTCATGTTGCTCGTCATCTATTAAGGTGCACGGAGGCATTAGACCCTTCCGGTAGAGTCTGATGGAATCGTTATGAACAGTCAGGAATTCACATGGTCATGAAGGAACAGCAAGCCCGTGGGGCTCTATCTGGCATAAAGGTCATGGATTTTACAAGGGCCATGGCAGGCCCCTTCGGGACAATGCTTCTGGGCGACCTGGGGGCGGACGTAATGAAAATTGAGCCTCCCGGCGGCGATGAAACGAGAAAATGGGCGCCACCGTACATGAACGGGGTGTCTTCATACTTCCTCAGCGCAAACAGGAACAAGAAGAGCCTATGCCTTGACCTGAAAGGTGAAGGGGCGGGCGAAATCGTATCAGCAATTGCCAGGGAAGCAGATGTAGTGGTGGAAAATTTCCGGCCCGGAACTGCGGAAAAGCTTGGCATCGGGTACGAAGAACTCAGATCTGTGAACCCGGGACTGATCTACTGCAGCATTTCAGGGTTCGGGCAGTCAGGCCCGGGGAAGCTCAAGCCGGGTTTTGATCTTACAGTTCTTGCAAGCAGCGGACTGATGAGTGTAACAGGAGAGGAAGGCCGGCCCCCGGTAAAGTTTGGAGTACCTGTAACTGACATCACTGCGGGGATGTTCGCGGTGATCTCGATCCTCGGTGCCCTTTACCACAGACAGCTCACCGGAGAGGGGCAGTACATAGACATGTCAATGCTGGATGCAAGCATGCTTACCCTCACCCATCAAGCTACGGGGTTTTTTGCGACAGGCATCAATCCCGGCCCAATGGGCTCGGCCCATGCTAGCATAGCACCATACCAGGTATACGCAACATCGGATGGCTACATTTCTGTGGCAGCAGGCTCTGAGAGGATCTGGAAGATGCTCTGCAATGCGCTCGGGCTGGAGGGGCTTATGGATGATCCCCTTCTTTCAGACAACGCCAGGAGGGTTGAAAACAGAAAGTACCTGAACAGCAGGCTGGAGCCAAAATTCGCAAGCCTTTCTACGGATGATGCCCTTTCCATTCTCCAGGAGGGTGGCGTCCCTGTTTCCAGGGTAAACAGGATAAGTGACCTGGAAAATGACCCGCAGGTCAAGCACAGGAACATGATTTCTGAATTCACGCACCCGGTTTATGGAAGTGGAAAACAGCTGGGGACGCCTTTCAAGATGGACAGGACTCCCGGATCGCTGCGCATGCCGCCTCCATTGCTAGGGGAGCACACTGAGGAGATTCTTGATTCAGTGGGGTATTCAAAGGAAGCCATCTCATCCCTGATAGGGAAGGGCACAGTCACCTCACTGGGAGGGAAGGATACTGGCAAATAATTTATAATCGCTTGCAGGACTCCCATGCATGGCGGCCATAGTTTCTGCCGAGATGTCCAGGTTCGGTCGCATAGATCAGAACATACTCGATATTGCGGCCGAATCTTCCCTTCCGATTGTGCGCAAATACCGGGACAGCATCGACTTCATGGTTGTGGCCAACTGTTTCTCTGGAGAACTGGCCGGGGTATCCGGGATAAACGATCTCCTGAGGTCTTACCTGTCCCTTGACACAATGCCCTCCATTCGGGTGGATAACACCAGTGCATCAGGAGGAGCTGCGGTTATAGCCGCATCCTCCATGCTCGACTCTGGTAGGGCAGGCTGCATCCTGCTGTGCGGCGTCGAGAAGATGACAGGGAAGCCAACCCGCGAAATAACCTCAACCATTACCTCGCTTCTTTCTCAAAGAGAGCGGGAATCTGGCCCTTCACTCCCATCGCTTGCAGGGCTTCTTACAGATCTGTACCTCAAAAAGTACGGAGATGCAACGAGAGAGTCAATAGCAATGGTGTCCGTGAAGAACCATCATAATGGAGCAATGAACCCGCTCGCCCACATAAGAAAGGAAGTATCCCTGCAGGAAGTGCTGGAATCAAGAATCATTGCTGATCCACTGCGTCTTTACGAATTCTGCCCAATATCCGACGGATCCTCGTCGCTCCTCCTGGTCCCTGACGAAATTGCTGAAAGCTACACCCAGAGGCCCGTCTACATAAAGGGCACAGGATTCGCATCCTCCACTTCCAACCTGACTGACAGGAAAGACCTTCTCGATCTCGAGGCAGTGGGATCAGCAGGTCGGCAGGCCTTGAAAGAGGCAGGCATTGTGAAGCCTGATTTTGCAGAATTGCACGATATGTCAAGCATTCTTGAAGTAGTCGAGTCTGAAGCGCTTGGCTTCTTTCAAAGGGGGAAGGGATGGCAGGCACTTGAGAGCGGTTCAACTACCATCAAGGGAGAATTGCCCATCAACGCCAGCGGCGGCCTGATATCCAGGGGCCACCCGATTGGAGCCAGCGGTGTTGCTCAGCTTTTCGAAGCCTGGCAGCAACTAACCAGAAGGGCTGGCAGCAGGCAGGTTCAGGGTGCGGCGACAGGCCTGACGCTTGGCATGGCCGGATTCGGCAATTCTGCTGTATCACTCGTGCTGGAGGGAACTGCATGATTCTCTACAGATGCTCTTCATGCGGAAGGAAGAGTTTCGTGTCCAGGAGAGTCTGTCCACAGTGCTTGGGAGAGACTTTTGCGGAAGTGGAGTGCGCGGGCAAGAAGGAGATTTCAAAGACCGAAATGACAGTGACTCCATCCGGCTTCGAAGATAGATACACTCTCGTGCTGGGTGAATGTGGAGGAACCCGGGTTATCTACCGGGTATCTTCCAAGGATCAAGTCGAAACCGGGTCACAGCAAAACGGATAACTACGATAAGAGGCTTCACCACGGTAGCGACAATGAAGCTTAGGGAGAACAATGAATTCCTCCTTCCCGTATCGTCATCGCTTGCCGGTATGGGATTTTCATCATCATGGGTATTCACGTCACTGTACCTGCATGATTCCCTGAAGCTGTCATATTTCCTTGCAGGAGCAGTTTTCACAGCTAGCGGGATTGCTGCTGCACTTTCCCAGGTTTTCGCTGGAAGGCTCGGCGACGCATTCGGCCACAGAAGGGTCCTGATGGGGCTAATAGGGGTCAGCGGAATTGCATATTCGCTGATTTTCTATACATCGTACTTCTACGCCCTACCGCTGGTTTTCTCAGTGCTGTTTGTAATCAACATTTCGGTCAACTCTGCAATCATATCTCCCCTGAACTCCCTCGTGTCCCTGTCTTCAAAGTCCACGCTGAAGGGGTTCTCGTATCTGAGAATGGGCAACAATGTGGGCTGGGGATTCGGTCCGGTTATAGGAGGACTGATTGTGACTCTCTACGGATACCCGTACATCTATCTCTTCGGTGTCGCAATGAACATAGCCAACGCGCTGCTGGTGCTCTTTGTCAGGAACGTAAGCGGTGTGACCTCGGCAAGGAAGAGGAAACTGTCCTTCAGGATAAGCCCAATGTACCTTTACATGGGGCTGTCGGCACTCATGCTCTTCATGATCCAGGGGCAGGAATCCGTAACTCTTCCTAACTTTGCTGAAGGTTTCAGGAACCTGACGGCATTCGACATCGGAATTGTCTTCTTCGTGAACGGCCTGTTCGTAATACTGTTCCAGGTGCCCATTACGAGGATTACCGGCGTTATAGGGCTTTCAAGGGGTTTTGCAATCGGTGCATTCCTCTACTCCCTGGGGTTCTTCACCAATGCCTTCGATTATTCGCTGGTGGGTTTTGTCATATCCATGGCAGTTGCAACCATAGGCGAGAATTTTGCCTTCCCGGCTGGCAATGCCATAGTGAGCACACTCTCCAGAAACAGGGACATAGGGCAGCATATGGGGGTGTTCAACGCGTTCATATCAGTTGGCAGGTCCATGGGTCCGGTGGTCGGTGGAGTAGCCCTGTCGTATATACCTGGTGCGGTCGGAATATGGGGTGCTGTCACTGCATCCGGCTTCATGGCAATTCTGCTTTACGCTGCCACATTATGGAAAAAGGTGAATGTTGAGGAGAAAAGAACACCAGGGCCGGAAACGGCAACCTAGATCTGTTTCACCTTATTGTTATCCCGCCGTCCACCACAAGCGTCTCTCCAGTTATGAAGGATGCCCTGCTCGATAGCAGGAAGCTTACGGCAGCCGCTATATCTTCTGGTCTGCCCCACCTGCCAGCAGGCGTTCTCTTCGCGACCTTCTTCTCAAATTCCGGGTCTTCCCATCCTGCCCTGTTTATATCGGTCTTGACGAATCCTGGCGCAACAGAATTTACCCTTATGTCAGGCGAGAGTGACAGTGCCATCGATCTTGTGGCATGTATAAGCGCGGCCTTTGAAGCTTCATATGAGATGGAAGAAATTCCCCCCTTGATGCCCGCTGCGGAACTGATATTCACAACCGCACTTCCCTTTGACAGGAAAGGAAGCAATTTCTGGGTCAGCAGAACTGGGGACTTTATATTCACGCTCTGGACACGGTCCCAAGCCTCCTCGCTCACTTCCCTGAGGTCGCCTCCCCCTCCAATTCCTGCGTTGTTGACCAGCCCGGACAGTTCTATTCCCTTAGACTTAACAAAGGAGACGAGCTCGTCAATTCCACTGACATCCTGAAGGTTGGCCCTGACAGTTTCCACCTTCGAACCTTTGTTCCTGCACGACTCAGCAACTTCCTTGACCTCTGAATCTCCTCTGTTGAAATGAAGAACGAGCCCCTCAACGGAACCGGCCAGATCTATGGCAATCGCCTTCCCAAGTCCCCTGGAGGCTCCAGTAACCAGAATATACCCTTTTTCCATGCCTCGCTATGAGGGACAGGCTCAAAACCATTGCGGAACCCTGCCTCAAAGCCGGAATTGTTCTTAAAGGAGAATAGATTGGAGTACCTATGACCGGTTCCCGGGGTAAAATTACTGGGCTGAGGCGCCTGATCTCATTTGAAGATGCAGCTTCCAGGGTAATGGGAATCAGTTGGAGAAAGCCCCATGTGATTGAGGTGGAAATAGAGCAGGCTCTTGACATGGTTTGCGCTGAAACAGTGGTTTCAGAAGTATTTGTACCTCCTTTTGACAGAAGTGCAGTGGACGGCTTTGCCATTATTCATGAGGACACTGTGGGAGCCAGTGAGTCCGCGCCAGCACAGCTTAATCTTATTGAGGGCAGCCAGAATGCAGCCTTGCCGCGTGGAAAATGCATCAGGATAAGTACCGGGCAGAAACTCCCTGAGAGCTCGGATTCGGTTGTGATGAAGGAATACACAACCTTGAGTGGCGCCACTGTCCATATAGAAAAATCACTCCGTGCTTGGGAGAATGTATCCAGGAGGGGAGAAGACATAACACGGGGCTCCAAGGTTGTCACAAAGGGCGAGACCGTCAAATCATGGCACATAGCAGCCCTTTCTGCGGTCGGCAGGGAGAGAGTACTGGTCTTCTCGCGCATAAAGCTCGGTGTTATCTCCACTGGAAATGAAATTATGCCTGGATCAAAGTCTGGGATCAGGAATTCTACACAGCCTCTCATGCTTGCATACTTCCGCCGGGGCTATGTTGAAACAAGTGATGAGGGGGTATATCCTGATGAGTATGACTGCATCATGGACGCTGTCAAATCCGCCTCGGAAAGATGCGATGTTCTGGTTATCACAGGCGGATCGAGTGTCGGGGAAGCGGACCTGTCGTCCAGCGTGCTGAAAGATCTTGGCGATGAAATATTCAGAGGAATCATGATACAGCCTGGCAGGACCATATCACTGTACAGGATTGAAGGGATTCCTGCATATCTGGTATCGGGGCTTCCGGTTGCAGCCCTCACGTCTTTTGACGCGCTCTTCCAGAGGTATCTGCTGGACGTTTTGGGGTTCAAGGGTGACAGCAAGACAATACTGGCACGCCTGACCGGTCGGATCATAAGCAAGATAGGCATCCGCTCATACGTGAGGGTGGCTCTGTCCCGGAAGGGCGACTCACTTGATGCAACACCCATGAGAAATGCAGGCTCTGGCATGCTCTCATCATTGCTGAAGTCAAACGGCCTTGCAACAATTCCCGAGAACTCAGAGGGGATGGATGAGGGCGAATACATCTGGGTCACCCTTACAGGGGGGCCTGTCTGATGGCCAATATTCTGAGGAATCTCATTGATGTTGCTACAGCAAGGAAGCTGACATCAGAGAACATTCGAGTGGAACCGGGAACAGAGGAAGTGCCCCTGGAAGAATCAATTGGCAGGGTGATCACCGGGGATATTCTATCGCCGATCAACACTCCGCCCTTCGACAGATCCATCAAGGATGGTGTTGCTGTGATATCAGACGATGTGGCGGCTGCCGGGCCGGATTCAGAGGTAAGGCTGAAGATAGTCGGTTCCGTCGACATTGGAAGCGAGCCCTCCGTCAGCATCGAGAGCGGCCAATGTGTGAGAATCCCCACAGGAGGAGTAATGCCCGAGGGAGCTGATTCTGTCGTAATGGTTGAGTTTGTGCGTGATGAGCCCCCTTATGCCATTATAAGCAGATCTGTAGCAAAGGGAGAGAATGTCGCCCTTGCAGGATCCGATACACCAATGGGAGAGCTGATAGTACGGAGGGGTACGCGCATAGGTCCAAGGGAACTTGCAGTGCTCTCTTCTCTCGGGATTGCAAGGCTGAAAGTCAGGCGAAGGATACGGATAGGCATCGTTTCAACCGGCGACGAGCTTGTTCCTCCGGGAGAGCAGCTGTCCCCTGGAAAGATATACGAGTCAAATGGCAGATCCATAAAGGCGCTGGTGGACCAGGAGCGCGGTGCCTTCAATGCCACTTTCTACGGCACCCTCCCCGATGATGAACAGACGATCAGGGAAGCGCTGGACAGATATGCAAGTGAAAACGACATTCTGGTTGTGTCGGGGAGCACATCGGCAGGGGAAAAGGACGTTGTTTACCGGATTCTGGGATCCTACTCCCCCGGAACAGTCTTCCATGGTGTAATGGTCAAGCCCGGCAAACCCACTCTCCTTTCCATGAACGGAAAAAAGGCGGTAATCGGCCTGCCCGGTTTCCCTGTGTCTGCCATGATGACATTTCTGGCCATATTCTTCCCGTATATACTCAGGGAGGCGGGAATCAGCCGTAATACAAGGTCCGGAAGTGCAGTGATGGCAGCAAAGGTTACCCTGGACATGGGCAAGCTGAACCTCATACCGGTAACGGTAGTGGATAAGGGGGGCTACATAGCTTTTCCAATTTACGGCGGTTCAGGCTCAATATCCAGAATACTCAGGGCCGATGGATACGTAGCCGCTGATGGAGGAAGCAGGATTCTCGAAGAAGGTGAAGAGGTACCAGTCACCATGTTTGGCCCTAACCTTCCTGGCCCCGGCATTGTACTAACCGCAGAGTCCAGCCTGTCACTGGAGTCGTTCTATTCCGCAATACCGGGTGAAACGAGGATAATCAGGGCAGGGCACAGTGTTGCGCTCGCATCACTTGACGCAGGCTATTCCGATGCTGCGGGCCTGATTCTGCCACTCGAAGGGATCGGGCAGTCCAGCGGCCCGTTTTCAGATGGAGACGAGAGCCATGCCATCCTCTGGGAATCAGTGGAGGAAGTCGGAGTAGTTCTCTCTCCATACAACGTTAATGTGGAAGCCTTGGAGGAAGTGCTTGCTGCAACACAGGTTATCGCCGTCCCTACCCGCTCCGACGGCTCAACACCAATAATTGACGGAATTCTTTCCTCCACCGGTGATGCAGGAAAGATATCCAGGGCTGAAATCGGAGATTTCAACTCAGTTGCATTTTCCGTTTCGAGGGGGTATTATGCTGCGGGCTTCAGTGACAGGGCTACCGCAGCTAAATACGGCCTCCGGTTTGTCCCAGCTGGGAAATTCCGATATGTAGTGGCGTGCCTGAATGGAAACGAGCACATTCTTTCAAATTTCCATGGCAAATCATAGGTAGGGCCTCAGTTTCTGTTGGCCGTGCTCGCGGCCTGAATCTCACAATTGTAATCAACCTTGAACGCATTCACGGATGTTGGGTAAACCGCAATGAGGGCTGTCATTCTTGCAAAGAGAAGTGAACGCTTCCCGGGAAAGCACATGCACATTGTCAACGGAAGGAGTATCATCGGAAGGGTCGTGGACCGCCTCAGGGAATCCGGATCTTTCGAGGACGTGATCATCCTTACGAGAGATCCTGAAGTGACAGATGATAATGCATTCACTCTACCTGATACCTCAGAAGGCACTGCACTGGACTCGATAAGGTACATAGTGGACAAGCTTGGTGAGGCGTTCATTGTCGCGGGTGATATGCCATTCATTGATCCGGAGTTCATCAGGCGCATGATTGAAAGATACAATGGAATGCCCCTGATGCCGCTGCATCTCGACGGAACTCTTGAGCCCCTTCATGGCATATACAACAGGAAAATGCTCCAGTCAATGGACGAGTATCTGGCATCGGGGGAGAAGAGTCTGCGGCGTTTTCTGGAGAGAAGCACATTCGACACGGTGAAGATAGGCAAGGATGAAGCGGGTTTCTTTTACAACATAAATTATGAAAGGGACCTTGATGCTTTCACGAAAGACGAAAAAAACTGAGCCCTCATCCCCCGCTTACGCTTGGGAAAATTGCGACCTCGTCACCATCCGTCAGTACCCTGTCAGCAGGTGAGTACTCTGCATTTACTGCAAGCAGGAGCTCCCCTGCTTGCTTGTCCAGGATTGGATGAGCTTTCCTGACTCCTTCCAGGAGCCTTCCCAGCGAGGAGCCCTCCTGGACAGTTACGAACTCTTGCTCAGTCCCAGCCAGTTCCCTGTATAGTGCGAAGTACCTTACCTTTATCCTCATGTTCATCTCCTGGTTTCCAGTAGGGCTCTCTTTTCTTCACGGCCGTTATGTAGGTTTCATCCAGGTAATCGTCGCCCATATTGTTCCTTATGCCCTTGATCAGGTTTGTGTAGTTGTCATCCCGCATCAGGCACGTTTTCAGGAATCCGGTGGATGTGAGGCGCATTCTCGTGCAATGGCTGCAGAATTCCGCATTCCTCATGGGTTTGACGAATTCAACCTCTGCCTTGCCGAGTTCTGTCTCCATCGAATATTTCGGCCTGTTGTGAAGTTCATTCCTGTCCATTCTGTAGGATGTGCGGGCCACTTCCTCTTCTATTCCCTCGAGCGGAATGTGGTACTTCAGGTATTCTTCAGACGCCTCCCCTTCACGCGTTGTTTCAAATTCAATGAGCTGAAGTATTACACCCTCTCTGGCAGAGAGCTCAATCATCTTCGGAATCTGGTCCACGTTGATCCCCTTGAGCACTACAAAGTTGATCTTTATGGGAAAGAGGCCTGCCTCCTTTGCCGCCCTGATCCCTTTCACTACCTTTTCAAGAAAATCGGTCCCGGTTATGAATTGGAAGCCCTGCCTGTCGATAGAATGCAGAGATATGTTCACGCGGTCAAGCCCCGCCTTCTTCAGGGATGCCGCCAGTTTAGGCAGCATGATCCCGTTGGTTGTCATGGATATGTTACCCCCTATGTGCTTCCGGGTTCTTTGAACGATATCCACAATATCGCTTCTGATCGTCGGCTCTCCACCAGTGAACTTCACCTTGTCAACTCCCCACTTGGCTGCAACTTCTATGGCTTTCTCTATCTCGGAGGGTGACATGGAGGCTGAATTTATGCCTGTCCCCTCCATGTGGCAGAAGAAGCAGCTGAAATTGCAGGTTGTATTAACCTGTACTCTCAGGCTCTTTACAGGTCTGCCATAGTTATCCTGAAGAGAAGACATGCAATCTTACAGAGTGAAGGAGTATAATTAAGTTTTATGACGTGAGGCGCACTATTTTAGCTTGCGGTCAAAGATCGGGATGGAAGCGCTTGTTTTCTGTGCTGAACAAATCATTTAAGTTTGACTGTACATTTTTGCATCATGACCAACCTGGAGGCACAGGAGGGCATTCCACCATCTGCTGGCCTCGTGCTGAGCATACTCAGTGACCTCAAGATCTCGGACCTGAAGAGGCTTAGGCAGGAAACCGGGCTCTCGCGGAGGGGGTTGATGTATGCGCTCAAAATGCTGAACCAGGCCGGACTTATTGAAACCAGGGTATGCCTCACGGATACCAGGCGAAGGTATTACTGCATAAAGCTGAAGTGATCAATGTCCAGCAAAAACAGAATTCTGAAAGAGAAATTTTAAATAAATATTCTGAAATAAAAATTTGGAGGTTTCAGGGTTATACCCAGATACCTATTCCAAGAGCCAGATTGGCAACTGCTGCGAACATCAGGTACATAAGCCATATTCCAGTGACTATGTGCCAGAATCCCTTGATCCTCGTCCAGAACTTTGATGTTAGCAGGCTAGCTGGCACATCAGCAAGGTAGACGAAGAACAGGAGCACAAACAGTATTCCTACTGGTACGTCGTTCCCATGGTAGAGAAAAACGAACGCACCAGTAATGCTAATCCACATGAAAGCGACAGCCATGTAGCCATCTACCCTCATGTCAGAGCTGGTGTATCTGTTGTACCCCAGGGCGAACCAGTGCACACCGAAAGCTGTGAAGGCAAGTGCTGCCATGTAAAGCGGTGTGTAGTCCGCAGTGGCTCCCACCAGGAACTGCGGGAATATGGTCAGGCCGAGCCAAAGATAAGTTCCTGTCAAGAACTGAAGGAAACCCGGCATCCATATACCCCACTGCCCCAGTGTTCTATTCATTTCAGGCGTTTTCTCACTGGGTTTTCCAAAGAACTCCCACGGACCATAGATAAGGTATCCGGTCCCGAGTCCAAAGAATCCCAATGCAACAGGTGCAAGTGATGCTACTGCCATTTATACCTCAAATATAATAAATTAAGCAGTATTTTAATTTATGCTAGCAACTAGAAAGCTTTATCATGGGAAAAGCTGATAAAAAGAGGATTTGGAAGTGACAAATGGCAAGTAGCTGAAATATCAGTTAGTTAGGGTTTTTCTATCACAATCTGTAATGATTGAGTACTGAATCCCTTAATGATTAGGTTTACAATTCTTAGCAATAGACTGGGATTTCAGCATTTTGCTGTTGAAATAGTTAAATACTGAAATGGCTTAGTAGTTACTAGGAGGATCTGAATAAGGTTTGCCGCTTCCCGGGAGCTTCTTGATGAGTGGATGTGTTTCTGATGAATGGTGACAGGATTGGTTATAGGATAAACGGAAAGGATTTTCACGGCCTGGAGGGACAGACCGTGCTGCAGGCACTGATGGCTGAGAACGCGGACTTGCCCCATGTATGTTACCAGCACAATTTGGGGGCAATTGAGACATGTGACACATGCCTTGTGGAGGTTGGCGGAAAAGTGGTGCGATCATGCTCCACAAAGCTCTCCGCCGGCATGGATATTGACTTCTCTTCGGCCGGAATAAGGGAAAAACAGAAGGAGGCAACTCAAAGGCTCCTGCACAATCATGAACTCTACTGCACTGTATGCGAGAACAACAATGGGGATTGCCAGCTTCACAACGCGGTCCACTCGCTGGGAATAGAGGAGCAGAAATATCCTTTCGAGCCAAAGCCCTATGAGGTTGACGAGACAAACCCGTTCTACCGCTATGATCCAAACCAGTGCATATTGTGCGGCAGGTGCGTGGAGGCCTGCCAGGACGTTCAGGTCAACGAGACCCTGAGCATAGACTGGAGCAGGGACAGGCCTCGCGTAATATGGGATAACGACGTACCAATCAAGGACTCGTCCTGTGTATCCTGCGGCCATTGCGTAACAGTTTGTCCTGTAAATGCGCTGATGGAGAAGGACATGCTCGGCGAAGCCGGCCTCATGACGGGACTGAAGCTGAAGTCCAAGAGAAAGCTCATAGATTTCACCAAGTCATTTGAGCCTGAGGTGACGATGTCTCCTGTAATGGCTGTCAGCAATGTTGAGGCCAAGCTGAGGGAATCACAGATCAAGAAGACAAAGACGGTGTGCACTTACTGTGGCGTAGGATGCTCCTTTGAGATGTGGACAAAGGGAAGAAAGATACTGAAGGTTCAACCAACGGCCGAGTCACCTGCAAACGGCATATCGACATGCATAAAGGGTAAGTTCGGCTGGGAATTCAACAAGAGCCCGGAGAGACTTACTAAGCCACTCATAAGGGATGGCGACAGCTTCAGGGAGGCTACCTGGGAAGAGGCACTGGACCTCGTGGCAAATAAGCTCTCGGGGATCAGGGACAAGCATGGAGGCAATTCCATAGAGTTCATTGCTTCATCAAAGGGCACAAACGAGGAGGCCTACCTCGTGCAGAAGATGGCCCGCCAGGTCTTCGGCACAAACAATGTCGACAACAGCTCAAGATTCTGCCAGGCACCAGCTACCACAGGACTCTGGAGAACAGTGGGATACGGAGGAGATGCAGGCTCAATATACGACATATACATTTCTGACCTCATAATTGCAGTGGGCACCAATACGGCCGAATCACACCCTGTCCTTGCAACCAGGGTCAAGAGGGCCCACAAGCTCAACGGGCAGAAGCTCATTGTTTCAGATATCAGGAAGCATGAGATGGCGGAAAGGGCTGATATTTTCCTTCATCCCAAGCCAGGCACAGATCTCGTCTGGCTCAGTGCAGTGTCAAAATACATTATTGACCAGGGATGGGAGGACGAGGATTTCATAGCACAGAAAGTGAACGGATTTGATGAATACAGGAAGAGCCTCGAGTCCTTCACGCTTGAGTTTGCAGAAGAGAAAACCGGCCTGAGCAAAGACACCCTGATCAAGGTTGCAGAGACCATTCACAAGGCAAAGAGCATGTGCATACTATGGGCCATGGGGGTTACCCAGCACCAGATGGGAAGCGACACGTCAACTGCCATATCAAACCTGCTCCTGGTCACCGGTAATTATGGAAGAAGAGGCACAGGCGCATATCCTCTCAGGGGTCACAACAATGTGCAGGGGACCAGTGATTTTGGTGGGATGAATGCATACCTGCCAGGATACCAGAAAGTTGCCGACGACGCCATAAGGGCAAAATTCGAGAAGGCATGGGACTGCAAGATCCCGGCTGAACCAGGACTGGACAATCACACCTGCCTCGAAGGTATAGAGGACGGCAAGATCAAGGCAATGTATGTCGTGGGTGAGGAGATAGTTGATACTGGGTCCGACTCCAATTACATCAGAAAGAGGCTTGAATCACTGGACTTCCTGGTGGTCCAGGAAGTATTCCTGTCCGAAACCGCAAGATTTGCTGACGTTGTGCTTCCTGCGAGCACCTCTCTTGAGAAGGAGGGCACTTTTGTCAACACAGAGCGGAGGATACAGAGGATCTACCAGGTCATGGATCCACTGGAGGGCACAAAGCCTGACTGGATAATCCTCAAGGAGCTGGCGGCAAGACTCGGCAGGTCCTGGGACTACTCCCATCCATCAGAAATAATGGCAGAGGCATCGAGCCTGACCCCATTGTTTGCAGGAGTGTCATACAAGAAGCTTGAAGGGTTCGGGAGCCAGCAGTGGCCAGTGGAGGCAGACGGCACAGACTCACCTTTCCTGTACGAGAAGGGATTCCATTTCCCGGACAGTAAGGCCAAGTTCTATGCGCTCAAGTTTACGCCACCTCTCGCACCCGACGACAAATATGACCTTCACCTGAACAATGGGAGGCTTCTTGAGCACTTCCACGAGGGAAATGAAACGTACAAGACTCTTGGCATAAAGTCTCTGGTCCCCAGCACATTCGTAGAAATATCTCCCGAGCTGGGGAAGGAGAGATCCATAGACTCCGGAGACATAGTGAGGATCGAATCCAAGTGGGGTGCAGTCAAGGTTCGGGCCCTTATTACCGACAGGGTATCCGGCAAGGAGATGTATCTCCCCATGAATGCAATAGGGGAGGAGGCTGTGAACAACCTTACTAGCAGGCTCATGGACCCGACGGCGCATACTCCCGCGTACAAGGAGCTGCCGGTTAGGATGGAGAAGATAGACGGGCCCAAGGGAGAATCGCCTCTTCCGAAATCCAACTCAAGGTACGGCCACCCGAAGCCGCAGAAGGGAGTGAAGATCGCGGAGAAGTGGGCACGGTCGGACTACCAGAAACTTACAACGGAGTGATGAAAATGGCCAAGATGATTGAGAAAATTGAGAAGCTGGACTCAGAGACCGCTGAAGAAACAGCAGGGAAGTATATGGACTGGGCTTCAGAGCACTCTGAAGATCTGAAGGCACTGTTCGACCTGCTGGAGGTGGCGAACAGAAGCGGGATGATAACACTCCTGAAATCACTGTTTGAGAACAAGGGGTCTGCCATGGACGACGTGTCGGAGGAGCTGACAAAACCACAGAACATGAGGTTTGTACGAAATCTCATGTCCATCTACACCCTGCTGTCTAACATCGATCCGGATATTGTGCGGTCATTCATGCTCAACCTGGCAAGGGCAGTGGACAGATCCGGGGACATGAAAGGAGATGGTCCGCTGGGCCTGCTGGCGATCAGGTCAAAGATGAAGGACCCCGACGTCACTGTCGGCATGAGGGTCCTGTTTGAAGTGGCCCGGGGATTCACCAGGGAAACCGGAAGAAAGGAGTAGAGTTGCAGGAAAGCAGGAGCAACGCTTTCAACAAATACCGGACATTAAAGTACTTCAGGAGGGAAGGCACTGAGGATTCAGAGGACAGTGTCACAGTAGAGGAGCCTCTGGAGATACGGCTTTCCCAAAAGGGTTCGGAACCCCAGGTGGTTTCCATCATAATGAGGACACCAACCAGGGATGATCTGCTGGCTGTTGGTTTTCTGTTCTCTGAAGGAATAATTCATGGCAAAACGGACGTTGTTTCAGTGGAGCACACAGAGGAAAGCGGCATTGCGCATGACAATGTGATAGAGGTGATGGTCACAAATGAAGTCAAGTTTGATCGGTCAGGATACACGAGAAATTTCACTGTCAATTCCAGCTGTGGAGTATGCGGGAAGAGCAATATCAATGATATTTTCATAAAATCAGGAAGGCTGGTTAGATCAACAGGGACAATCGCTGCTTCTACTCTTCTGGATCTGCCCATGAGGATGCGTGAGCTGCAGCATGTTTTTTCCGAAACAGGAGGAATTCATGCTGCCGGCCTGTTCAGGATGGATGGGGAGCCAGTGTTCGTTGCCGAGGACATAGGGAGGCATAATGCAGTTGACAAGGTAGTTGGGCATATGCTTCTCAACGATCTTGTCTTCGACGACAACCTTGTGCTTCAAGTTAGCGGGAGGGCAGGATTCGAGATTCTGCAAAAGGCAGCTATGGCCGGGATACCAATTGTGAGTTCAGTTTCGGCCCCGTCCAGCCTTGCCGTTGAGACTGCAGATTCAATGAACATGACACTGGTGTGCTTCGTCCGGGGCAACAGGTTCAACATATACACCCACAGGGAAAGAATAGAAATTTCACCATAGGTTAGGATCACTTGCCTGTGTTATGTTCTTCGTGAAGCCAGATGCCTAGTCCCTGAAGAATTCCCCGCCAAACTTCTCCTTGAGCTCACGTTCAGTAAGTGGACCTTCTACTGCAACTGGAAACAGGTCTTCCTCAGCGTTGTCGAGGAAGTCCTGGATGTCCTCGTCGGTCAATTCCTCCTCCATGGGCTTGACCTGCTCTATCCTCACAAGCTCATTCTGGGTTGCCTCCTCTTCTTCCTCATCCTCCTCGTAGTCTACCTCGTCCATCCACACGATGTACCTGTAGCCTCCAAAAAGGAAGACCTCGTAGTCAAGCTCTGACTTCAAAATAGTGCTGTTCGGGTTTGACGAGAGGACGCCATAAATGTAACCAACCAGGATGTCCTCCTCTCTGGTCCCGGTGCCACCAAACGCCACGTCACCTATTATGCTGTACTGCGACATGAAGTCAAAGAGCATTCCCTCGTCCATTCTCATTGCTTTACGATATTGCAGGCATCTAATTTAGTTTAGGCATTTCCCGGGAGTTTCAAGTTTTCTCGAGAAACAGGAAAACAGAGCTTATTCCGTCAAGCCGTGTGGCTTCCTCCCTGCCCCTGGACGAATAGCCTAGGCCTGAGATGATCTCACGGACCTCTTTCTCCTCCCTCGGTGAGCATACTTCTACGATGAGCACCGGAGCTTCCTTGGAAATAGTCTTCAGTCCTCCACGCAATACGTCAGGGGCTGCTCCGGGAACTGTGATCTTTATCAGATCAGGTTCGGGGACCATGAGGCAGTCTATGCAAACGGTCTCAATCATCAGCTTGGTTCCTCTGCCCAGATCATTAACGACTCCGTTCTCGACATGCATGAGAGACCTCCCGTTCTCGAAATGGATATGATGGTCGTCGGCTACAACCCTGTAAAGGCTATTCTCATCTATATTCCGGAGGAGGTTTTCGAAATTGCGATGATATCCGTCGTATGCATAAGCCCTGAGCTCCTTGGACTCAGATGCGAGGATAAGCGAGAAGGCACCTGCGCCCGAACCGCAGTCAAGCAATGTCGAGACTCCGGAGAACAAGTCCTTGTGCCCCTCAAAGAACAGCTTTCTTGTACTTTCCAGAGTCTCTTTCCCTATAGTCGAATATTTCAATTGTGTTGCTGCTGCGGACATGAGATCTACCGCTTTTGCTAAGGGACTGATGCAAATAGTTATTGTGGTAGGACAGTTTCATGTCAGGGCAGCAGGGTCAAGTCGCTTCAGCGTTGCCTCGGCACTCAGCTTGGGCGTCTTGCTGGGATCTCACTGCCACTGGTGTTTCCATGAATGATAACTTGGTGGACGGGCTCAGAAGCATAGCAGGAAGGCATGTTTTTACCACGAGGGAAGAGATAATACCCTTTCTCTCTGACGCGTCATATTTTGAGGGCGATACTCCTGTTGCCGTTGTATTGCCGTCCACTACCGAGGAGGTGTCCAGGAAAATGGGACTGTGCTCAAAAACCGGAACGCCTGTTTTGGTTCGAGGCGGCGGAACGTCGCTCACGGGTTCTTCCATCCTTAAGGGAGAAGGCATAGTCATCAGCATGAACAGGTTCGACAGGGTCCTGGAAACAAGCATTGATGATAAGTACGTGGTGGCAGAGCCCGGAGTGCGCCTTGACGAACTGAACGCACAACTTGAGAAGCACAGGCATTTCTATCCTCCGGACCCGGCAAGCTCCAAATCCGCCACAGTCGGTGGAACTATCTCCACAAACGCAGGTGGCTTGAGGGCTGCAATGTATGGCACCACGAAGAACTGGGTCCTTGGCCTTGAAGTCGTAATGCCTGACGGGGAAGTCCTGAATCTCGGGGGAAAGACACTGAAGAGAACTGCGGGGTATGACCTTACTTCACTGATGGTGGGAAGCGAGGGCACTCTTGCAATAATAACGAAGGCGACACTCAAGATATGGCCAATTCCGGAGATGAGAGGCAGGTGTGCTGCATATTACCGATCAGTCGATGCTGTGGGCGAGGCGGTGCTCGACCTCAAAAGGGAGGGTGTGACACCATTGATAGCCGAATTCATAGATGAAACGACAATGAATTCCATCACCAGGATACGCGGCCTCAAGTTCCCGAAAGGGGCAAGCTACATGCTGATCATAGACATCGCGTCAACCAGGGAATCCATGGATCGGGAACTGGAAGGAGTGTCCAGCGTTCTTAAGAGATTTGATCCCATAGAAGTCACCAGCACAACAGACAAAGATGAGATGGAAATCCTCTATGAAGCCAGAAAGGGCGCCTATGGAGCTTTGCTCACTGAAAGGAAGACACCTGCCCAGAGGGTTGTCATTGGTGACGTTGTGGTGCCAGTCACCCATCTGGCCGATGCGCTGAAAGAAACAACTGCAAGGATGGGTGAGCTGAAGATCTATGGAGGCCTCATCGGTCACGTTGGAGATGGGAATATACATGCAAACATATTCGCCGATCTGGGTGACAGCGGGGAGATGGAGCGGGTAGAAAAATTCCAGAGGGAGTTTGCGGCGATAGCCATAAGGCATGGCGGGAGTGTATCTGCAGAACACGGCATTGGCCAGGAGAAAATCGAGCTTCTCGTGGACGAGATGAAGGGGACAGGTTCTATGGGCACGCTGGCCCTGATGAAGCGGTTGAAGCTGATGTTCGACCCTGCCAACATACTGAACCGCGGCAAGATGTTCGACAGTGTTTCACAGGAAGTAGGAGGCAAGAATGAGCCAAAGCAGGCCAGTTGACATGGAACTCCTTGCCTCGCTGGACAAGGCCACCAGCAGCTGCATTAGCTGCGGTTTCTGTGAGAGTGTGTGCCCCACTCTGCCTGCATCCGAGTATGATCTCAGCAGGGGTGCCAGAGGAAGAGTGCTGCTTGGCAAACAGCTTTACAAAGATCTGAAGGAGAAAGGCACATCCGAACTCAGGGTAGCCGACTCATTCTATTCTTGCCTGGACTGTTTTGCATGTGTCCACGTATGCCCCGCTGGCGTAAATGCTGGAGAAGTCAGCGATATTGCCAAGCAGCTGATCACCAAGGCCGGCTCTCCGCTGACCGGCCAGCAGAAGAATGTGGCAAGAATGATCGTTAATGCAACTCTGAAGTATGGAAACCCTCTTGGAAAAAGAAGAGAATCGGCCAAATGGGCAAGTGGCCTGCAGTTCGACGGAAATTCAAGCGACCTGCTCTACACAGGCAACATGTACCAGCTTATGGCCCTCAGCGGACCCATGGGCAGCATGCGCAACCTGGCAGGTGATGGTGCCTCTGAATTTCTGGCAGGGCTCCTGTCGAATCATCCCGGTATGCTGAAGCTTTCAGGCCTTTTCAGGGACAAGGATATAGAAAGGGAAATGTCCGCTGCCCTCAGGAGCATTTACACACTGCTTAGGAAATCAGGGGTCTCATTCAGTTACCTGGGTGAGGAAGAGCCGTATCCTGGCACATTCATTTATGACCTTGGGTATGCAGAGGAGTTCGGAAAATACGCCAACAGGGTTGCAGCATTGTTCAAGTCAAGGGGTATCAAGCGCATTATAACCACGGATCCGCAC
>JBJKRS010000073.1:0-14522 GCA_046704525.1 Thermoplasmataceae archaeon
AGAACTACACATTCTACATCAGCAACAAGACAAAGTGGCAAAACGGACAGCCCGTTACAGCCTGGGACGTCATGTATTCGCTAACGAGAACCCTGCTATTCGCGGCCGGTTCTCCAACTACACCAGCTTACATTCAGGCGCCCCTGATGCTGCCAGGAAACTACTACAATACGAACACTTTCTACAACATCACCAACAACATGACAGTGAACAACCAGACAAACAGCATTACTTTCCACTTCCAGCAGCCGGAGTCACCAAACCTGGTGTTCCAGACCTTCGACAACTATGGCAGCCAGATAACCAGTTCGGCTTGGCTGAAGGCCCATGGTGCCGGGATTACATGGACTCCGAAAGGCTTTGAGGCCTACAAGCAACAGGGAAACGCCCCAAAATACAACTCATACGTCCAGAACAATGTCATGTCGGACGGGCCCTACAAGATACAGTACATCATACCAGGCTCCCAGGTAGTGTTAGTGTCAAACCCTGACTTTGTTTCACCGGGTCCCTGGTTCCCCAAGGCACACATAGGAAAAGTGGTGATTAACTACGTAAGTTCCCCATCAACCATATCTCTGATGCTAAAGGCGAATCAGTCACAATCCGGCCAGATACCGGCAGGTGACTGGGGATCTGTTTCGCAAATGAAAGCTAGCGGTACTGCGAAGGTTCTGAGTCTGACAACACCAGCCATATACTGGTTTAACTTCAACTCGAACATCAACACAACATTCCTTAAGTCAACATTCGCAGCTTCAGCAAACCTGCCCTCCAACCTCTTTACCGACCATAACGTCAGGAAGGCTTTTGCATATTCATTCAACTACAAGTACTACTTGAGCCATCAGCTTGGAAATCCATCATATCCCAATCTGCAAGTTGGAAAGGGTTTTGCCGGATTCCTTGAAGATGGCATGGGTTTCTCACAGAGCATATCGGACCTCAACAATACCACTGGAGGCAATGTGCCATACTTTAACATGAGCCTTGCCAGACAGTACTGGAATGATTTCATGAACAGCGGGGCAAGCAGCGTGAACATAAAGAATTCATCAGGCACAGTGACATACAATGGACAGGCGATTGACATTCCAATCTTTGTCCTGAAAAATGATGCATCAGGGCCTATCGCAGTGAGCACTTGGGCATCCAACCTGAAGCAGATAATCCCTGGATTGCAGGTGAACATTGTACAGGTCTCTTTCACTGAGTGGCTTGGCCTGGCAGTGAATGGACAGAATCCCATGACAATATTCCCGGGAAACTGGATACCGTCACTAACCACGCCTTCGTCCAATCTGGGTCCACTTGCGTATCCATCGGCATCTCTGTCTTTCCAGACTTACATGTCACCTTTCTGGATGGGTGGTGGAAACAAGTCAATGCCCAATTCCCTTGGTAATGCAACTCAGAAACAGCATCTTGTGCAGATGCAGGAGTATTATGACAATGCAACGTCGACAATAAACTCGACGGTGCAGGAGAAGTACTTCCACAAGATGAATGCAGAACTTGTCAACATGACCATGGACATCTACCTTTACCAAAGCGTGGAGAACAGGGTAGTATCCACGTCGCTGAACTCAACTTCAGTGACACTTTGGAATGACAACCCGCTGTTGGCAGGAACAGGCAGTTATTTCTACAACTACCTGAAATACAACTGAAGCAGTTGCATAAACCAATTTTTTCTTTTTTTTAATTTATATTCAAACTTCAGCGCCAATCTATGTCTCTTCAATGTTATCTTAATTATAGAACACCGTTGAAAAAATTAATGGAATGCGGTGATATTACATTCCAATGGAGCTCAAGGACATCACAAACTCATTCATCACAGTGCAGGAAATAAAGGAGAATGATTCCGGATCACTCAATGGGATGACTTTTGGTGTAAAGGACTGCATACCGGTGAAAGATGTGCGGATGACCTATGGGTCCAGGATCTTTCATGACTACGTTCCCAAGAAGAACTCACGGATAGTTGACACTATTCTGTTCAACGGAGGCAAGATATCTGGGAAGACCAACCTCCATGAGTTCGCCGTTGGAGCCACAAGCACCTCCTCTATCATAGGGCCCTGCCGAAACCCGCATGACATGAGCAGAGTCTGCGGAGGATCTTCGGGAGGCAGCGCCTCTGCAGTTGCTTCCGGCCTAATTGACGTTGGCATCGGGACTGACACTGGGGGTTCCATCAGGATACCCGCAGCGCTGTGCGGTGTTGTTGGTTACAAACCCTCCAACATGTACGCCAAGAGCGATGCCGAGATACCATTTTCAAGCCTGCTGGAAGCTACTGGCATAATCACGAGGGATTTCACAACATTGCTCTGGGCTACGAGGGAACTCTTTCCGAACATTGAAGAAATGGACTGGGAGAACAAGAGTGTCAGACTCGGTATTCTCGGCTCCGAGCATGACTCCAATTTTTCATCTTTCCTTGAGAAGGTGAATTCCGGAAACGGGAATATTACTGCTGAACCTGTCAACCTCCCTCTGCTGTCCGAGCATGGCAACAGGGTGAGAAGATTGATTGCGGGCAGGGATGGGTACTCTGGCCACAAGGATATCATGAAGGAACACCTGTGTGAGTACTTTCCTGATGTCAGGGCCATACTGGAAGCAGGGAGCAAGATAGAGAAGAGCCAGTATAATGAGTCGCTTTCCCTTCGGAAGGAGATTGTCGCCCAATACAACGAAGCGCTGTACGATTTCGATGCGGTTGTATGCCCGACCACTGCCATTACAGCACCAAAGATAATGGACGTAATCGGCAATGAGCCTGAATACAGGGAGCCACTGATACGTTACACAGAACTCTTCAATGTGCTTGGTGCCCCATCGATATCCGTTCCCTCCGGAAAGATCGACGGACTTCCAACTGGTCTTATGGTCAGTGGTGGGCCAGGCGATGATACAAAGACCCTCAAAGTTGCAGAGATGGTTTCCCGGCTTTTCTGACTATATTTTCAGCCCTATGATGAAAGGTTGTAATAGCATTATTGCTCTGCATGCTTCGGAGAGCAGCCAATGAATTGGGAAAGGCTTCAGAAAGGCACAATCATCAGTACGCGCGACGGAACCGGCCTGTCAGCCGATTTTTACTTTCCGGAAAAACCAGGCAGGTACCCGGTTCTTGTAGTTAGAACACCCTACGGGAAAAGTGGTGACAAAATGGCAAGGGAGGGCCGTTTTTTCTCAGATCACGGCTATGTTGTCATCATATCGGATGTCAGAGGGAGAGGTGGTTCTGACGGTGATTTCCACCCATATCTGTACGAAGGGAAGGATGGATACGACCTGATCGAGTGGGCTGCATCTCAGGAATGGTCATCGGGAAACGTGGGGACATTCGGTGAATCCTACGTCGCTTCCGTCCAGTGGAGAGCTGCTCTTGAGAAGCCCCCTCACCTCAAGGCCATGATATCGTGCGTTGTACCTTCGGATCCCTTTGTGGAGGATCCAACAGGAGTGAGGGAATCTGATCACCTCTCATGGCTGTACCTACTCAGTGAGAAAGACCCATCCAATATCCGAGAACTGGACTGGGACAAGATTGCTTGGCACCTTCCGCTTTATGATATGGACAGCTTGACGGGCAAGGTCATCCATGAGTGGAGGGAGGCCTTTGACCACACAACACTTGATGATTATCTGAAGGAAAAGTGCTACCAGAACAGGTTCTCAGAAATAGATCTGCCTGTCATGCATATCTCAGGATGGTATGATGCAGAGCAGATTGGAACTCCTCTCAACTACATGGGGATGAGGGAGAACGCAGCAAGCGAGTCTTCAAGGAATGCCCAGAAACTTGTGATGGGCCCATGGCAGCACGCAATAAACGAGAAGAGAAAGCTTGGGAAGGTTGACTTTGGCGAGCATGCAGTGATTGACCTTCTCGGTCTCGAGAAACGCTGGTTCGACAGATGGCTCAAAGGCATCAACAATGGAATTGAGAATGAAAAGAAGGTATCCATATTTGTCATGGGAGATAATGTCTGGAGAGAAGAGGCTGAATGGCCCATTCCCGGGATGTCGCCCACGCCATATTATTTCCACAGCCGCGGCGGCGCAAACACCTGCCATGGTGACGGATACCTTTCTGGAGACAAGGCTGATGGAGATGAGCCTGTCGATTCTTACAGTTACGATCCCCTGGATCCATATCCAAGCACAGTGGACGATCCAATGTCTGGAGAAGGGGGTCCTGATGATTACTCACAGGTCGAAGAAAGGAAAGATGTGCTTGTTTTTACCTCGGATGCGCAGGAGGAAAAGGCTGAGATAACGGGACCGGTAACAGCTACTCTCTATGTCTCTTCTGACGTTGAAGATACGGATTTCAACGTGAAATTGCTGGATGTCTGGCCCAGCGGTTTTGCCCAGAGGTTATGCGATGGTGTGATAAGGTGCAGGTACCGTGAGGGCATGGACAGGGAGGTCCCAATGTCACCAGGCAAAGTCTATAGGCTGGGGGTGAACCTCTGGAACACTTCGCACGTTTTCCTTCCCGGCCACAGAATTCGGGTTGAGGTATCCTCAAGCTCGTTCCCCAAGTACAGCAGAAACCAGAATGTCTGGGAACCGCTCGGGAGAACTGCCAATACCAGAGTGGCCAATCAAGTCCTCTATCATGATTCAGAAATGCCATCGGCCATTTTCCTACCACTTATCAGGAGAAACTGAAAGGAGGCTTAGGGGTGAAATCCGGGGGAAGAACCTTGTTGAAGGGTGGGCGTCTTATTGATCCAACGGACGGAATAGATGACTTCATTGATCTTTCAGTTTCCGGGCAGATCGTAGAGGCAAGGGAAACGAGATTGCCTGACATCGGTTATGACAAAGTAATCGACTGCACCGGGAGGATAATTGTGCCAGGCCTCATAGATCTTCATACGCATGTTGCAGAGCACATTACACCTTATTTATCAATAAGTGCCGACAGGCATTGCCTTCCTGAAGGCACCACTACTTCTGTTGACGCCGGCAGTACTGGAGCGCTTACGTTTGAGGCCTTCAATAATTTTGTAATCGGACCCTCCAGGACCAGAATACTGGCATTCCTGAATGCAGAATCGCTCGGAATGATTGAATTTCCGCCAAGGCATTCTCGTGAGAGTTGGCCCGAACTTCTGACAGCGGAAGATGAGAGTTTCATGCAGAACTTTGTCAATCGTGAAAAATCATTGGAACTTGCCAGGAAACATCAGGACCTCATAGTCGGAATCAAGTGGGCGCACCACGGGATGCGTATGCTAGAATATGCTGTAAAGCTGGCAAGAGAAGCGTCTCTACCGATAATGGCTGAAAACCATTTCATGCCTTACCCCCTTTCACTCCTGATGAAAGGAGACATAGTAACTCACATATTTCACTCAGACTTCAATTCCGTCTCCGGAAGGATAGACGGCATATTGGATGAGGACGGCTCCATCCATGGGGAGGTTTTTGAAGCAAGAAAGAAAGGAATCCTGCTGGATTTGGGACACGGTGGGGCGAGCTTTTCGTGGGAGGTTGCCGAGAAAGCGGCAAGGGAAGGGCTGTACCCGGATATCGTTAGCACCGACCTGTGGCAGAACAACCTGAACGGACCCGTTTACAGCCTGCCATTGACCATGAGCAAAATATTGCTTCTTGGAATGGACCTGAACGATGTCGTCAGAGCTGCAACGACGACCCCTGCCTCCGTGATATCCAGGTCCAGTGATCTTGGAGGGCTCGCCCCTGGCTCTGCGGCAGACGTCACTGTTCTTCAGGAAAAAGGGTATCCGACGGTTCTCGTGGATTCATCCGGTGCAGGACGTAAATCAAACACCATTTTATCAGCTACGGCTGTATTGCGTGCAGGAGAACTATTTTCCTCCCAATAGAATGCAGTACATCTTCCCCAGGGAGTGTTTACAAACGCTTCCCGCCATATTTGTCAATGGCATCCATTCGGACTTCAGTTCCTGCACCTGGCTGTTCAGGAAGCTTGAAGTAACCACCGACCGGCTCCACCGGGTTTTTCCACACGTCAAGCAGCCATGGGACATGTTCCACAACGCTGGCATTCCTGGTTGCGGCAACGAGCTGAACGTGCAGTGGCTGTTGTATGTTTGTGTGAGGATATACGCTGAGATTGAATGATTCCGCAAGATTTGCAACCTCGATCCACTCTGTTATGCCGCTTACCTTGGTCGCATCCACCTGTATTATGTCTGCGGCTTCCCCGGCAATATAGTCACGGAAAGTGAACTTGTTGTGTATTGACTCGCCTATTGCAATTGGTGTGGATATCCGCTCCCTGAGTATTCTATGCCCCCTTATATCTAGCGGGTTCAGGGGCTCCTCAAGCCAGTACGGATCGAAGTCTGAAAGCTTCCTTCCCCATCTCAGCGCCGTCTCAAGGTCCCATTTGGTATTTGCGTCGATCATGACCTTTACCGACTTTCCAACTGCATGTCTGACTGCTTCCAGCCTCGTGTAATCGTCCTCCGGGTTGGCACTTCCAACCTTGATCTTCACAGCGGAGTAACCTTCCTTGACAAGTGTCCTGGTGTTATCGACCAGTTCATCAATGGACCATGAAAGCCAGCCCCCATGGGTGTTGTACGCTTCCACACGGGTTCGGGCAGCGCCAAGTACCTTCCACAGAGGCAGGCCAGCTACCTTGCAAAGAATATCCCAAAGAGCCATGTCCACCATGGATGCTGCCATAACTGCGAGGCCATTTCTTCCAAGCCTGAAATCCCAGCCAAAATTCTCAGCGGAAAATATCCTGGAAATAATCTGCTTCCTGTGTGTTGGATCCTCGCCAATTATCCTCTGCTTAAGATACCTGTCTATCATTTCTCTGGGAAACTCTGCCCCGCCGGCGGTATTCCAGTTGAATCCCCACCCTTCTGTTCCATCGTCAGCAGTCAGTTTGACAACAGGCAGCCCAATGAAGGAAACCGAATTAATTGAGTCTTTAATGGCGATGTCCAGCGGCACCTTCAGAAAATATGTCTCAACTTCCTTTATGATCATAATGAGCAGTGTCAATCAGAATCACGGAGTATTAAGATTTTTGCTGACAATGGGTGAGCACGCAATCAAAATGGAATTTAGAAAAAATACAGATCTCGATCTATCTCGCTGTAACATGAAACAGATCAGAATTTACGATTCTACTGTGCCTTATATTTCACAGCCGCATTCATCACAACAGCCGGGTCCGAATCCTGTGATGTACACTTCCTCACCTCCGTGTTGGCATTGGCACATCTCACTTATTGACCGCAGTCACACCAAGGGAGGTACCTGCCAGAGCTCTTCTGTATGTTGTGGAGAAACAACATTCTCTTGAGAATCCTTGATAAAATCTCCTGGTGAATCCCGGTGGCTCTCTTGATCTCATTGAAGCCAAGTGATTTTTCAGAACTGCAAATGAGGACACAGACATTTCTTTCCCGATCTGTCAGGTACTTGTCCCAACTCGTCATTTGGCGATCGCCGATTGACATTGTTAGTATGAATATACCATCATATATATTGACTAACGTCTACGGCCAAAGTTACCAGACTGGGATGGAATTCCAGAGTATAGCGTTACAGACATGTCCCAGTAGTATTGTTGTGATTCACGTTCTACGATTATCGTATAAATTGTTCTTAAAAGCGGAAAAACTCCGGTTCTATAGTGTGCCGGAATCCGTAGTATTAAATATATCGTGTTAGTATGTCTCAGGATAACACATGGCACCAGACAATGATCCGGAAGTACCTAATTCCGGCGCATCAGGTGGAGGTAATTCTGGTCGCGGTGGGTTCGGGAAGGCAGCAATTGCCGTGATTGTCGTACTTTTGGTGATAATTGCGGGGCTTGCAGTCTTGAATTTTGTCCACGTACCCACGCAGGGCAGCACCTCCAAGGTAGTAACAGCGGCTGACACTGCCGTTACGAACGAGCCATATAATCTCTCAATAAACACAAATGGCAAGTTCAAGGATATGACCATACATTATGGGGACGGCTCAGACTCAACGGTCATGTATACTGGCTCTACAAACATATCAGTATCGCATGTATACAAGAATCCTGGCGAGTATTACATCTACTTCATAGTGAACTTTGGAAGTACCACTTTCATGGGAAGCGGCTCACTGGTGAACGTTGTAGCAACAAACCCGGCGCCAAGCCAGTATACTTCTCTTGGCCTGATTACGATGATACCGGGCCAGTCATCAACACCCATCATCAGCCAGAAGACAGTATTCTCTCCAGGTTCACATGCTTCATTCCTATTGGGATATTACACAGCCCCGTCTAACTCAAGCTTCTCTGTGATTGGCCAGACCCTCACGGTCTTCTTCAACGGAACCCAGGTTGATCAGGTCCCTCTGAATTACCAGTTCAACTCATCCGCAGGAGCGTACACTCTGCCACAATCGGGAGCGGAGTACAACATTTCCAGCCTTAACCAGGGCTATTATGAGCTATTGATTAACACATACACAGCAGAGATATCCAATTCAACAACCGGAAGCATAAGCTCAACCACTGGCATATATTCTACAAGCTACTACCTTGACGTCCCAGTATTCCCTTCCGCATCCCTTTTCAAGTCCGCAACCTCCAAGTCAGTATATGTTGATGCAGAGATATCTCCCGGAGGGTACACGTCACTGGACCCGGCCATTGCATACGACCTCATGGGTACAGATGTGATCGCCAACACGCTTCAGTTCCTTGTGACCACGAACATGACGTCGCCTCCTAATGTGCTGCCAGCACTCATAACAGCCCTTCCCACCGTGCAGAACGGAATGGTGAACAACAACAGCAAGAACTATACACAGACGACTCCGTGGGGAACCACATACACGGCGACCCTGAAACCGTACGAGAATTTCACCTACAAGATCAGGGCTAACGCTTCATGGCAGGACGGAACACCAGTAACAGCGTGGGACGTGATGTATGCCATTACAAGGGACCTGCTCTTCGATGCGGGATCTCCGGGAACTCCGGGATGGATTCTTGCACAGTATCTCCTGCCTGGTGACATTTACTCCTCCAATACCTTCTACAACATTACACAGAATATTACGGTCAACAATGCATCGAACAGTATCACATTCCACTTCCAGGTGCCAATGTCATCAGCCCTGGTCAACGAGCTGTTTGCAGCACCGGGTGCAGGTTCAATCAGTTCCAAGTGGCTCGCCGAGCATGGTTCAGCAATAACATGGACTCCCAAGGGATTCCAGGACTACAAGTCCCAGGGCCTTTCAAGCAATTACAACAGCTACGTTCAGAACAATGTCTTTTCGGATGGGCCATACAAAGTGTCCTACGTGATCCCTGCATCTCAGGTTGTCCTTGTGGCAAACCCGTACTTCACAGCTCCCGGGCCATGGTACCCGAAGCCGCAGATCAACGAGATCATCATCAACTATATCAGTGAGATATCGACAGCCTATCTTGCAGTGAAAGCAGGGCAGGCACAGGGCACAAGCATACCAACTTCCAACTGGAACTATGTTCAGTCCCTGAATGCCAGCGGAGCGGCGAAGCCCTACTCCTACCCGTCAATGGGGCTCTATTTCTATTCGTTCAACGCCAACGTCAACACAACGGTGATGAATACAGTCATGACTGGTGGAAACATGCCGAACAACTTGTTTGTGGATCTTGCCATAAGGAAGGCATTTGCCTACAGTTACAACTACAACTACTACCTCGACTACCAGATCGGCAACAAGCTCTACAACACTATCTTCGGGCAGAAATTTGCAGGCGCACTACCGCAGGGAATGCTTTACGCACAGACCATAGCTGAGCTCAATGCATCAGGAGTGAAGGTGCCCTACTACAGCCCAACAATTGCAAAGCAGTACTGGGACAATTTCCTTAACAGCACGGACAATAGCATCCTCAACATATCCATGTCAGGCGGGAAGGCGTATTACAACGGGCACCCCCTAGTGGTGCCGGTTTTCCTGTATCCTGGTGATCCTGCTGATGCTGCGGGTGCAACAACATGGGCTGATAACCTCATGAACACCACGGGAATAACCCTGAAATCAGTGACTCTGCCGTTCACGCAGCTCGATGCTCTTGGTTCACAGCCAACCAACCCCATGGCCCTGTCCATAGGCATCTGGTTCCCTGATTACCCGTACCCGACAGACTACCTGCAGCCGATTGCACTGCCATCCAACTATTCAGCGTTCCTTGGATCGTCTGATTTCACACCATACTGGCTGTACGGAAATACTTCTAACAGTATACAGAATCAGACACAGGCCAACCGCCTGCAGGGGCTGGTGAACGACTACAACAACGGGACGGCTTCAGTGGTTGCTTCCCAGACCAAGTACTGGTTCCAGAAGATGAATGAGGAGTACACGAATCTGACCTTCATTGTGCCTCTCCAGCAGCAATACACTTACAGGGAGGTAAGCACAAAGATCAATCCGTCGGCGATGACCCCATGGGAGGTCAACGTGATGCTCTACCAGTATCTGTCGTACACATAGGTTCCAGGCAAATCACCAAACCACCCTTTTTTTTTATTTTTCATTTCTATTTTTGATCAAATTGGAATGCTGCAGACGATTGTTGAGAGATTATTGTTCTTTTAACGGTTTTAAAATTGTGGCTTCCGGGGAAAATATTGATTCATTATCTGATCCATCAAGCGTTGTCCTCATTTCCCTCCTGATTTCAACTGTTGCTAAGGCAATTTTCAGCTTCATGTTTAGGTATATGCATGCTAAAAATGGGATCATATAACTGTACTGCAACCAGGCTCAATGGAGTAGAATAAGGGGAAAAAGGCGCCTTAATCATGATGACTTGCAATACATGGAAATTGAGAGTGGAGATGGTCCGGGCACGACAGGGTCTGTTTCATCCTACATCTATGTCAGTAGGCTGGATTTCATTGAGAAAAAGAGGAGACATGTGATCAGGTACCTCTCCAACAGAGTCCCGACAGAGAACATTGTATGACTATTGATCTTCTACTGGCAAAGGTGCACAATCGAAACTGAATTTAGCTAATGTTCACTTTACACCAACATATGAAACCATCCCTCTTTTACAACGGAACCATTCTCGCATCGTTTTCGCCCGTCATGGAATACAATTGGATGCTCGTTGAAAACGGCACAGTCAGTCTACTTGGCAAGAAAGGTGAAAAGGTCCCGGAGCACCAGGGGGACTCGGTGCAGAAGATAGACCTTCACGGCAGGACAGTAATGCCGGGCTTCATTGATGCCCATATGCATCTTGACAGCTTTGGTGAGTCTCTCAAGGCGATCGACCTTGTAGGGGTTGATTCAATAGCTGCAATGAAAGAACTTATTTCATCTTCGGATGGCGTGGCGGGCTGGATAATCGGACATGGATGGGACGAGCATCTTTTTTCCGAGAACAGGCTGCCCACGCGGGAAGACCTCGACGACGCGGTGCCAGACAGGCCAGTGTATCTGAGCAGGCTTGACCTTCACTCGGGCGTGCTCAACTCAAAAGGCATGGAAGCCCTCGAGATCGAGAGGAAATATTCAGGGAATCCTGACCTGATCATGGCGGATCGGAAGCCAACCGGGATAGTCAGGGAAAGCGTTTTTGAATATGTCAACAACAAGGTGTATGAGATCTGCCTTTCAGAGCCCGGAAACGGAATACTGGAGGCCGCAATCAGCGAACTCGCACGAAACGGAATAACCTCTGTTGGTTTCCTGTGCTGCACTCTGAACGTTCTGAGCATGCTTGAGAAGATACGTGAAGCAAACGGTATGAAAACCAGGGTAAGAGCATACATTCTTGGAGATGAACTTGAGGATTTCAACGGATTCAGCAATGATGAAATGCTGTCTGTAGCCGGACTTAAGCTATTTTCCGACGGGTCCTTCGGAACCAAGACTGCACTCCTGAGCTTCCAGTATGAAGATGACCCGGGCAACTTCGGAAGCCAGATCACGAGCGTTGACAAGCTGATATACCTCTCAAGGCGAGCTGAGGAGAAAGGGCTAGACGTGGCAGTTCACGCGATCGGGGACAGGGCCCTTAGCAACGTGATCGAAGCTTTCTCCCGAGTTAGCGAAAGGCACAGAATAGACCACGCTGCACTGGTGAGGGAAGACCAGATTGCAGAGATGCAGAAACTCAATCCGGTTCTTGTTGTGCAGCCTCATTTCATCATAACAGACTTCTGGTCCCTCGACCGTCTTGGAGCCCACAGGTCCCGGATGATGTACCCATTCCGTACTCTACTGGACAGGGGCTTCGAGCTATCATTATCTACCGACTGCCCAGTCGAGAGGATAAACCCCTGGGAAACGGTTTATGCTGCCATTACGCGGGGCAGAAATGAGAACATTCCACTGGGGGTTGAGACGCCCGAAGAATGCCTTACTGTAGAACAGGCACTTCGCGCATACACAGAAGGATCAGCCCATGCAATCAGGGAGAGTCGCCTGGGAACACTTGAAATAGGCCAAAAAGCAGATTTCTTAATTCTTGAACGCAATCCCGTCAAGACTGAACCCAAGGAGATCAAGAAGATGAAGGCGCTTGAGACATATGTCGATGGTTCACGTGTCTTTCCTTCCTAGGAAAACGCGGTGTTAAATGAGCCCATGCGTAACATGTCAGAGTCTTCTCCAATAGAGCGATGATAATAGCAACTCATAGCCCAAAGTTTCAGCAACCTATATAGAAGGAGGAGATTCTGCAAAAATTACGGTATATCCTTTATATCTTGATGGCACCTTTTAAAACTGGACTATGTCAGAACACGAATCCGGTGACAATCCTGAAACCATAGAAGAGCTGGCAGAAGTCTATTCCACCAGCCTTGTTTCTGGTCTTTCTGAGAAAGACGCGGAAAAGAGGCTTGCAGCACACGGCCCCAACACTGCATCCCAGAAAAAGCCAAGAGGGCTTGGTTACATCCTCCTGAAAGAACTGAAGGAGCCGATGATCGCAATACTTGTGGTGATTGGCATTGTTTATTCACTCATAGGTTCTCCCAGCGATGCAGTTACCATCATAGTGATAATTTTCATAGTAGTCCTTGTGGAGGCCCTCAACCTCAACAGGGCAAGGAAGTCAGTTGAAGCACTCAAGTCACTTGCCTCTCCAATGTCAATGGTACTTAGAAACGGCAGAGAACACCAGATAGCTAGCCAAAAGCTGGTTCCGGGTGATGTGATCCTCCTTACTTCCGGCGAAAGGGTTCCAGCCGATGGGATTGTAGTGGATTCTTACAACGTAAAAATAGACGAATCCTCCCTTACTGGCGAGTCGTTTCCGATAGCCAAGCAGACCTTTTCGCCATATGTCTCTGATCCGGAACTGACCAGCATATATTCTGGCACCCTGGTTGTTCACGGAACCTGCCGGGCTATCATCACCAAAACAGGAAAGGATACGAGCATAGCCAAAGTAGTGGAGCTGGCCGAAAGCGAGGAGGATGAGGTTACCCCTCTCGAAGCGTCAATGGACAGGCTGGCCCTCTACCTTGCAATGGGAGCAATAGCTATCAGTGCTATCATTCCGGTCATCGGCTATTTCGAGGGGCAAGCTTTGGACAGCATGATTGTGACTGGCCTATCCCTCGCGTTTGCAACACTTCCGGAAGAGCTTCCAATCGTGATATCCATAACCCTCGCCATTGGAGCATATGCCTTGTCCAGACGAAATGCAGTTGTGAGAGACCTTTCTGCTGCTGAAACTCTCGGAAATGTTACAGTTATAGCAACAGACAAAACCGGAACGCTTACGGAAAACTCGATGTCTGTTGGGCACACGTACTTCAACGGGATTATCTATAACTCCGCAGAGGGGACGGATCAAGAAATGCTGGCAATATCACTTCTGGCAACGGGAAACCCGGACAGTGGAAAGTCTGGGCAGACCCGTTACAGGGATCCCATGGACTCAGCAATGCTGGAATATGGACTCTCCAGCGGATTTGATTTTTCTTCATTCAAGGGAAGTTATTCGATTTTTGAGGAGTTTGGTTTCGACAGCAGGACTATGACATCTTCATATATCTACAGGAGTCCGGCTGGATTTTCAATATTCGTTACCGGTGCCCCGGAGGAGATTCTAAGGAGGTCAATCAGCATAATGGCTCCCAGAGGAGCTAAGTCCCTTGATGCACCTGAAAAGAAGAGGATCGAGAAGGCAGGGCTGGATCTGGTAGAACTCGGTGAGCGCGTAATCGCGGTTGCGCTCAGGGATGGAGTAGCGGAGGACAGCAGCAAAGAGGAGCTTGAATCCAACCTTACATTTGTGGGACTTGTCAGTTTCATCGATCCTCCAAGAAAGGAAGTGAAGTCCGCAATAGAGCGTTGCCAAAAGCTTGGAATCAGAGTCATCATGCTGACCGGAGACCACCCGGGGACTGCGAAGAGCATTGCCGCCCGCGTGGGAATAAATCATTTGACTAGCGTTCTTACAGGGGCAGATATCAGGAAACTTGATGATTCATCACTATCTGATGCCCTGAAGAAGGTGTCCGTATTTGCCAGAATAT
>JBJKRS010000074.1:0-14800 GCA_046704525.1 Thermoplasmataceae archaeon
CATGGTGGAGGCAATCCTCAAGTGCAGAAATTCCGCCTCTGTTTACAATTGGTAAGGAATTCTGCGGGCTGATCCTAGTCGGCGGATACTGACTTCTCATTTAGTTCACGCAATGGCGCAACGACCAGTGTGTTCGAAACCACATCTGTGATCAGTACCATCTCGCCCTTTTCAAGCCTGGCAGAAGGGGCAGTCTTAGCTTTCCAAGCGCGGGAGTCAAATATTACCTCCAGGTACCCTGGCTTTACAAGCGAAACAACCGCCTTCTTTCCTATCATCGATTCCTTCCCCGTCAGGGGATTCTGGTTGAAAGGGTACCAGACAAACATTCTCTGCACCCAGGCGCCGAGCCAGAATCCTCCAAATCCAGCGATTGCAACGTACAGATAAATTTCATACAATGATACTTGCATCATAAACTCCTGGCATGATTTGCATCTTGAATTTCACCCCACAAATACAGAAGGATCTGCCTCATTCTGTCTCCCGGGGAGCCTCGCTTTTTCCCTTTGCAGAGGAGGGGCTTTCATACTCATCAGTGACTATGTCTACTCCCAACGGCTCAGCGAATGACCTTAACCTCCGATACAATTTGTTGAAGAGAAATCCTCTGCAGCTTGTGTCAATCGACAAAGCAGGCCCATGCATTCTCCCCTCCTTCCTGTAAATCTGAACCTCGCATTCCTTCTTCATAACTGTTATCTCCGACACATGGTAGTCCTGCATGACCCTGGTCAAGGGCTTTCTTGTGAAATACCTGTTTTCGGAGTCTGCGAGTGCGTCGGACCTTATCTTGGTTCTTGTGAAACTTTTCAGGAATACCAGCTTCCTCACGCTGCTCCAAGGTGCAACCATGTTGTCTTCCCTATACAGCCCTTCACTGTCATAGTAATATCTCTCCTCGAATGTTGCGGCTGCCCTTATATTGGCAATCTCAAAAACAACATACAGCAGAAAAGATATCCCGAATGCACCGAAGAACAGAGAGCCGTAATTGTTAATATATGGCAGTTGAATGAATTCCTCCGACGACAGAATCAGGGCCACAAATGAAATTGCGCTGAAAGTTCCAAGGGACCAGTACTTCAGCAGGAACCTGGAGTGAATCCTATAAACGGCCACCAATTTACATTGCAAATAACATAAATAAGAGTTGCTAGCGCATTCCGGGAGAGCTGCTCCCAGAAATCAGTGTGTCAAATTATGTACTACTGCCCTCATTGCACGTATAATAATTTCCCCTTGATTCACAGGATTCTATAAAGAATATTGTAGAAATATTATAATAGCTTAAACATCTTATTTTATTGTCCCTTTGTGAAAATCAAAGATAAGAGCACAACAATCGAAGCCGAGGAAGCCTCCCTTTCCCGGAGAGTGAGAGTCAGGATGACACTCAGCAAGGTTGGCGAGAGGGTCCAGGATTTCCTGTACGATGTTTTTTAGTTGTGTACTTAGAGGTTCAGGTGACAACAATGGAATTGCTGTCTCTTATTTTGCCAGAAATAACAAGTATTACGGGAGAGCCGGCACACTTTTTCAAGGAATACCTGTGTTTCAATTGAGAGCCGCCGACGGGATTCGATCCCGCGGCCTCGTGCTTACCAAGCACGCGCTCTGCCAGGCTGAGCTACGGCGGCAGTGAGTAGGTGATATGAGATCCGTATTAAATATTGATGGCATTTTCCGGGATACAGCTACAAAATTGTTTAAAAGGCACAGCAACATGAGTGAGGGCATGCTTTCGCCGAATGAGATAGAAGTCGATGCCGTAAGAGCCAGATGGGGCGTTTTCTTCGATGAATTCGGCTACAGGGACAGAATAAACAAGCTCAGCGAGCTCTACCCTGATGAGAAGTCCCTGAGAATTGCCTTCAGCGAGCTAACAGAGTTTGACAACGAATTTTCAAGTTATCTCATCGAGTACCCAGATATCTATCTGGCCATTGGCGAGGATGTGATAAGGGAGGACATCTATCCGGCCAGGATAAACGATTCCCGGAGGGTGAATATCAGGCTCACCGACATCCCGGAGCAGGACGTTCATTACGAGATAAGGAACATAAGGAGCCAGAACGTTGGAAAGCTGATCAGTGTCAGCGGCATCATAAGGAAGAATACAGAGGTACTTCCAAGGCTCCAGATCGCCGCCTTTGAGTGTTCCGTATGCGGAGGAATCAACAATTCACGACAGGACAGGGGCAGGCTCGATGAGCCGACAAAATGCCAGCACTGTGAAACTGAAAGGCCAAAGACCAGGTTCAAGCTCGACACCTCTGAATCCGAGTTTGTTGACGTCCAGAAGATTGAGATCCAGGAAAACCCGGAGACTCTGGACGGCGGTGCACAGCCTCAGCGCATAACTGTCATACTTGAGGACGACATTACCGGGACCTTATTTCCGGGAGACAGGGTGACTGTATACGGTGTTCTCAAGGCAGAGCAGAAACGTGCAGGTGCCGTTCCGCTCACGGAGTTCAACATTTACGTTTACTGCATAAATTTCAGGAAAGACAGCAAGGAAATAGATTCTGTAAAGGTCACCCAGGAAGATGAGAAGAGAATAATAGAACTGTCCAAGGAGGACAGGATCATAGAGAAGCTTGCCAGATCCATTGCTCCAACTATTTATGGAATGGAGTTGGTGAAGACCAGCCTTGTCCTGCAGATGTTCGGAGGGATAAGGAAGACCATGAAAGACGGGACCACCATGAGGGGCGACATACACATCCTAATGGTGGGAGATCCAGGAACTGCAAAGTCGCAGCTTCTGAAATATATGGCAGAAGTCTCCCCCAGGGGCGTCTTTGCGTTTGGAAGAGGTTCAAGCGCTGCTGGACTGACGGCGGCGGCAGTGAGAGATGATTTCGGGGAAGGCAGATGGACCCTTGAGGCAGGAGCCCTTGTTCTTGCAGACAATGGCTTTGCAGCCATTGACGAGCTGGACAAGATGGATGAGAGGGATACTGCTGCTATGCACGAGGCCATGGAGCAGCAGACTGTCACAATTTCCAAGGCCGGCATAATGGCCACCCTGAAATCCAGGTGCTCCATCCTCGGGGCTGCTAACCCGAAATTCGGGAGATATGACCAGAACAGGCCTATAGTAGACCAGATAGACTTTCCCCCGCCGTTGATATCAAGATTTGATGTCATTTTCAAGATTATTGATCAGCCCAGCAGGGAAAGGGATGAGAAGCTTGCCCTGCACATACTGGGGGCACACAGGGTAGGAGAAATTTACAGGAGCCTCGAAAGCAACAAGATCGATTCAGCAGAGATAGAGGAAGAAAAGGAGATGGTGGCGCCCATCGACAAGGATACTCTCCGGAAGTACGTTTCCTACGCCAAGGCAAGGATATTCCCCCGCCTCACGGAAGAGGCCATTGAGATACTGAAGAAGGAATATGTGGATACCAGGAATGCTGGAGGGGAATCAATACCCATAACTGCAAGGCAGCTGGAATCAACGATCAGGCTTGCAGAAGCAGCGGCTAAGGCCAGGCTTTCCCCGATAGTGACGCCTGAGGATGCCCTCCTTGCAAAGAGAATAGTGGATTTCTACCTCAAGGATGTCTCAATGACCAATGGAGTTGTAGACATAGACATTCTACTGACAGGGATGAGTTCGGGCCAGCGCAATGAAGTTGAGACGGTACACGACATTATCAGGGACATGAAGAGGGAAAGCAAGAAGGCGCCCGCCATCCAGTCGGTCATAGAAATGGCAATGAGCAGGGGTATTGCCAGGGAGAGGGTAACTTCGATCATAAACAACATGAAGAAGAGTGGGATGATCTACTCGCCAAGTGACAGAACTGTAGACCTGGTAAGCCGTGATTAGATGACAGAGAACATCAACATGAACCTGATCCACACACAGGGTGAGACCCTGCTTGCAGCCGCAGACACCGAAATCGTGGGCAGAGATCTCAGGGAAGGTGTCCTGCACCTCAGGATCATTCGGGACTTCTATGGAGATGTGCAGGTATCCGATGAAACCTTCCTCTCGTCAATGAAGATGTGCACAATTGCAAACCTCGTCGGAGACAGGGTGGTCAAGCTGGCCATGATTGAAGGGTTCGTAGACGAGGAGAACGTAATGTACATTGAAGGAGTACCCCATGCACAGTTCGCAGTGATGCAGGACTGACCTCCTGTCAGGGTGTACGTATGGTGGAGAAGGAAGAGCGAGTCCGGGGTGTTTTTGAGGCCATACAGGACAAGTACGACCTGCTGGACTCGATCATAAGCATGGGACTGGACCAGGTCTGGAGGAAAAGGGTGGTCTCCCGCCTGAGCTTAAGGGCCGGTATGTCAGTTCTCGATGCAGGCGCCGGGACAGGAAAACTTACAAGGCTTATCGGCCAGGAATGTGGCAGTTGCAGGATTGTCTCCCTGGACATAACAGAGAAGATGTTCAGGCCTTCATTGATGTCTGGGACTGAGTTTGTTGTCGGCTCAGCCGAGAATATGCCTATAGAGGCGAATTCGTTTGACCGGGCCGCGTCCTGCTTTCTCACCAGGAATCTGGGGAGCCTCAGAGGATATTTCAGTGAACTGAAGAGAGTCCTGAAGCCAGGCGGTGTCTTCGTTAACCTTGACATTTACCCGCCTTCCAACTTCATATTTTCCAGGTTCTTTTCAATGTACTTCTATAAGGTGGTTCCTCGCCTGGGAGACATGGTTACAGGCTCAGACGCGTATTCGTACCTCGCAGATTCTGTCAGGCATTTTGTCTCACCTGACCAGATGAGCAGAATGCTGGAGGAGGCAGGACTCAAAGTCCTTGAAGAGAGGCAGATGGGCATGGGCAGTGTCGCAATCCACGTAGCCGAGAACAGATAAATATATCTAATAACATAAATAATCAACATTAATGCTTATATAATTTACATATCTTCAGGAATTATGCTCACAGCGCAGAAGGAAGACATAGTCCCCGATTCTTGGTACAACATTGTTCCAGACCTACCGGAGCAGATGGCTCCGCCCAAGGACAATTCAGAAGAATTCTCTTCAATCGAGCTACTTAACAGGATCATTCCCAAAGAGGTGCTGAAGCAGGAGTTCACATTCAGCAGATACCAGAGAATACCTGAGGAAGTGATGGAGGCCTACAGGCAGATTGGAAGGCCTACCCCACTTGTGCGGGCAAGAAATCTGGAGAAGCGGCTGGACTTCAAGGGAAAGATATACTTCAAGTATGAAGGAGCGACCGTTACCGGCTCGCACAAGATAAACACAGCAATCCCGCAGGCATTCTACGCAGCACAGGAGGGAACAAAGGGCATTTCCACTGAGACAGGCGCCGGGCAGTGGGGCACCGCAACCGCTCTTGCTTCATCCCTCTACGGAATGCCATGCAAGGTATTCATGGTGGGCGTCAGCTATCGCCAGAAGCCGCTCAGGAAAAAGATAATGGGGCTGTACGGGGCAGAAGTTTTCTCAAGCCCTTCGGAAATGACCCAATTTGGAAGCAGGCTGCTTGCCGAAAACAGCGAACACCCCGGATCTCTTGGCATTGCGATAAGTGAAGCTGTACAGTATGCACTGGACAATGATTACAGGTACCTTCTGGGCAGCGTGATGAATTCAGTCCTGACGCATCAGAGCATCATTGGCCTCGAGACAAGGAAGCAGCTTGAGCTTGAAGGGGAACAGCCCGATGCCCTGATAGGGTGCGTAGGAGGAGGCAGCAATTTTGGCGGTTTCACCTACCCATTCGTCAAGGAACGGAAAGATCTGGACATGATTGCCTCTACGGCAAGCGAGATACCCAAGTTTGCCAGCGGGGAATTCAAGTATGACAAACTCGACACAGCCGGGATTCTGCCCTCTATGAAAACATACTCGCTGGGGGCGGATTTTGTTCCTCCGCCCATATATGCAGGGGGACTGAGGTACCACGCTGCTGCCCCTAGCCTTTCCATACTTCTGAAGAACGGAATAGTGAAGCATGACGAAGTCGGTGAGAAAGAGGTCAAGGATGCGCTCCGCACTTTCTCTGGAACCCAGGGTATTGTTGCAGCACCGGAGTCAGGGCATGCAATAGCGTCCACGATCAGGTATGCCAAGGACCCTGCAAATTCCGGCAAGACAATTGTCCTGAATGTCAGCGGACACGGATTGCTGGATATGTCAATATTTGAGGAATGAAAATGTCACGGCGCCTTATTCTGTATTTCACGCTCGGCTATCCGGACAATGATACGCTCGAGAATATTGCTGATACAATTAACACCAGCCAGGTGGAATATGTTGAGTTCGGGTTCCCATCTAAAGATCCGGTCTACGACGGCCCTGCCATAAAAAAGACGCACAAGCGGGCAATGGAAAGCTATGACAGGGAAAAGTCGGAAACAATTTTCAAGCGGTTAACGGAGAAGGGGGTACGTCTGTACGCACTTGTATACGTCAAGGACATACACACTGACTTGGAAGGCTTCTTCTCATATCTGTCCAGCCAGGGTTTCAGCGGGGTTATCCTGCCTGATCTGCTGGTAGATTTTCAGGAGGAGGCATTCGGGATCATAGGAAAGGCCCATGCCTCTGGGCTGGAGATGGTGCCGTTCTTTAATCCTTCGACCCCGGATAGCATAATAGAAAAAATAGCCGGAAAAACGGAGTCCTGGGTATATTACGGCCTCCAGCCCTCCACGGGCATAAATGTCCCCTACGATGCTGGCGAGGTTACCAGGAGGATTATTGAAATGCTGCCCGACCGGGAAGTGAACTTCGGCTTCGGAATAAGGAATGAGGACAATGTGAAGGAGCTAGTCGAAAACGGAGCGGAAGGAGTCGCAATTGGTTCTGTCCTAGTAGGTTATCTCGACGCAAATGACAGTGAGGGCTTATCGGTTTTCCTCGGAAGAATAAGGAGTGTGCTCAATGAAACCTGAACAACTGGTCTACTCGGTAATAGGGGGCGAATCGTTGGACCGGTCCCAGGCTGCCGCTGTGATGGATTTCCTGGTATCAGATGAAGCGACGGACATACAGAGGGGATCATTCCTGACCGGTCTGCACTTGAAGGGGGTATCCGCAGAAGAGCTCATAGGTTTCTCGGAGTCTCTGAGAAGCCATTCTACCGCTAAAAGGCTCGGCGGTCTTACAGACATAGTGGGAACTGGCGGTGACGGCAAGAGTACGATAAATGTGAGCACCGCCTCCGCAATAGTCGCCTCCTCCCTGGGCGTCCGCATAGCCAAGCATGGAAACACAGGATTTACCAGCAGTCATGGAAGCGCTGACTTCATGCTGCATGCGGGTTATGACTTCGACACAAGCCTTTCAAGACCAGAAGAGACGCTGGGAAAGCACGGTTTCCTCTATGCTTTCGCTCCAAAATTCAACCAGAGTTTCAGGAAATTCAGCGATGTCAGGAAAAGGCTCGGGCACAGGACAGTTTTCAACCTCATGGGCCCAATAACGAACCCATTTGACCCGGATGTTCTGGTCATAGGATCATCCGATCCCGCATCACTATTTCCATATGCTGAAGTCCTTAGGGGCAGGGGAAAGAAAGGAATGGTCCTTCATTCTGAAGATGGCCTTGATGAAATATCGCCTTGTGCCAGGACAAGTGGATACATTGTTGACGGCTCAATACACGAAATCACAATCTCCCCGGCCGAAATAACTGGTGAGAGGGTAATTCTGGAGGAGGTCACTACAAAGAGCCCGGAGGAGTGCTTCAACAGGACTTTCCTGGGGATATCCGGTAAAGACCGCAGCGCGAGCATGTTTATTGCACTCAACACCGCTCCTGCCCTCCTTCTGAATGGCATAGCACATAGCCTGGCTGAAGGGTACGGCATTGCACTACATTCAATGAGGAGCGGGACTGCTGCAAGGAAGCTTGAAAGCATAACCGGCAAGGGGGTGGAACTTCGTGAGGCATCCTGAAGACATGATGGTCAAGATATGTGGAGTGGCAAGAATGGAAGATGCAGTACTCGCCAACTCCCTCGGGGCTGATATCATAGGTGTTGTTCTCGACCCAAGGTTTGCAAGGCATGGAACGCCTGAACTTGTTTCCTCCATCCACTCAAGCGGGATCACTGTTGCAGGTGTCTATACTTCAATGGATGCTATTCTTGAAGATCATGGTGATGAGGAGCTCGTCCAGATGCATTTCCTGCACAATAAAGACGATATAGGGAAGGTAAAGGAAGAAACCGGAAAGAGAATAATATCAGTCCTTTTTAGAGAAAATGGCGAAGGCTCAGCCAAGATGGCGGAGGAAAGGTACTCCGCTGGAGCCGACATAGTGCTGATAGAACAGGCAAACGGAGCTTCATCGGACATAGAGGGAATAAGCAGGATTCAAAAGATAGTAAGAACAGGAGTCGCCGGGAAGATCTCACCCGATAATGTTGCCCTTGTCGCCTCCACCGGCCCTCTCATGATAGATGCCAGCAGCTCCATAGAAGCATTCCCGGGAACAAAGGACCATGGGCTGCTGAGATCCTTTTTCAGAAACCTGGAGGGGGACAATGCTCTATAACAGGCTTGAGGAACTAACCTCGGAAAGCAGGTGCTTTGCTTACACATGCAAATTTGACAGGGACACCAGGACAAGGGGGGAAGAGAAGCTGTTTCTGTCCGGCCATCACCCCATGACTGCTTATTCTGGCCTGAAAGCTTTCATGGCCCGCATCCATGCCATGCTCGGGGAAGGTGGAATTATGCCACTGTTCATCGGGTACGATTCAGTTTCAGAAATATACAGGCTGCCGGGAATCAAGAGGTCGGCGTGGCCGATGGTGGCCGCAATTATCCCGGAGAGTGTCATTACTGATGATTTCAGCAGGGACCGCTATCCTGAAGCCCGCACAGTGAAGCCATCCTCAAGCGGAGACAGTGCCCTCAGAAAGAAAATAGAGGAAGCGAGGAATCGTATAGTATCGGGGGAACTCCTGCAGGTTGTCCTTTCCAGAAGGTTCAAGGTTCGGGAACCTGACATGCAGTCCCTTCTGCAATACTTCATGGAGAACGACAGATCTCTCTTTGTTTACCATTACCGGTTCGGCGATTATGAAATAGTTGGCAGCTCACCTGAAAACATTGTGACACGATCCGGGCAGACGCTTGAAGTTCACCCCATTGCCGGCACAACCCCTAGAGGGTCGGATGACCTCCATGACAGGAAGCTCGCGGATACCATGCTGAATGACCCTAAGGAACTCAGGGAGCACAGGATGCTTGTGGACCTGGCCCGAAACGACCTGGGCATGATATCAGTACCGGGGAGCGTGAGAGTGGACAAGTCCATGGAGATACAGAAATTCTCATCTGTACAGCACATTGTAAGCACTGTCAATTCGACCCTCAGAAATGGAATGGGTAACTACGATGTCATAAGGAGTGTATTTCCAGCCGGGACCGTCAGCGGGGCCCCCAAGATAAGAGCAATGACGCTGATCGACCAGTACGAAGATTCTGCAAGGGGACCTTATGCAGGCGGTGTGGGTACCATATCTCGAGACTCAATTGAACTGGCGCTGCTTATCAGGTCGCTGTACCGTGACAGCGGAGGGGCATTCACTCAGGCTGGTGCGGGCATAGTTATGGATTCTGATCCCGAGAAGGAGGTAAACGAGATCTTCTCCAAGGCAGAAACCGTTATGGGGGGTGTGAAAAGTGAGAGTATTGATCATTAACAATTACGATTCCTTCGTGTACAACATAGTTCAGGCAGTGCAGAAGACAGGTGCGGAAGTAGATGTAGTTGAAAATGACAGAGTTGGCAGGCTGAGGGACCTAGGCGTTTATTCCTCCGCGATTGTTTCCCCGGGGCCCGGCAATCCTGTCAACAAATCAGACAGGGGCGACATCGTCGATTTTCTGTCAAGGTTCGAAAAGAGCATTCTTGGCATTTGCTTCGGCCACCAGCTGCTCGCATACTACCTCGGGTCAGGGATAAGAAGATCCGAGAGGGTCATGCATGGAGATGTTGATCGCATCGAGCATTCTGGTGGACCACTGTACAAGGGTGTGCCCCGTTCCTTCAAGGCAATCAGGTACCACTCGCTTGAAATCGAACCCTCGGACGGAGTTGTTGTCGATTCCAGGTCGACTTCTGACGGCGCGGTAATGGGCTTCCACACTCCCGACCAGAGGCTTTTCGGAATCCAGTTCCATCCGGAAAGCTATTACTCTGAATTCGGGGAAACAATACTCGGAAATTTTCTTGTGATGTGAATGACAGTAGTAGAGCAGATATACAGAAACAACTCCCAGAGGATTCCCTGCGGAGAATCGTCCCGGACGAGGGATATCATTGGCCTCAGGCAGGCAGTCACCGACAGATCCACAAAAGGGAAACTGGCGATAATTGCTGAATTCAAGCGGTCCTCGCCTTCGGGTTTTGAGACCTCGAGACAGGAGGGGCCGTTTGACTACTTTTCTGCCATAAAAAAAGGCTCCATTTCCGGATTCAGCGTTCTTACGGAGCCTTCCAGGTTCAATGGTTCATGGAATGACCTTGCCTCGTGCCAGGGTCTCAATATGCCGCTGCTTGCCAAGGACTTCTTCGGCCATGAAAGAATGATACGTGACGCTTATCTCTCAGGTGCAGATGCCGTGCTCCTGATAGCAGACTTTCTTGAAGAGGATCAGATACGGAACCTGGTAGAATCTGCCGGAGAATACGGGATGGATGCCCTGGTAGAGTTCCACGACGTCCGTGCAGCAAAGAAAATACCCTTGTATGAAAACGTGATACTGGGATACAACAGGCGCGATCTGAGGACAATGGAGATGAAGGGCCAGGAACTTGAAGCCCTGAAGGCTGTAGAGGACACAGGGTTTCCGGTTATACTTGAAAGCGGAATTGATTCCTCAAATGCAGAATATATGGATTTTTCAGGCTTCAGTGGGCTCCTGATAGGATCGTCCCTGCTTAAGGGAGAGGACGTTCTGGGGAAGCTTGTCAAGAGAGGAGTAGCATGATCGCACAGGAAAGCCTCGATGAAATGCTCTTCGGCAGAAGCAGCCTTGTAATGATCGCCGGACCCTGCGCAATTGAATCAGAGGATCAGGTTGTCAGCACTGCTGAATTCCTCAAGTCTGTTGGCCCCCATGTTCTGAGAGGAGGTGCGTTCAAGCCGAGAACTTCCCACAAGACGTTCCAGGGACTCGGTGAAGAAGGACTGAAGCTACTCGCCAGGGCAAGGGACAAGACTGGGCTGCCCATTGTATCAGAGGTCATGGACTCAGATCACCTGAACCTGGTTGAGTCCTATGTGGACATACTCCAGATCGGTTCCCGCAATTCACAGAACTTCTCACTGCTCAGGAACGTGGGCAAGGTGGACAAACCTGTGCTGCTCAAGAGGGGGTTCGGAGTCACAGTATCAGAATTCCTCAGCGCATCTGAATACATCACTTCGGCCGGCAACGGAAGGGTTCTCCTGGTAGAGCGCGGAATCAGGACATTCGAGACCTCTACCAGATTCACGCTGGACGTGTCTGCTGTCCCGGTGATTCACGAGAAATCGGGGCTCCCGGTGATCATTGATCCAAGCCATCCTGCAGGAAAGGCAAGTTATGTTGAGCCCCTTGCACTTGCAGGCGTAGCAGCTGGAGCAGACGGGCTGATGGTTGAAGTCCATCCAGACCCAGGGAGCGCACTCAGTGATGCAGCACAGCAACTCTCATTCGAACAGTACAGGAAGCTCTATGAGAAAACGGGGGATGTTGCTTCAGCAGTTGGACGGCACTTGTAGAAGAGCAGAGTCATAGCCGGCCGCTTCTCCTCATTGCAGAAACTTCATCTGCAGCGGCTCGCTTGAATTCCGAAAGGCCCGCTTCAAAGTTCTTCCTCAATTTCCTTTCAAGGTCCCAGCTCTTCATGGCCCTCCCGGTCTTCAGGGAAACTAGCAGGTCATATGCCGGGAGTAGTTCCAGGTTCACACCGGTACTGTCACTGTAACGTTCTGTGAATTCACGCATTTCTTCCGGGCCAAAGAACCAGAGCAGTTCCAGCCGCGTGTTGGATAGATCGTACTGGGGGTCGCCGAAACAGGCATCTTCCCAGTCTATTACTGCCACGATTTCATCCCCAGCCCAGATTGTGTTTCCAGGCCAGTAATCGCCATGTAGAAGAACTGAACTGTTTCCCCGCCTCCTGCTGATCATTGACGAGACCTCAGCTTCTTTTCCATGGAGGCTCCCCGAATGGGCGCTACCCAAGAGGCCGGCAATCTCCGGCGGAAGGCTCGTTCTGTGGACTGCAATAAGGCAGTCTACCAGCTTGTGCAGATAATCATGAATATTGTCAGGTGAAAATACTGTGGACCCTTCAACAAACTCCAGGACAGCAGTTTCCTGTCCGCCGGGCATCCGGGGAGACAGCGCTATGGGCCTCGGGACCTTCAGTCCACTGGAGAGGAGATGCTCAAGGAGCCTGAATTGGCTGCGAACATCCAGCCCGGAGCCGGGGTCTCTATTCACGGAAGTTCGTGCAACCACTGTCATGGACCCTCCTCCCATAAGTTTCAGTTCCATTCCCGTAGCTCTGGCAGAAACTCCTCCCTCCAGGGGCCATGCCCGCATGACTTTTGATCCTGGCAACACCGATTCCAGTGCATCCTCTACGGCAGAGTTTTGATCGTACAAGCGGGCCCCTTCATGGCATAAACCATAGGGGGTTTATCAATCATTCTCGAGTGACTTCCACTCAAACCTTTTTTTACGGATTCCATGTTACCATGAACATGGCTCAGACCAAGATCGTCGCGACCATAGGCCCAAGCAGCGACATACCGGATGTTCTTAAGAAAATGGTGAGCAACGGGCTATCCTGCGTTCGCATAAACACTGCGCACATACAGGAAGGATATATTGGCCAGGTCAAGAAGATGGTGAATGAGGTTAATGAGGAACTAGGGTCAAGCGTGGGAGTGATGATCGACCTGAAAGGGCCTGAGCTAAGGACTGGGGAATTTCCATCAGGGCATAAGGAGATTGCCGCTGGAAAGGATTACAAAATCTCGGCAGGCGATGCCTCCGGGGCTGAAATAAAGATCAACTACCCGTCGATGTTCGGGAGCCTCAGAGACGGGGATCAGGTAGTAATGAGCGACGGAGCCGTAAAATTCAGTGTCAAAAGTGTGTCTGGCGATTCTGCAACAATCTCCGCTGAAACCTCTGGAACACTGAGGAACAGGAGCAGGGTGAATGTTCCTGGCCGGTTTCTCGATCTGGGAGTGCTAACCGACCGGGATATGGCTTTCCTGAAGGAAGGGGTCGAATGTGGAGCAGAATTCTACGCACTCTCCTTTGTCCAGGATCGTACCAACGTCACACATCTCCAGAGGCTGCTCTATGAACAGAACGACAATGCGTACATAGTATCCAAGATAGAGACAAAGAGCGGGTTCAACAATATAGCCTCAATCAGTGAAGTTTCAGATTACATAATGGTGGCAAGAGGAGACCTCGGGGTCGAGATGCCCCTTGAAGATGTCGCCCTGGCCCAGAAGAGAATCATACTTGAGTCCCACCGGCATGGCGTGCCAACAATTGTGGCGACTCAGATGCTTGAGTCCATGGTGGAGTCGTCCTCTCCCACAAGGGCAGAGGTATCTGATGTTACAAATGCCATACTGGACAATGCCGACGCAGTCATGCTCTCTGAGGAAACGGCAATAGGGAAACATCCCGCAGATGCAGTGGGGTATCTTTCCAGGATTGCCGGTTACGTGGAAGCTTCTCACAGTAGTTTTCAGGAGCCCGATGAGTTCCTGGGCAACAGGGTGGCGTATTCCATTGCGCGGGCATCAAAAATCATTTCCAAAGAAATTCAGGCCAATGCCATACTGGCTTTCACCCAGACAGGGAACACAGTAAAGATGATATCCGCTGTGCGGCCTGACGTCCCAATTTATGCAGCTGTAACAAGAGGCAAAGTGGGTCGAGAACTCAATCTCCTTCGCGGCGTAATACCGATCTGCATGCCAGAGGAGTTCAGGAAGACAACCGACCTGGTGGACGCAGTGTCATTCATAGAGAGCCACAACCATTTCGAGAAGGGTGACAGGATTGTTGTCACTTCAGGGGCCCCATATTTCCTCTTTGGCGGCACAAATGACGTACGGGTCATGACTGTCGGCTCCTTTGCAGCAAGGGGATACCCCATCGGCCCATCGCTTCAGGGTTTTCTAACGAGGAGCCAGAACGGGAAAGGAGATATACTCCTGGTCTCAGAGCGCGGATGGGACAGGGAAAAAGTCGCATCCAGTTTCCGGGGGATAATCTTCACAATCGACATATCCAACGAGGACAAGGACTTCCTAGCAGGGAAAGGCAAGACTGTTGTCTTCAACACGAAGATTGTCCGGGAAATTCCTGAAGGCACCCGGATATCAATTGACGGCGGAACTGGCATAATAAACGAGTGAGTGTCAGTCGAACAGATCCTCCCTGACGGTGTCTATGTGCAGATCCTTCCCGGAATAACCTACATAGACATTCTTGAGCTTAACATACTCCTCGATTCCGTACCTGGAACCCTCGCCCGCCTGGCCGGTGAGCCTGAATCCTGTGTGGTATCCCTGCGATTCCTCTGGCCCGGGAGTGTTTATGTAAAGTTCCCCGAACCTTATCTTCTCGGATGCCTGGAACACAAGGTCGGAATCTTTGGTGAACAGGTAGGACGACAGGCCGTACTTGGAATCGTTGGCCATGCTGAACATATCATCCTTGTCCGTGACCCTTGCAGCGCCGATTACCGGGCCGAAAATCTCCTCCTGGAAGATGGGAGAGTCCTGGGGCGTCTCCCCAATTACTGTAG